>JBAWHK010000024.1:0-2621 GCA_049593795.1 Solirubrobacterales bacterium
TTGACCCCTTCCCAGCCGCGTTCACCGCAGCTGTAGCGCCAGCGCTTGATCGATTCGAGAATGGGTTCGGGCACGTCGCCGACGAAGTTGTAGATCACGTCGACGACCAGCAGTACCGGCTTTTCGCCGAAACCTACCTCTTTGCCCCAACCGGCCTTCTCGAAGACCAGACGGTCCTCTTCAGGTAGAACGTCGTCCCAGACGTTCCCCATGCTCAGGCGCCTTCCTCGTTCTTGCCGATCAACGGCAGGGTACGGACTTCAGCTCGGGCACCGGTGCCGCCTGCTACCGGGATCAGATCCTGGCCGGGGGTGCGTCGCAGGTAGTGGCCGTCGGAGTCACCGATGTACTCGGGTGCCGGGGCACCGTCTTCCCATTTCGACATCTGCTTGCCGCGGAGGAAGGTCGCAACGGCGAAGCCGTGCATGGTGTGGCCGTCGAGCACGGTCCATCCGGAACGGGTGAGCACGTTCTCGTTCTTGACTTCGACTTCTTTCTCGAGGTCGATCAGAACGATGTCGGCATCGGCGCCCACGTCGATCAGGCCCTTCTGCGGGTACACACCGAAGATCTCGGCCGGGTTGGCACAGGCGACTTCGACCATACGCTCGAGGGTCAGCTTGCCCTGATGGACACCTTCGAGCATTACCGGCAGCAGCATTTCGACCCTTGAGGTGAAACCGGTCTTGAGCTCCCAGATGTTCTCGTTGTAGGAAGCTTCGTAACCGGCGTCGCCCCAGGCCACGACGTGATCCGAACCGACCGAGTTGATGATGCCGGCCTGGATCGCGTTCCAGATGTTGGGGTTGTTGGCCCGTGAACGCAGCGGCACGTTGATCCGCCATGCATTGTGCTCTTCTTTTCCGAAGTGCATCCAGTGCGGACCGGTCTGGGCGTGTACTTCCACGCCACGACCGCGCAGCTCGAGAATCTCTTTGTAGCTCTCGGGGGTGGTTGAGTGCTGGATGTAGATCGGGCAGCCGAGTTCGGCAGCCATGTCGCCGTACTGGCGGATGTGCGAAGCCTCGAGGTAGTGCGGCGAACGATCTGACCAGGTGGCCCAGTCGGTTCGGCCTTCATCTTTGAGGCGCTTGTCGAAGATACGGGCGATTTCCCAGTTCTCACAGTGCATGCAGACAACACCGGGACGACCGAGTTTGGCGACGTTCTCCATGGCCACCCAGATGACACCGTCATCGAAACCGGCGCCGAGTCCGGCACGGCGTCCTGGCCAGTTGGGTTCGGATTCGGGGCTCATTGCCTGAAGGTAAAGCTTGAACGAGGTGACGCCGTGCTCTTCGGCGTACTCGGGAATCTCTTCAACCTGCTGGTCGGTTTCGAGCATGTAGGTGAGGAAGACGTCGATGGCGGAGTCTTCCTCGATGATCTGCTCGAAGTGCGGGAAGCCGTCGTGGAAGGATCCGACGTCTTCTTTCTGGACGAATTCAACGAAGTCGGGGTGGCCCATTCGGGTGTCCGGAGCGTGGACGCCCCATGTGGTGACACCGGCGGTGACCGCGGCGCGGGTTTCGCTGGCGATGTCGTCCCTGAGCGGCACGTAGCAACCCGGGTGGGCTTCAGTGTCGACCAGGCCCGGAATTACGTGGAGGCCGGTGGCATCAACGGTCTTCTTGGCCGGGGGGAGGAAACGATCCTCGGTTACGGCAACGATTTTGCCGTCATCTACTGCGATACCGACCTTTCGTGTGCCGCTCGGGCTGACAACGGTGCCGCCCGTGATGACCAGATCCACTTCGCGTGTTTCGCTCATTCAATTCTCCTGTTTTGTCCTGCGCCAGTTCAATATGCTGAACCAAGTTCCGTATTGTGGACGAGACTAACACAGGCAGCGGTCACTGGCAAGCTCCCGGTCAGGAAGCCGCGCGCAAGCGAACATCGAAGGCCCCAGGAGGGCCCAAGCGATCAGGAATTGATGGCAGCAGGCCGGTGTGAACCAGCCTCGGCCATGACCGAAGCAGCAGTCCCGCAGAGCACTTCGCCGATTTCTTCCAGACGTCCCTCATCCAGTTGCGAACCAAAACCGATCCCCAGGAGAATCAGTTCGAGGTCGCCGCTGGCGCCCCAGATCCCGGTCGCCACCGCGTTGTTCTCGTTCAGTTCCCCGAACGAAGTTGACCAGCCCCTCGACCGGACTTCCGCCACGTCAGCGATCAGGCTCTCGGGACTGGTGATGGTGGACTCGGTATGGGCCGGCAATTTCTTCGCCTTGATTATCTTTTTTACTTCGGAATCGTCCATCGACGCGAGCAGGATCTTGCCGAGGGCACCGTCCATCGGGCCGAAAGTGCTGCCGACGGTGATCCCGACGTGAACGTCACCCGGCGGGTAGAAGCGGGTGATGATCCTCACCTCCCGCTCGTCGGTGCGCTGCGCGATCGCAAACGAAAGGTTGTGTTCGCGGGCCAGTGGCGCCAGACGCTCGGTAGTCGTCCGGACAAGCTTGACCTGGCGGGTGGCTTCGACCCCCAGCGGAATCAGGGCGGGGCCGAGCCGATACATGCGGGTGTGGGGTTCCCGCCTTACGAAATCATGTGCCTCGAGGGTCGAGAGCAGGTTATGCATGGTGCTTTTCGATACACCGGTCGAGGCGACGAGGTCAC
>JBAWHK010000025.1:0-3155 GCA_049593795.1 Solirubrobacterales bacterium
GCCTGAACGGTCCGGCCTGAATGTCCACCTGGGCCATCACCCCGTCCGCTTTCACCCTGGTCACGATTCCCCGCATCCGGTTACGCGCCGAGAAGGTGCCGGTGCCTTCAGCCCCGGGTTCGTTCGCTACTTCCACGGCCAGCGCAGCGAGCTCTTTGCCCTCCACGACTTTCACTCCGGCCTGGTCCTGTTTGAGGTTGAGACGGCCATCGCTGGCCCAGCGCCGGATCGTGTCGTCGCTCACGCCGAGCAGTACAGCTGCTTCCCCGACCCTGAAAACGGTTCCTGACATGTCTGGAAACTATCAGAGAAGTAACCGTATTCACGGATGCTTACTCAGTTTATCGCCGCAGAACAGGATCTATTGGTAAATAATAACCGAGTATGCGGTAGCAGTCTAAGCGGCTGGCCCGGCGCTTCAGATGGCTACAGGCCGCCCGGCCGGAACCCGTTCTGCGCCGGGTTCGATCCTGACAATCACTTCCTTGTAGGCGGGGGTGTTGCAGAATTCGGCCACGGCCTCGCGGTGGACCAGTTCGTTTGCCTCCGGGAAATACATGGCAACGCAGCCGCGTTTGGTCGGGTACGAAACGGTGCGGTACCCCCTGAGCACCCGGTCATCCTCACCGGGGTACTCGCTGAAAACATCGACTGTCTGGCCATCCTCGAGTCCCAGTTCCGCCAGGTCTTCGGGCGCGACGAATATGACGAACCTTCCCTGCCTGATTCCCCGGTAACGATCGTTCAGGCCGAGAATCGCCGTGTTGTGCTGATCGTGGGCCCGCATCGTCTGAAGCATCAACCGGCCTTCCGGCACCTCGAGACGGTTGGATTCGTGAACGGTGAACTGCGCCTTTCCCGAGGGGGTCGGGAAAGTCCGACTGTCCCGCGGGCCGTGCGGCAACAGGATGGTTCCCGCCTCTTCCAGCCGCTCGTTGAAACTTTCGAAGCCCGGAACCACACGACTGATCGAATCACGAATCGAACCGTAGTCGGACTCGAAAGCTTCCCAGTCGATTCCGGGACTGTCGATGGCGAGCCGCGCCAATCGGGTCACGACTGACACGTCGGAAAGCAGGCCGTCATCGACCGGATCCATGTTTCCTTTGCTCGCGTTGACCTGACAGACCGAATCTTCAGCAGTGACTACCTGGTCCCCGGATGCCTGGGTATCCCGCTCGGAGCGTCCCAGCACCGGAAAGATCAAAGCTTCTTTGCCGGTGACCACATGCGACCGGTTGAGTTTCGTCGAAACCATCACTGACATGCCAACCTGGGCCATGCCTGTTTCGGCGCGGGACGAATCGGACACGGCGGCGATCAGATTGCCGGCCATGCTCATGAAGAACCCGACTTCACCGCGTTCCATCGCATCGACACATTTGACGGTGTCCAAACCATGCTCCCGCGGCGGTTCGAATGCGAACTCCTTGCCGAGAGCGTCGAGGAACGGGTCGCCCATCTGTTCCCAGATCCCCATTGTGCGGTCGCCCTGGACGTTGCTGTGTCCACGGATCGGTGACGCTCCCGCTCCGGGCCGCCCGATGTTTCCGCGAAGGAAAAGCAGGTTCATGATGTCGGCAACTGTCGCGACGGCCCGCCGTTGCTGGGTCAGGCCGAGCGCCCAGGTGATCACCGTGCCATTCGACTTGATGTATCGCTCGGCCAGTTCATCGATTTCCGCTTCGTTCAGGCCGGTCGCGGCCAGGACTTCCTGGTCGTCGATCGCCAGGATTTCGTCCCGGTACCGTTCGAAACCATCGCAGTACCGATCGATGAAGTCATGGTCCAGAACGGTGCCCGGTGCCGCCGCTTCGGCCAGCAGAACCCTTTTCGCAACCGCCCGGATCAGGTGCTGATCGCCGCCCACCCGGATGTGTACGAACTGGTCGGAAATCACTGCCCCTTTGCCGAGCAGCCCGCGCGGTTTCTGGGGATTCCTGTACTGGAGCAGGCCGGCTTCCGGCAGCGGGTTGACCCCCACCACCTGACCACCATGAAGCTTCGTTTCTTCGAGGGCGTTCAGCATCCGCGGGTGGTTTGTCCCCGGGTTCTGCCCCATCACGATCACCAGGTCAGCGTCTTTGAAATCCGAATACCTGACCGTGGATTTGCCCACCCCGATCGCCAGCCTCATTCCAGTGCCGGTCGCTTCGTGACACATGTTCGAGCAGTCGGGCAGGTTGTTGGTTCCGAAAGCCCTCGCGAAAAGCTGGAAGAGGAAAGCCGGTTCGTTCATGATGCGGCCCGAGGTGTAAAAGACCGCTTCGTCCGGCGAAGCCAGGGCTTTCAGTTTGTCGGCGGCGATCGCCAGGGCCTTTTCCCAGCTGACCGGTTCGTAGTGGTCGCTGTCGGCGGCCTTGTAGACCGGCTCCGTTATCCGGCCCTGTCGGCCCAGCCAATATTCCGATTTGTCCCGCATCGAAGTGAGGGAGTTCTTCGACCAGAATTCCTTCGGGACAGTCACCGGTGAAAGCTCGGAAGTCAGGGATTTCAGGCCGTTTTCACAGAAGTCCAGGAGAGGCGGACTGTTTTCGGTGATCCAGGCGCAGCTGGGGCAGTCGAAACCGTCGGTGTGGTTCATGGTCACTGAAGCTTTGGCGCTGCGCAGGGGACCCACATGACGCAGGGTCGGCAACAGGGCGTGTCCGATCGACGGCAGGCCAGCCGCGTAACGTTTTGGCGGGCGGATCTTTATGCCGGCGTCACTGAAGTCGTGCTCGAGCGGTTCGACCCCGCGACTCATCTGGCGAAAACCTTTACGGACTCGTTCTCTTCGGAGCCCGTTCGCCCGTCTGCGGCGGTCCGGATCCGGTCCATCCGGCTGTAAACCACCATCGAATCTCCCCGGACAAAACCAGCCAGGGTGATTCCGGACGCGACCGCAAGGTCGACCGCGAGCGACGAAGGGGCCGAGACCGCAGAGAACACCGGCACCCCGGCCATCCGCGCTTTCTGGATCAGTTCGAAACTCGCCCTCCCGGAAACCTGAAGCACACATCGCTCCAGCGGCAGCCGGTTCTGCATCAATGCCCAGCCGATCACCTTGTCGACCGCGTTGTGACGGCCGATGTCTTCCCGCACCACAAGTTTTTCGCCTGTGACCGCATCGAAAAGGCCGGCCGCGTGAAGTCCACCCGTCTGTTCAAAAACGT
>JBAWHK010000026.1:0-3810 GCA_049593795.1 Solirubrobacterales bacterium
CGGTCGAGTTCCTCACTTACGGCGCGTTCGGCGATGCCGGAACCCGCGAGTTCTTCACCCACGTTCGTTTCCACAAGCATCGTGAGGATGAGATCACCATCCATCTGCTGGTCGAGCTTTACGCCAGGAACCCCGACGAGGCGTCAGAAGTGCTGGCTGAGGCCGCCCGGGGCGCCCTGGAGATCACTTCGCTGGCGGAAGAGTCGCGTCCCCCGGCGCACGCGCCGGACAGCGCCCACTGACTGACTAATAGCGGTTGAGTTCGTGGCGCTACCGGTCAGGTGCTCATGGAGCGCTGCCGGGCTCATTGCCGTCGGCGTTGGACTGCCCGGACGAACCCTGTTTGCCTGACGGTTCATCGGCCGCTGGACCCTTGGCTTTCCGGCTTCGTTCCTTGGGCTGTTCTTCCAGCCGCTGCTTGGCTTCTTTGGCTTTGTCGGCCAGCGAACCGTCCCCGGCCAGGATCTCACGGAACTCCTTGGCGTCTTTCTTCAGGTTCTCCGGTTCGGCCCGGTCCCCCAGCTTGTCTTTCGCTGTTTTCTGAAGCTGACCGACCTGCTGCCCAAGTTTCTTGAAGTCCATGACTGCAAGGTACCCAAAGAGAGCCACCGGCAAGCCAACCTCAAACCCCAACCGAGATCTCCGGGTCGACTTCACCGCAGAATGAGCGGCAAAACCGACCCGGAGCTGTCGTCCATGAGCCACCGGCCAGGTCCGGGTCGATTTGACCGTAGTCGAGACGGCAGGGTCGACCCGGACTGCGAGAGGTCTGTTGGTCCGGCCCTGCAAGAGCGAAGGCCGCCCTGCCCGGGCGGCCTTCGTGACAATCACAGCCTCCGTAAGAGGCGGCAGGCTCAGCTTTCGGGCGTGCCGTGAACCTTGCGGGGAATCAAAGCGGTGCGCTTGAACTCGGCGACGAGAACGCCGTCCTGGTTGTAGACGCGGGTGTGGACCTTGACCAGGCCGCGGTCGAGCTTGGACTTCGATTCGCGGACCTCGAGGACCTCCGATTCACAGAAGAGCGTGTCTCCGTGGAACACCGGAGCCGGATGCTTCAGCTCATCGGTGGAAAGGTTGGCAATTGCCTTGCCGGAGAAGTCGGAAACCGACATGCCGACTGCCAGCGAGTAGACCAGGGGGCCAACAACAACGTTGCGACCCTGCTGCGAGGCGTTCGCGTGAACGTCATTGATGTGAAGCGGGTGATGGTTCATTGTCATCAGGCAGAAGAAATGGTCGTCGGCTTCGGTGACGGTCTTCGCGGGCATGTGCTTGTACACCGCGCCAACTTCGAATTCTTCGAGGAAACGGCCGTAAGGATGGGAGCCGGATTCTTCGCGCTCTCGCTGGTCGGTCGTGAAATCAGTGCTTGCTTCGCTCATTGGTGGTTCGGTTTTCCTTTGTTGGTGTGGCGGCGGAGGGCGAGATGCCCGACGCTGCTTAGTGGACTTTCTTCAGCTTGGCGCGTTGTTCGTGGTTCTCAAACACCTTGATGATCAGCTTCTTCACGTTCGAGTCACCTTCGAAGCGGATGTGGCCCGTTTCGGCGGCCCGTCGGTATGAAGCTACGGTGCTCTTTTCGTCAGCCAGCTGATTGAACTGCTGCCGGTCGATTTCGATCCGGCATCGCTCATCCTCTCCCTGTCCCTTACTCACCTTTGGCCCGGGTACCTCAACCCGGTACACCTGCATGTCTCCTTTGGCCCGAAGGTCAAGACCGAAGACCAGCTTCAGCTTCTTGAGCGCCGGCACTTCATCCTGAAGGTGTTTGACAGCGGTCTCAATCATCTGCGCGGTGGATGCCATATCTAGGTGTTTACAGGGAATGCGGCCCGGCGGCAAGCCGGACCGCTTCCTCTATTCGAATTGATCAGATCTTGTGCCGCTGCAGCAGCTTCTTGCCGATGACCATGCGCTGGATTTCCGAGGTTCCTTCACCGATCAGAAGCAACGGGGCGTCACGGTAAAGACGCTCGATTTCGTATTCCTTCGAGTAGCCATAACCGCCGTGGATCCGGAAGCAGTCTTCGACGACTTCCTTGCCTGTCTCGGAAGCGATCAGTTTCGCCATGCCGGCCTCGAGATCGGAGCGGATTCCCGCGTCCTTCATCTTGGCGGCCTTGCGGGTGACCAGACGGGCAGCTTCCAGCTTGGTGGCCATGTCGGCCAGCTTGAACTGGATCGCCTGGTGCTGGGCGATCGGCTTGCCGAAAGTCTTGCGCTCCTGGCTGTACTTGAGGGCGAGTTCGAGGGCACGCTGGGCGATACCGACACCGCGGGCAGCGACGTTGACCCGTCCAACTTCGAGCGCGTCCATCATCTGGGCGAAGCCCTTGTCGAGACCGGCTTCTTCGCCACCGAGGATGTTCTCGGCCGGGCACTTGTAACCGTCGTAGACCAGTTCGGTCGATTCGACGCCCTTGTAACCCATCTTCTTGATCTTCGGCGGAACGGTAAGACCGGCGTATTCACCGGTGTTCTCACCAACCCACGGCTCTTTCTCCGTGATGAAACAGGTCATGCCCTTGTAGGCAGGCTCAGCTTTCGGATCGGTCTTGACCAGCAGGAATACGAGGCTGGAACCGAGACCGTTGGTGACCCACATCTTCTGGCCGTTGATCTCGTACTTGCCGTCGTCACCCTTTTTGGCAGTGCTCTTGATGCCCTGAACGTCGGAACCGACTTCCGGCTCGGACAGGGAGAAAGCCGCGCGCATCTCGCCGGTCGCCATCTTCGGCAGGTACTTTTGCTTCTGCTCTTCGTTGCCGAACTTGTCAAGCAGGTAGGCACCGATGAAGTGGGTGTTGACCACGCCGGAAATCGAGATCCAGCCGCGGGAAAGTTCTTCGACGATCAGCTCGTAGGTGCTGAGGTCGAGCCCCATTCCACCGTATTCCTCAGGAATCATGGCGCCGAAGAGGCCCAGTTCCTTCATCTGCTCGACGATGTCCTCGGGGAACTCGTCTTTGGCGTCAAAATGCTCGGCGTTGGGGATGATCTGCTCGTCGACGAACTGATGGACCATCTCGATGATGGCCTTCTGGTCGTCGGTGATCTCCTGATAGCTGTTCTCGGACATGGCTCCTCTTCAGGTCTGGGGCGCGAGGGAAAGGGGCTTGCCGGGCGGCAAGCGTGCGACCCAGAAGGATACCGGGGAAAACCGTTCTAAGTAGCGAGACTCCAGTGATAGGAGATGCCTTCTGCCTGGGGATTGCGGGCCTCGTAGAAACGTCTCGAATCAGTCCTGGCGGCACCGGTGTCGAGTTCGAGGTGCGAAGCGCCACCCTCACGGGCCCAGGCGGCGGCGCTGTCCAGCAGGTCGTTGCCGATCCCCATGCCCCTCGAATCCGGGGCTACTGCGAGATCTTCCACCCAGCACCGGGGCCCGTACCTGACCGAATCGAGGTCTAGATACGCGGTACAGAACCCGGCCAGGGTGGCATCGAGGGACCTGATCGCGACGAACGCCGTGGCACGTTCCTCATTGACCAGCTTTTCAAGTCGTTGACGGGCAGCGGTTTCATCCCAGGCGCCGGGGCGCTGACCGGGAGCTTCGAAAAGCCATTCGTAGGCGGGCAGGATCACGTCGACGTCGGCCGTGGCAGCCTGTCTTATCGAAAAGGGCATGAATTGACGATAGCGACCGGCCAACCGTTTCAACCCCTATCCGTATAGCCTTTCCGATGGCGCTGAGACCGCATTTGCGCGCCGAAACACTCTTCTCGCCACAACCTCAAGGAGCCCCTTGCGCAACCCCCGTAACTTCTTCAAGCCTCTGGCGATCGGCGCACCCGATCCGATCACCCAGGT
>JBAWHK010000027.1:0-2653 GCA_049593795.1 Solirubrobacterales bacterium
GAGAAATGCCCTTTGGTGCCTTCGTCGGCGGTGAGCCGCACGAGGGTCCAGTCGGGATGTTCGGCTCCGGCCACCGGCAGTTCCCGCGGGAAGTGCACGGTGTATTCGAGGGTCGGACACTGGACCCGACGGTCAAGGGTGACAAAAGGTGCCGGAAACCACACATCGAGCATCGCGGCCGCCAGCACCGGGGTCATCGGCTGTTCGTCCTTCAATTTCATCCAGCCACCGGTTTCGGCTTTCGGTCCACCGGAAAAAGGCTGTGATCCGAGTACGGGAATGGCGCGGTACTGGGTAAAAACGGCGACCGGGGCCTGGGCGGTGTCGATTTCCTGGCCATCTTCGGGCCGCGGCACGTCAGGCATCCGGGTCTGGTCGAAATCGGGACCGTCGCGTTCCGCCGAGAAGACAGCCATCGCTTTGGCTTTGATTTCGCCTTCCTGCATCAGCCGGGCGGAAATGAAAGAGGTGGCATATCCCTTGTGCTCGGTCGTGACTTCGATCACCGCTTCACCGACGATCGGCCTGCCGAGAAAATGGACGGAAAGTGAGCGGGCCGGCTGATCGCGTGTTTCGGCAGTCAGTTCGACCACCGTTTCGGTCATCGCCTGCAGCATCAGGGCAGCGGTATAACCACCGTTCGGGCCAGGCCCGATCCACCAGCGGTCGTTCAATTCGACCTTGTACCTGCCTGGACCTATCGGGGTCGCGGCGGTATCTCGCTCAAAGTCTGTCCGGTAGGTGCCGTCTGGTTTCAAGTTGCTGCTTTCTCGTTAGAGGCCGTCGCACGTACGGTAACTGGACTGGCCCGGAAAGATCGTGACCTCCTGCGAAATGCCGGTCCCTTATTCTGGTGTCGATGCCGGAAAGAGACGACATTGTCGTAATGAAGTTCGGTGGCAGCTCTGTTGCCGGACCGGAAGAGATCAAGCGGGCTGCCCGGCGGATAGTCGCTGCGCGCGAGGCCGGAAACAGGGTGGTTGCGGTGCTTTCAGCCCGTGGCAAATCGACCGATGAACTGGTTGCCGCCGCCTTTGAGATTTCTGACAAGCCCGACGCCCGCGAGATGGACATGCTGCTCTCCACCGGTGAGCGCATTTCCTGTGCCCTGGCTTCGATGGCAATCAACGACATGGGCCACAAGGCCGTTTCACTGACCGGTTCGCAGGCCGGAATCGTCACCGATTCATCCCACACCAAGGCCCGGATCGTCGACGTACGTGCCGACCGGATCAAGCAGACGCTGAGCGAAGAAGCGATCGTGCTGGTCGCCGGGTTCCAGGGCGTTTCCACGGACAGCCGTGATGTGACCACGCTCGGCCGGGGTGGTTCTGACACCACCGCGGTCGCCCTTGCCGCCGCGCTCGGCGCCTCGGAATGCGAAATTTATACCGATGTGACCGGAATCTTCAGCGCCGATCCGCGCATCGTGCCCGACGCCCGCAAGTTGCCGGTCGTCTCATACGAAGAAATGCTCGAAATGTCTGCCTCGGGGGCCAAGGTCCTTCAGTTGCGTTCGGTTGAGTACGCCCGGAACCACGGCGTACCGATTCATTGCCGCAGCAGCGCTGAAGATGTGCCCGGTACCCTCGTACTTCCCGAAAGCGAGACCATGGAACGACCGATTGTTACAGCCGTGACCCACTCCGTCGACGAGTCCCGCGTGACCGTTGTCGGAGTCCGTGACGAACCCGGAATTGCCGGCCGCATCTTCACCGCATTGGCTGAAGCCAACGTGAATGTCGACGTGATCATCCAGAACGAGCCGGTTGGCCAGGATGACCTCGCTGACCTTTCGTTCACCGTCGATCGTGATGACCTGCCGACCGCGACTGAAGTGATCAGCGGGCTGGGCGACATCAGCAACTCGGTGCGAACCGACGAGCGGATCGGCAAAGTGTCGATCGTGGGTGCCGGCATGCGCAGCCATCCCGGAGTCGCAGCCAAGGTGTTCGAGGTCCTGGGTGAAGAACGGATCAACATCGAGATGATCTCCACCTCGCCGATCAAGATCTCCTGTGTGATCCCGGCCGATGACGTTCCCCGTGCGGTCCAGACCATCCATGGTGCCTTTGACCTCGGCAAAGATGCGATCCGTACTGAAGATCCGACCGGTGAGCACCGTCCGGTCGTTCCCGGGAACTGACGCCCGTGAGCAATAACGAATACAGAGTCGGTGTACTCGGAGCGACCGGAGCGGTTGGATCGACGATCCTCGAGATCCTCGCCGCGCGAAACTTTCCGGCCTCCGAAGTGGTGCCTTTTGCTTCTGAGCGTTCAGCTGGAAAGACGGTCAAGTTCGGCGACGCTGACGTCACCTGCGTGGTCCCATCGGACGAGACGATTCAGGGCATCGACATCCTGATCTCGTCGGCCGGTGGTTCGGTCAGCGAAGAGTGGGCGCCCCGGTTCGTGGAAGCCGGCGCGGTTGTGGTTGACAACACGAGTTTCTGGCGCATGCATGAAGACGTGCCGCTGGTGGTGGCCGGTGTGAATGACGATGCGGCCCGGGACCATAAAGGCATCATTGCCAATCCGAACTGCACCACCATGGTGATGATGATGGCGCTGGCCCCGATCCATCGCGCGGCGGGACTCGAACGGATGGTCATTTCGACTTACCAGGCTGTTTCCGGCACTGGCAACCAGGCCA
>JBAWHK010000028.1:0-9819 GCA_049593795.1 Solirubrobacterales bacterium
GAGCGATTGCGACGGTCGATTTACCAACGCCACCCTTGCCGGTGACGAACAGAATTCTCTTTTCGAGGAAGTCGAGGATGAGACCATTGAACCCGATTTGGGCGGTCGGCAAACTCCCGGGGCAGGAAAACACCACTGCCATGCGAATAACGGGTCAAATGCGAATTCTGAGCCGCAAGAACCACGCCCGAGAAGAAACCGCCCCTGAAACGGAGACGGTCGACCCGGTGGAACCCGAAGCCGGCATCAGTGAACCTGAAGCCGTGCCCGCCCCTGCCGCAACGCCCGAACCGGCGGCGGACCGCCCCGCGGTGAACGACGGCAGCGAGGTGTCATCTCCTCCGGTCGAAGAAGAACTTGAGCAGATCGAAGAAGAAGCGGCCTCCGAAGAAACCGAGATTCGCATGAAAGCTTCCGATCTCCTGGCGCCCACGAAGCGGGCTCTGGGTGACCATGTCAAGCCAGTCGCCCCACAGGTTCCGACCGATACGGCCGATGTGATCAGCTTCGCCAACCAGAAGGGTGGTGTCGCCAAGACGACCTCGACCCTGAATACGGCGGTGGCACTGGCCGAACTCGGGAACCGGGTTCTCTGTATCGACCTTGACCCGCAGGGCAACCTGACCATGAGTCAAGGCATCGATCCGGACAAGGTCGAACACAGCATGTACGACGTGCTGGTGGACGACATGCCGATCTCGGAGATAATCAGTCACCGCGAGATCGACATCGCTGTCGCTTCACTGGACCTCGCCGGGGCCGAAATTGCGATGAGTACCAAAATCGGGCGCGAACGTTCGCTCGAAAAGGCGCTGCGTGAAGTCCAGTCCGATTACGACTACATCTGCATCGATACGCCGCCCAGCCTTGGATTGCTAACCATCAACGCGCTCACCGCTTCGAACAAGGTGATAATTCCGGTCCAGTGTGAATACCTGTCAATGCGCGGACTGGTGCAGCTGCAGTCAACCCTGACCATGATTCAGGAGAACCTCAATCCGAACGTTGAGATCGCCGGCATTCTGCCGACCATGTTCGATGCCCGGACCCTCCATGCCCGTGAGGCAGTTTCGATCCTCGAGGAAAACTTCGGGGATCTCGTTTTCAAGTCGCGCATCCGCAAAGCAGTGAAATTTGCGGAAGCGCCGGTGCGAGGCGCTAGTGTCCTCAAGTACGATTCCGGCAGTCGTGCGGCTTCGTATTACCGAAACCTGGCCAAGGAGGTCTTGAGAGATGGCGCGTCGTAAACGAGCGAGTATGCGTGAAGGTCCCCTCGCGGACCTGTTTCGTTCGACATCTGACGACGATGCCAACCCCGAGCCACCGGAGTTCGAACCCAGTGGTGAGGCTTCCGGGACCCCGGAAGCTGAGACCCGGGTTGACACGCCGATCGAACCCCCGGACGATGCCCCCGCTGCCGAAACCCGCAGCAGCCAGTTCTATGACGACGAAAGCTCTTCTGAAACCCAATCTTCCCCGGACCCGGCAGCTTCCGGCCGTTATGGCCGCAGCGACCCGGTTGCCCAGTCCGAAGGCCGTCCGGCCCGTCCGGTCCGCCCCAGCCGCGAACCGGAACCGGAACCCGATCCACTTTCTGCGCCGAATCCAGGTGCCGACATGAGCGGTGTGCCTGACGCCCAGGACCGTCTCAAAAGGATCTTTTCCGAGACGCCACCCAATCCTCGTGATGACGGACCGCGTTACGGCCGTCAGGAACCGACTGCCGTCACCGGAGCCGGGGTGCCGCACTCACCGGTGATCCGGGTCGTCGGTGTTGGTGGAGGCGGGGTAAACGCGATCAACCGCATGATCGAAGCCCAGATTCCAGGGGTCGAATTCATGGCGGTCAACACCGATCTTCAGTCGCTTCAGCTCTGCGTTTCCGACCTGACCGTTCACATCGGTGGCGACGAGACCCGTGGCCTCGGAGCCGGAGCTGACCCTTCGCTCGGTTTCCGCGCGGCCTTCGACGAACAGGACCGCATCAAGCGCCTGCTCAAGGGCTCCGACATGGTTTTCATCGCGGCTGGCGCTGGAGGCGGCACCGGAACCGGTGCGGCCCCGGTAATCGCCCGGCTCGCCCGTGACCTCGGTGCGCTCACCGTTGGCATCGTCACCAAGCCGTTCACCTTTGAGGGCAGCCGTCGCGGCAAGCAGGCGGAGCAGGGAATCGAAGCTCTCGCCGGCGAAGTCGACACCCTGATCGTGATTCCGAACGATCGTCTGCTCGAAGTCCTCGACCAGTCGACTCCCATGGTTGACGCATTCCAGGTCGCCGACGATGTGCTGCGCCAGGGTGTCCAGGGGATTTCAGACCTGGTGACCTTGCCTTCAGTGATCAACCTTGACTTTGCCGACGTGCGTTCAATCATGTCGGATGCCGGACGGGCACTGCTTGGCATCGGTATGGGTACCGGTCCCGACCGGGCGATGATCGCCGCCGAAAAAGCAATTTCATCACCGCTGCTGGAAACGCCGATGGACGGGGCCCGTTCGATCCTGCTTTCGGTCACCGGTGGAACCGACCTGTCCCTGATCGAGGTTTCCGAGGCAGCCCGACTGGTCGGCGAAGCCGCCCATCCGGACGCGAACATCATTTTCGGTGCGAACATCGATGAAGAACTCGATGACCAGATCTGGATCACCGTTGTTGCCACCAGGTTCGACGAGAAGGGCCCGCCCAAACGCCGTTCGGTCGAAGACCGCAAAGCGGACCAGGGTGGACGCTCAGGTCGTGGGACCTCGCGTGGAGACTCATCCCTGCCCTCTGTCGGCGGAAGCGACATCCCCGAGTTCCTTTCGTAAAGAGTGGGTTCGCGCGGGGTTGTCGCGGCCGGGCACCCACTAACCGCCGAAGCAGGCGCCGAAGCCCTGCGGGCTGGCGGTAACGCCGTTGACGCCGCGGTATCCGCGGCGATGGCTTCATTTTCGCTCGAAAGCGCCCTGACCGGACTCGGTGCCGGGGGCTTCATGGCGATCGGATCCCCCGGCGAAGAACCAGTAATGCTGGATTTCTTCGTCGCGGCTCCCGGCAAAGGTGGTCTGGAGCGCACCGGGGAATTGATCCCGGTGCCGGTCCATTTCGATGAAAAAACCACCCAGGTTTTCAACACCGGGGCCGCCTCCTGCGGTGTTCCCGGGATGGCCGCCGGCCTTTCGGACGCGCTCGACCGGTTCGGGTCGATGCCTTTGCGCGACCTGATTGGTCCCGGGGTCCGGTTCGCGCGCGAAGGCGCACCGCTGAACCGCGAGCAGGCCTATGTGTTGCGCATCCTCGAACCGATTTACACCGCTACCCCGGAGGCCCGGGAGGTCTATGCCCCGGAAGGCCGGTATCTGCGCGAAGGCGACCTTTTCCGTTACCCGGACCTGGCGCTCGCCCTCGAACGATTCGCGGAGGAAGGCAGCGCATCCTTTTATGGCGGCGAGATCGCACGTGCGATCGAAAGTCACGTGTCAAGCCTGGGCGGGGTGCTGTCGGCAGCCGACATGGAGTCCTACGAAGTGATCGCCCGCGACCCGGTGACCGCGATCTTCGGCGACCACGAGGTGTTCACGAATCCACCGCCATCAGCCGGTGGCATTCTGATCGCCTACTGCCTTTCGATGCTCGAACGGATCGGATCGAGCGAGGCCAGGGACATCGCCCGGGTGATGGGGGCGGCAAACGAGGCCCGAAGCGGCGATTTCGCTGAAAGCCTCTCGACCGAGGGTTTCACCGGGGCTTTCCTTTCCGATGAAACGGTGGCCAGGGCGGTCAAATCGAGCGACCGGCTGGGGTCAACCACCCACCTCGCGGTGATGGACGGTGATGGTCTCTGCGCTTCGTTGACCTGCTCGAACGGGACCGGGTCCGGACTGGTTGTTCCCGGAACCGGTATTCATCTGAACAACATGCTTGGAGAAGAAGACCTCAACCCGCTCGGCTTTCATCAGGCTCTGCCTGGCTCAAGGATCTCGTCGATGATGTCGCCGACGATCGTCCGGCGGGGTGGAGAAGTGGTGGCGGGCCTCGGAAGTGCCGGATCCAACCGGATCCGTTCCGCGATCCTCCAGACATCGATAAATCTGCTCGACCGGGGCATGACCCCGCAGGAAGCGGTCGATGAAGGCCGATTGCACCTGGAAGCGGGAGTGCTCCAGGCCGAACCCGGAGTCGACGAAGTTTCGCTGCGTGAGATCGAGGCCACTGGCCAGGAAGTCTTTCGCTGGAGCGACAAGAACCTGTTCTTCGGCGGGGTCCAGATGGTGACCCGTGACCCTGCTTCCGGTGTGCTTGACGGCGGCGGCGATCCGCGTCGTGGCGGGGCGGTGGTGCATGTCTGAGATGCCCGACTTCGATGCTGAAGGCCTGCTCGATGGCCTCGATGAAGACCAGCGTGAACCTCGCCTGATGCTGCTCGAGAAGCTCTGGAGGGAAGAGGGAGTGGACCTCGAGACCCTCAGGCGGGAAGTTGAGGCGGGACGGCTGGCGCTGTTGCCGGCGGACCTCATCCTCGGACGCAACCAGAAGCGCTTCACTCCGGTCGAAATCGCCGAAACTACCGGGCTGGACGTCGAGGATTTCCGTCGGATCATCGTTGCCATGGGATTCCCCAAGCCAGACCCCGAAAGTCAGATTTTCGGAATTGAAGATGTCCACGCCGCCCGGCGCTTCAAACACTTCCTCGACGCCGGCGCCTCCCGGGACAGCATCCTTGCCGTCACCCGGCAGGTCGGGTCGAGTGCGGCGAGAATCGCGCAGGCCCACCGTGACCTGCTGGCCAGCGACCTGATCGATCCCGGAGCCAACGAATACGAAGCGGCGATCGGGCTGCGGTCCGCCGCCGGCGACCTGATGCCACTAGGTGAGCAGGCGGTCACCTACGCGCTCAGAGCCCATTTCGTCGAACAGATTCGAGGAGACGTGATTGCCGTTGCCGAGCCCGGGTGGCTCGGTCCCGGGCGCAAGGAAGTCGAAGTTTCAGTCTGCTTCGCTGACCTCGTCGGATTCACCCGGCTCGGTGAACGGTCCGACCTCGAAAGGCTCGGCACAGTCGCCAAACTGCTCGAATCGGTGGCAATCGAAGTCACCAACCCGGAAGTCCGGCTGGTCAAGCTGATCGGGGATGCCGCGATGCTCGTGTCAGAGGACGGCGCCGCCCTGATGGACGCTGCCCTGCGATTCATCGAAGTCGGACAAGAGGCCGGGGATGACCTTCCAGCGCTCCGGGTTGGGGTCGCCCGCGGTATGGCAGTACCCCAGGTCGGTGACTGGTTCGGCAACCCGGTGAACCTGGCCAGCCGGATAACCGAAGCCGCGAGGCCCGACAGTGTCCTGGCCGAGAACGCTGCGGTCGAAGCGGCTGGCGATTCATTCCACTATTCGCGTGCCGGAGAACATCGCTTCAAAGGTCTCAAGAAACCGGTGAAGCTGTTCCGGGCGCGCCGGGAGCCGGTCCGCCGGAACGATCGCGAATCCCGCGGAAGCCGGGACGGCTCCGGGGACGATTCCCGGAACGACTAAGCGGGCTTGGTCGCCGAGAGCAGCAGGTTGTAGAAAAGCTCAGGTGGCAGGTGGGGTTCGAGCAGGCCGTTGTCCACCTTCTGGAAAGCGATGTAACTGTGGTAGGCGAAACTCCGCCAGCGCAGCGGAATCGAGTCCGGGGTCGCTGATGATTCCATCGAGCGCATTCCCCAGCCCCAGACGTTGGCGACCAGTTCTTCGCCCTTGACCCTGGTGCCTTCGAATCCGTTCCGTGGCGGAATTGCGCGCAGGTCGGCGGGCACAAAAGCGTGGACATCAACTTCCGGCTCGAGACTGTGTTCGTCGTCGGCCAGTTCCTCTTCGGTGTGTTCGAGCGTGTCGGCGCCGACCAGTTTCCGCCATGCCGGGGCGACGAAAGAACCGGTTCGTTTCGGGACGGCGGCGAGGCGGTCACCGTAACGGGAAGGTTCGCCACAGAAAACGATGCGACCGCCCGGACGCAGGACCCGGAAGAACTCGGAGAAAGCCCGGTCGAGATCGGGGATGTGATGGAGAACGGCATGGCCGATGACTACATCGAAGCTTTCATCGGGAAAAGGCAGGGTTTCGGCCTCGGTGACCACCGTGGTTACCGGCACATTCAGGGACTTCGCCGTCTTCTCGAGCGAACCGAGCATCCCGGGTGAGATGTCGGTCGCGGTCAGATTGCCGATCAGTCCCTGGGCCGCGAGGTTGAGCGAGAAGTAGCCGGTGCCGGCACCGATCTCGAGCGCATCCTCGAAGTTCTCAAGTTTGCCGCCAAGGGCTTTCTTCAGCTTGAGTGCAACCTGATGCTGGCCGATCTCTCCGAAATCGATGCCCCATTTGGCATCGTAGGAATCGGCCGCTGCGTCGTGGTAGCGGGTGTTGACATCTTTGATGTGGTCAGGTGTGGCTGTTGGGGAAGCGGGCATGGCGGAGAAAGATAGGGAAGAATCGCTCTCCTTGACCGACACGTACATCCAAGACGACCAGCCCGAAGGTGTTCCACCACTCGAACTGACGGGGGAGCGCACCCTTCCTGACGTGCCTGAAGAGAACTACTGGTACCGGCGGCATCTGGCCGTATACGAGTGGATCGCAGCCCGCGTGGCCGGGCAGACAGTGGTTGATCTCGCCTGCGGTGAGGGATACGGATCGTCGGTCCTGGCCGGCACCGCGTCGGACGTGATCGGGGTTGATGCCAACCCCGAAGCTTTCGCCCACGCCAGCGCGAAATACAGTTCGGATCGTTTGAGCTTTCGCCGTGAACTGGTGGAAAGCTTCGAGGAGCCGCGCGACAACATCGTGTTCCTGCAGACGATCGAACACATCGCCGACCCCGATTCCCTGGTGGCGGGCTTCGCCGAAATCGCCCCGGTTTCGTACATCTCCACCCCGAACCTGCTTACCCTGGCGCCGGAAGGGGCCGACAAGTCCGACAATCCGTGGCACATCAAGGAGTACCGCCTCGAGGAATACCGGGCCCTGCTCGAACCGCACTTCACGACGGTCGAGATCCTCGGTCTTTCCCATGCCCGCAAGCTGCGCTGGCACGAGTTCGCACTTTCACTCGGATGGGACCAGGTCCACGAGAACCTCAACTTGAGCAAGCCGTTCTACGACCGGTTCACGCCGGCGATCGCGGCCAGTGACTTCAAGCTGACCAACACCAACCTTGAAAGCGCACTGGACTTCATCGCCGTCTGTCATGTCTGAACCCGGGGGGCAGATCGGTGATCTGGCGATCGTCCTCCACTCCCACATGCCGTACGTGGAAGGTTTCGGCACCTACCCTTTCGGTGAAGAATGGCTGTTTGATGCGGTGGTCCGTTCGCATCTGCCGGTGCTTGAATTCGCCCGTGACATCACCCTGACGGTCACCCCGGCGCTGGCCGATCAGCTCGAAGCACCAGGGGTGACGGAGCGACTCCGGCAGTTCCTGGTCGAGCACCGGATCGGTGCGGCCCGGAATGACATCGAAACAGCGGACCCGGCTTTTCGCAAAGCCGCGATGTCCGAGGAATCCCGATACGAAAAAGCTCTGGCCGTGCTCGATCGCCACAACGGTGATGCCCTGGAGGCATTCGTCGAGGCAGGCAGATCAGGGCGGGTGTCCCTGGCGGCGTCAAGTGCCACCCATGCGGTCCTGCCACTGCTTGCGACCCGCGACGGGGTGGACCTGCAGCTGCAGGCCGGGATCGAATCCCACCGGCGCCGCTTCGGCTGGCAGGGCGGTTTCTGGCTGCCGGAATGCGCCTATGCGCCGGAGCTTGAATGGGATCTCGCCCGCAACGGCGTTGAATGGTTCTGCGTGGACCAGAGCCGGCATGAAGATCCACTCGCGGCGCTGCGTCCGGTTTCGACCGAAGCGGGTCCGGTTGCTTTCACGATCGACTGGCCGGCGATTTCATGGCTATGGGACATGAAGGGGTATCCCTCATGGGAGGGCTACCTCGACTTTCACCGGCTTTCGATGAACGGCCTCCGGATCTTCCGGATCGATGGCGGGCCATATGAACCCGAAGCCGCGGCTGAGGCCGCCTCGGATCAGGCCGACCAATTCCTCAATTCAGTGGCGGAGCGGCTGGCCGGGTACGGGGAACGGGAAGGGGAGAAGGGGCTGATGGTTTTCGCGATCGACTGTGAGCTGCTCGGACATTGGTGGTCCGAAGGGCCGATCTGGCTCGAAAAGGTCCTGGAACGAGCCGCCGCCCGCGGAGTGAACCTGGTCACCCTTGACGATGCTGCCGGGGGGCCGACCCGCGAATCACCCCTGAAGGCCTCGACCTGGGGTGAAGAAAAGGATTTCCGGACCTGGGACGACCCGGTGGTCGCGGACCTCGCCTGGGGCGCCCGTCGGCTCGAACTCGATGTGCTCCGGACGGTCGCCACCGGGCTCGATTCGAGCCGGGCCGAGCGGGCCGCGCGCGAACTGCTCGCGGTCCAGTCCAGCGACTGGGCTTTCCTCGACAACCGCAAGCAGGCGGGGGACTACCCCTTCGACCGTGTCCTTGAGCACGCCGAGCGGGCTTACAACGCCCTACAATCGGGTTCAGATGCTCAGGGAGGATCATTTGAATCACGAGCCAGGTCGCTGGCTCCCGATCTGAATCTCGGGCCTCTCCTCGTCCCCTAGACCGCCAAGCAATGCAGCCCAACCGAATCCTCATCGTCACCTGGGAGTACCCGCCACTGATCGAAGGTGGCCTGGCGCGACACGTGCGCAAGCTCTCGGAGGCACTGGTGCGACTCGGGGTCGAAGTACACGTGCTCACCCGCGGAGGCGAGCAGGCCACGGTCGAAGAAGAAATGGCCGGCGTCCAGATCCACCGGATCGTCGAACCGGAACGGCCGACCGACCTGGCTGAGTTCGTTACCTGGGTGGAGCGCATGAACGCCGACATGCTCGCCGCCGGGGTTGATCTCGGGGATCGATATGAGTTTGACCTGGTTCACGGGCATGACTGGCTCGTCGCCGGTGCCTGCGACCATCTGGCCCGCCGCTACGGGGTGCCGCTGGTCACCACTATCCACGCCACCGAATGGGGCCGTCACCAGGGATGGGTCGAAAAGCATCCCCAGGCTCACATCCATGGTGTCGAGAAGTGGATCACCAACCGTTCCGACCGGGTGATCGCCTGCTCCCATTTCATGCGCGAACAGATAGCGGACATTTTCAGCGTCGAAGAGGGCCGGATCTCCGTGATCCCGAACGGGATCGATCCCGATGACCTGCCGGCTGACGATCCGGTTGAGCTGGCCCGCCTGCGGTCCGAATTCGCGAAGCCGGATGAGAACCTGGTCCTGCTGATCGGACGTCTTGTGTACGAAAAGGGTTTTCAGCTCGCGCTGGAAGCCTTGCCGGCCGTGATCGAAGCCTTGCCGAACACCCGTTTCCTGGTTGCCGGATCCGGCACCCATGAAGCCGAACTTCACAAACAGGCCGAGGACCTCGGCCTCATGGCCCACGGCACCTTCCTCGGCTGGATCGGCGACGACGTGCTCCACTCGCTCTACCGGATCGCCGACCTGACCGTGGTTCCGTCGATCTACGAACCGTTCGGTCTGGTTGCGCTTGAAGCAATGGCCTCGGAATGCCCCTGTATCGCCGCTGACACAGGTGGCCTGCGGGAAGTCGTGCCGATTGAAGGGGCCGGACTGCGTTTCCGGGCCAGCGATCCCGAGCACCTCGCCGAAGCCGCGATCCAGGTCCTCGGCGATGAGGAATTGAGCCATCGCATGGTCGAAGAGGGCCTCGCCCACATCCGCATGTTCGACTGGTCGGACGTAGCCCTGCGGACGCTGGATCTCTACCGCGGCCTGAGCCCGGT
>JBAWHK010000029.1:0-5050 GCA_049593795.1 Solirubrobacterales bacterium
CTCTGTCTGGAACGACAAGAAGGATTTCGAAGCCTGGTGGTACTCCGAGGAGATCTCGGAATACCGGGCGCAGATCGTCGATCTGTACGTCAAACCGTTGCTGCCGATCTGGTGCACCCCGATCGCCGGCAGCTGACCAAGCCGCTGTGAAGCACTGAAAAGGGCCCCGCTGAAGCGGGGCCCTTTTCGTTAAGGCTCTTGCCGGGGGACCCGGGTCAGCTGACCCGGGTTTTCACCGTCGGCCTGTCCAGTTGCCGGCTGGCAGTTCGTCCTAGAACGGGTCCGGCAAGCGCATCTTGACACCGACGAAGCTGCCGAGAGCACCGGTTGCGTTCTTCTTCGAACCGATCGAGAAGGTCGAGTGCTGGCCCTGGAGTTCATTTCCGCGCTCGTCGTCCACGACAGCAAGCTTGTTGCCGTTGACCACAGCGAGAAGACGGGCGGTGCCTGACCCTCCGGAAACCCCGTTGAAGGCACGGAGAAGAATCCGGTTCTTTTGATTGAAGGTGTTGATTCCCTTGATGCCCTTGCCAGCCTTGAGCACCTGGATCTTACCGTTGGGGTAGATCTTCTTGAGCTGGAAACGCCGGCCCGAGGGGAAAACCGAGAGCTGATAGCGGCTGCCATCGGAAGCCTGACGCAGGTTCACGGCGACGAATGCCTGCGGGCGAACCTGCTTCGGGGTTGACTTGAACAGCCGGGCGGTGGCTGACATTTCAAGGTTTTTGCCGACCATCGGAACGCGGTAGGAACATTCCTTTGTCTTCTTGCCGATCTTGAAGCGGAAAGCTCCACTTGATCCGCCGCGCTCACAGTTTCCCTTTTCTGCCTGGCGAATCTCGCCTCGGCTGGCTGAGGATTTGAGTGAGTATTTGGCGGCTGTCAAAGCGCTTGCGGCCTGGGCGGTCGTCGTGAATGCCAGGGTGCCGGCGAAGGCGATTGCGATCAAAGCGAGGGCACGCAGGGGATATCTGAAGTTTTTTGTGTCAAGTAGACGCATACATGGAGCCTAAACACAGCAGAAGACAAAAGGTGCGGCTGTGGCCTTCGCTGCCTATCCCTTTCCCCCACCTTTCACCGGAGGAATCCCGGATTGCCAATCGAAGTATCCTTTAGGCATGAGCGACCACCGTCTGCCTGAACGCGACCGCCCCTGGGTAATGCGCACCTACGCGGGCCACTCCGATGCCAAGAGATCGAATGAGCTCTACCGGGGCAACCTGGCCAAGGGCCAGACCGGCCTTTCCGTGGCTTTCGATCTTCCCACCCAGACCGGTTACGACCCCGATCACATCCTTTCCCGTGGTGAGGTTGGCAAGGTCGGCGTTTCGGTTGCCCACCTGGGCGACATGAACACCCTCATGGACCAGATCCCCCTTGGCACCATGAACACCTCGATGACCATCAATGCGGTCGCCGCCTGGATGCTGGGCCTGTACGTGGCCGCAGCTGAGGAGACCGGTGTCGATCGTTCCGAACTCAAGGGCACGACCCAGAACGACATCATCAAGGAGTACCTCTCCCGCGGTACCTATGCCTTCCCGCCCGAGCCTTCGATGAGGCTGATCGCCGACATGGTGGCTTTCACGGTCAACGAGGTTCCCAGCTGGAACCCGATCAATATCTGCAGCTACCATCTGCAGGAGGCCGGAGCCACTCCGATCCAGGAGATCGCTTACGCAATATCGACCGCGGTCGCCGTGCTTGACGAGGTCAAGGCCCGGGGCCAGGTTGCCGAGGAAGACTTCCCGAAGGTGTTCGGCCGGATCTCTTTCTTCGTCAACGCGGGTATCCGTTTCGTCGAGGAGATCGCGAAGCTGAAGACCATGGGCCGAATCTGGACCGAGATCGGCCGTGAGCGTTACGGCGTGACCGACGAAAAGATGCTGCGCTTCCGTTACGGCGTCCAGGTCAACTCCCTCGGCCTGACCGAGGCCCAGCCGGAAAACAATGTCCAGAGGATCGTGCTCGAAGCCCTCGCCGTGACCATGTCGAAGGACGCCAGGGCCCGCGCCCTGCAGCTGCCGGCCTGGAATGAAGCGATGGGACTGCCACGCCCCTGGGATCAGCAGTGGAGCCTTCGTATCCAGCAGGTCCTCGCTTTCGAAACCGACCTGCTCGAGTACCCCGACATTTTCGAGGGTTCGAAAGTCATGGAAGGCCTGGTCGATGAATTCACGGCCGGAGCCAAAGCCGAGATGGAAGTCGTCGCCGAAAAGGGCGGCGCGGTCGAAGCGGTTCCCTACATGAAGGCCCGCCTGGTCGAGTCACAGCGCGCCCGTTTTGCCAGGATCGAAAATGGCGAGCAGAAGGTGGTTGGACTCAACGTCTACGAAACCACCGAGGACTCCCCGTTGACCGCCAGTGCCGACGGCGGCATCATGAAACCCGATCCCGAGGTCGAGCGTGAACGCACCGAAGCACTCGATGCGTGGCGCGATGAGCGTGACAGCGATGCGGTAACCGCAGCCCTGGCTGAAGTCGCCAGGGTCGCCGCCACCGACAACGAGAACATCATGCCTTCAACCATCGCTGCCGCCAAGGCAGGCGCAACCACCGGCGAATGGGCCTCCACCCTGCGCGAAGTGTTCGGGCCTTATCGCGGACCGACCGGTGTTGGTGGTGCTGCCCCGGCCGGCGACCGTGATGCTTTGACCGCGACCCGCGAACGGGTGAACGAGGTTTCCGAGCTGATCGGCCACCGGGTCCGGATGCTGGTTGGCAAGCCCGGGCTGGACGGCCACTCGAATGGCTCCGAACAGATCGCATTGCGCGCCCGTGACGTCGGCATGGAGGTCGTTTACCAGGGCATTCGACTGACCCCGGAACAGATCGCGGAATCCGCCCTCCAGGAAGACGTTGATGTGGTCGGCCTGTCCATACTTTCCGGATCGCATCTGGAACTGGTGCCTGAGGTGGTCCGTCTTCTCGGAGAGGAAGGCCTTGACGTCCCGGTTGTCGCCGGCGGCATCATCCCGCCCGAAGATGCGAGGAGCCTGAAGGAAAAGGGTGTGGCCGGTGTCTACACGCCGAAAGATTTCGACATGAACGAAATCATGGCCGAGATCGTCGAGCTTGTGGTGGAACGCCACGAGCGCGCGGCGCAACCTGTCTAGGGTTACCTGAATGTCCGTTCAAATCGATCTGATGCGGGATGGCATCCCCACGGAGATAGCTCTCGTGATGCTGGTCGTATCGATCGCGGTGATCGGTGCGGTGGTGGCCACGGTGATGCGGAACGCTCCTGGCAACGAAAGGACCCTGCGGTACACGGCAGGAGCGCTTTGCGTGCTTGGCCTCGCGATCGCCGGATACGTTGCCTATAAAACGGTGATCCTGAACGAGCTGCCGCCATGCGTCGCTGGCAGCAGTGGCTGTGCGATCGTCGAGAACAGCGACTATTCCCACATTTTCGGAATCCATGTGTCGATCTTTGGCGTGATTGGCTACGCGATGATCCTCGGTACGACGGTCTGGCAGGGTGACCGGGCCCGGGTCGCGGCGTTTGCGCTGTCGCTGATCGGTTTCGGTTTCAGCCTGTACCTGACCTACCTCGAACTCTGGACGATCAAGGCGATCTGCCAGTGGTGCGTTGGCAGCGCCGTGGTCATGACCCTTCTTTTCATCGTCAATGTCACCCGGGTTTTTTCGTACTTCGGCCTTGATGGCGAGCACGATGTTTCGATTGATGAACAGCCTGAATCTTAGGACTGTCTAAAGCAACGCCTGCGGCGGATCAGTCAGCTAGAATCAGCCGCCAATGGCTACCGGACCGCAGCAAAAGAGAAAAGAGCTTCGCGAAAAACGTCTCAAGGCAGAGGCTGCCGCGAAGGGTGGTGACCGTCGCCAGAACCTGTTCAAGATCGTCGGTATTTCCGCTTTCGTCGCGATCATCGCGATTGTCGTGATCGTCGTTGCTGTCGGCAGTGGTGGCGATGACGATTCCGGCTCGACCTCGAATGCCTCTTCTTCCGAGGTGAATCAGGTAATTGATTCCCTCCCCCAGAACGGAACGGTTCTCGGCAACGCGAAGACCGGCGTAACCCTGGTTGAGTTCGGTGACCTCCAGTGCCCGATCTGCAAGGTGTACGCCGATGACGTCCTGCCGGACATCATCACCGGACCGATCAAGAACGGTGACGCCAACTTCGACTTCAGGCAGTGGGCAATCCTCGGTGAGCAGTCAACCCTCGCCGCCAAGGCCGCTCTGGCCGCCGCCGAGCAGGGCCGCTACTGGCAGTTCGTCGAAGCTTTCTACGTTGATCAGGGAATCGAGAATTCCGGCTACGTGACCGATGAGTTCCTCACCGGTATCGCCGAGGACGCCGGCGTCCCTGACATCGACCAGTGGAACACCGATCGTGAGAGCGACGCGCTCAACGAGAAGCTGCTCGAGGTCGATGATGAGGCGTCAGCCGAAGGCTTCACCGGCACCCCGTCCTTCGCGATCATGGACGAAGACGGCAACCTGACCACGGTCAGCGCGGTCAGTGCCGACCCGGCCCAGAACGTCCAGACGATCAAGGACGCTATCGCCAAGGCGCAGGGCCAGAAATAGTCCCGGGTTGCGGACTGCCGGGCCCGACCGGCAGTATGTGGATATGAATAACGGTATTTCTGCCTGGCTGCGCTGTTACCGGTGCTGGTCTCGCAACCTTGAAGTACAGGTCCATTACGACGCGATTCGTCCGGTCGATCCCGATACCGGCATGCCGGCCGAAAGCAACGGGATCGACGAGATCCAGGAGTCGGTGGTCCAGTGCCTCGACTGCATGCATGATCAGCCGCACCTGACTTTCGACCGGGACCGGGTCGTGCCGATCGAGGATCGCTGGGAGCGCATGGTCGCCGGAACCCCCTGGGTTGCCTCATGCACGGTTACGGTCGAGGCTGAACGAATCGAAGCCTGCTCCGGTCCGGAAGCGGTCGAGTTCCTCACTTACGGCGCGTTCGGCGATGCCGGAACCCGCGAGTTCTTCACCCACGTTCGTTTCCACAAGCATCGTGAGGATGAGATCACCATCCATCTGCTGGTCGAGCTTTACGCCAG
>JBAWHK010000030.1:0-7951 GCA_049593795.1 Solirubrobacterales bacterium
TTTTTGCGAGCAACCGCAACATGCCCAGCTCGGCCAACGCTTACGAGATCTACACGGTTGAGCCGGATGGGCAATGCCTGACCTGGCTGACCAACGGCACCCCGGAAAGCACGATGCCGACCTGGAATGGAGATGCCGGCCCATCGACCTCACCGGGCGGCTGCGGCGACCGCGAACGGCCGGTGCTCCAGGAGGTCTCGATCCCTCCGAAGTATTACGGGCAGGTGACCGGGCTGTGGCTCGGGAACGAGTTCAAAGGCCAGCTGTATGCCGGTACGGCCGGCCCTTATCCCGATCAGCCGTTCGCTGACCGGTATTACACGGATTGCGCCAATTACCAGCCTCGGAAATGCGGTCCGGGGTTCGAAACGTTTGAGATCTCAATCTGCCGTGTCCGCAATCTGGGCAACTTCGTCGGGGAAAAGATGGGCAAGGCTCGTGGAGTTCCGTACTTTTCCAGCAGGGGCGACGGTTATTCCTATACCGGTGTGATTTCAGGATCGAACTATTTTCTGGTTCTGCGTGATTCCCGTTATGGCTTTTTCACCGATCGGGAGATCCTGCAGGGAATCCGGCCCTACGGAGAGGAACCCAGTTCCGGCAAATTGCCGCCGGCGCGATTCCCGGCTGCGGGAATCAAGCTGATGAAGAAAGTGATTCGTGTTCAGAAACGAACCGGATCGGTTGCCCGTACGGCGAAGGTTGTGGGAATAGGAAAAAAATCGGTCAGGGCCAACCTGAAACTCCCCGCTGTGTTGCGGCGCTACGGTCCGATCAAGGCCGCGAAATGCAAGTCGACAAAGAAGTCCGGCGACCGGCTCTTACCAGCCACCCCCTGAGACAAAAGTGTCTCATCTAGTACACTTCTGTTTCAGATGGAACAGGATCGTGAACAGCTCTTCAGGAACGTCGCCAACGCGCTGACCGCCAACCACGGCGCGTCCACCGGTGAAATCGCCACGGCTGCCGGGATCAGCCGGGCGACGCTACATCGCGCCTTCGGCGGCCGTGACGACATGCTCGAAGCCGTCTACGGCTGGTTGCTCGAGCAGGTCAGCACCGTTTTCGACCGGGTCGGAATCGAAGAAGGGGCAGTTCTGCCCGCCTTCGACCGGCTGATCGAAGATTCCTACACGCTCGCCCAGTCCTACTGGCTGCTGATCGCGACCCCACAGCTCGAGAAGGTGCCCGAACTGAATGAAGGCATCGAGGCCCAGGACCTGCGCCTCGAAGAGTTCTTTTCCCGGGGCCAGGCCGAAGGCGAATTCCGTGCTGACCTGCCCGCCCGCTGGCTCGCTTATTCACTCGGATCGCAGGTCATGTCCGCCTGGTACATGGTTGACGAAGGATTCTCCGGTGCACGCGACGTGCCGCGACTCGTGCGCACATCGTTCCTCGATGGAGTCGGCGCCCGGCCACAGGAGTAACCATGGTTGAGTCGAAGCTTTCACATCCCAATCGCTGGGCAATCCTGGCGGTCCTTTGCTCGGCCCTGCTCGTGGTCGTCATCGACGTCACCGTGCTGCATGTCGCGGCACCCGCCATCTCCAACGACCTCGATCCGACTGCCCTCCAGTTGCTCTGGATCATCGACGTCTACCCGCTGGTGGCCGCGCCGCTCCTGCTCGCATCCGGAGTTGCCGGTGACCGCCTCGGACGCAAATCAATGCTGCTGGCCGGATTCGGCGTCTTCGGTGTGGCCTCGGCAGCGGCAGCCTTCGCCCCCACAGCCGAGTTCCTTATCGCCGCCCGCGCCCTGCTCGGCGTCGGCGGCGCAATGATCATGCCGCCGACCATGGCGATAATCCGTGATGTCTTCCGTGATCGCGAAGAGCGAATCCGGGCAGTCGGGATCTGGAGCGCAACCAGCGCCGGTGGCGCCGCGATCGGGCCGCTGGTCGGTGGATTCCTGGTCGAACACTGGTGGTGGGGTTCGGTATTCCTGATCAACCTGCCGATCCTGATCCTGGTGACCCCGTTCGCGATCCGGTTGCTGCCCGAGAGCCGGGCGGAAAACCCGCCGCCATGGAGCACAACCGCGGTGGTTCTCGCCGCGCTCGGCATCCTCGGCATCGCTTTCGGCTTCAAGGAAGGAGCGCGCTACGGCTTCGACAATCCCAAAGCGGTAATCGCGGTGGTCATCGGGGCTTTCGCCCTGTGGCGGTTCACCCGCAGCCAGCTGGCCGCTGAAAGGCCGCTGCTCAACGTGCGCCTTTTCGCCTCGAGGGAGTTCTCGGTGGCAGTCGGCTGCGTCTTCCTGTCGATGTTCGGGCTGGTCGGCATCGAATTCTTCGGGGCGCAATACCTGCAGCTGGTACTCGGACTCGAACCACTGGCCGCGGCCGTCCGCCTGCTGCCGCTGATGGGGGCCACCATTGTCGGCGGCCTCCTGGCCGCGAAAGTCCTGTCGCGGCTCGGTACCCGCTGGACGATCACCCTCGGCCTGGGCAGCACCACCCTCGGGCTGCTGCCGATGCTCGCCCTCGGGCTCGAGGACCAGTACTGGCTGCTCTGGCCATCGTTCATGCTGATCGGGTTCGCCCTGGAAGTGGCGCTGGTCGCGGCGAACGACGTGATCATCTCGTCCGTACCGGCCGACGAAGCCGGTGGTGCGTCCGCGATCGAAGAGACCGCCTACGACCTCGGCAGCGGATTCGGCGTCGCTGTCCTCGGTTCGATTCTCGCGATCGCCTACAGCTCGAGGGTCGGGCCGATCGAAGGCGTCAGTTCGGTCGGGATCGATACCGCCCGGGAATCACTCAGCCGGGCGATCGACATCGCCCAGACAATGCCGACAACCATGGCTGAACCGTTGATCGAAGGTGCCCGCCTGGCCTTCATGAGCGGCTACCACACGATGATCCTGTTCAGCCTGGCGATCATCGGGGTCAGCTCACTGATCGCCGGAATCACCCTGCGTAAACGCCCCTGAGCGAATGCCTGTCCGCGGTAGCGGCAATCCGCATGATGGCCGCGTACGGATCCCCTTCACCAGTGGCTTGCCGGGTCCGGCGGATCGTTAGGCTAGGTACAGATATCCAGTCAATGACCAAGGAGCGCCAAATGGCTTACGAAGTACCTGATCTTCCTTACGACTACAACGCCCTCGAGCCGCACATCGACGAAGCGACCATGCGGGTCCACCACGACAAGCATCACCAGGCATACGTCGACAAGGCCAACGCCGCCCTCGAAGGCACCGAATGGGCCGACAAGGACATCGAAGACGTCCTCAAGAACCTCGATTCACTTCCCGCCGACAAGCAGGGACCGGTCCGCAACAACGCCGGTGGCCACTACAACCACTCCCTCTTCTGGCAGATGCTCAGCCCGAACGGCGGCGGCACGCCGGACGGAGCGGTCGCCGAAGCGATCGATTCGGCTTTCGGATCGTTCGACGAGTTCAAAGAGAAGTTCAAGGCCGGCGGAGTCGGACAGTTCGGATCCGGATGGGTCTGGCTCGTTTCTGACGGCAGCGCCGTTTCGATCGTCTCCACCCCGAACCAGGACACGCCGCTCGCTGACGGCCTGACCCCGCTTCTCGGTGCCGACGTCTGGGAACACGCTTATTACCTGAAGTACCAGAACAAGCGTCCGGATTACCTCGAAGCATTCTTCAACGTGGTCAACTGGGACTACGTAGCCGAGCGTCTCGCCGCAGCCCAGGGCTGACGGCAGTCCCGGCCTGCCGGGACATGAGTACGAAAGGGCGGTCCCATCGGGGCCGCCCTTTTATGTTTCGTGAATCCCGCTGCGGTAGCCTCAGCCCTCGATGAATCTGACCTCGAAAAAATTTCCGCTGCTCGTTATCGCTGTCTCCGGCCTGCTCGCCCTTGGCGCGACCGCCTGTGGCGGTAGTTCCGACGGCGACGAGACAGCGCGACCTGCCCCGACCGCGGCTGAATTCCCGTCGGCCGAAGGCATGACTATCGAAGAGCTTTACAACGAGCAGACGCCGAGCGACCTGGTTGTATCCCCGGCTGCGTCCGCTTTCGAAGTTGGCAAGAACCGCTACCCCTTCGGTGTGTTCGAGGTCGACGGAGCCCAGGTCGATGATGCGGAAGTCGCCCTCTACTTCGCCAAATCCCCAACTTCACCGGTCGAAGGTCCAATCCCCGCCCGGGTCGATTCCCTTGAGACAAAACCCGCCTTTCGTTCGAAGGGCGTAACCGGCCCCGGCGAGGCCACCACCGTTTATGTGGCCGACGACGTGAACTTCGACCGCAACGGTCCCTGGCTGGCGATGGCAGTGATCGAAGGCGAGGACGGATCCGAAGCGAGCCGGCTTCCCAGCCCGACAGTGGGCCAGTTCCCGAACGTCGCGGCCGTCAGTGACAAAGCACCGGTCATCAGCACCCCGACCGCGGCAAGTGTCGGTGGTGACCTGGCCAGCATCGATACCCGTCAGCCCCCATCCAGCATGCATGACGCTGACTTCAAGGACGTAGTCGGCAAGGAACCGATCGTGTTGACCTTCGCCACACCGGCGCTGTGCCAGTCGCGGGTCTGCGGTCCGGTCACCGACGTCAACGAACAGGTCAAAGCCGAAGTCGGCGACGGCGTCCAGTTCCTTCACATGGAGATCTACAACGACAACGACCCGAGCAAGGGCCTGCGTCCCCAGCTCGGACCGTACGGGCTCCAGACCGAGCCCTGGACTTTCCTGATCGGCAAGGACGGCAAGATCAAACAGCGGATCGAAGGCGCCTACGGGGTGGAAGAACTCACCGCCGCGGTTGAGAACCTGAAGAAGCAGTCCGGCGTCAGCTGACGCCGGGTCTCATTCGATACTCGTCCAGGTGTCGGCCGTCTCCGAGACAGCCGGAGCTTCGACCGGCTTTTCGCTGCCGGCGACCCTCGCACCACGGGCTTCGACCGGCAGGTCGAGCGGTTCACTGACTCCTTCGGCCAGCGGGACCTTGCTCATCGCGCGTTCAGTCATCGCGGTGATCGTCAGGCTTGGGTTCACCCCGGGGTTGGCCGGCACGGCAGCACCGTCGCAGACCATCAGGTTCTCGTAACCGAAGACGCGGTTGTCGGCGTCAACTACCCCGGTCTCGGGGCTGCCACCAACCACTGCGCCACCGAGGATGTGTGCGGTAGTGGGGATGTTCAGGGTCGATTCGGCAATCGAGCTCTGGGGGATGCCACCGGTTTTCTTCGCAAACCATTTGGTTACGTCTTCAGCCGCCTGGATGAAAGTCGGGTTGGGACGTTCCGGATCCTGTTCGGTCTGGAGCCTCACGCCCTTGCCAAACTTTTTCTTCACGGGCTTCAGGCGCATTGCCGAATCCAGTGACTGCATCACCAGGAGAATCACGGTGCGCTGCGACCAGTAACGCGGGCTGAAGAAAAGCCTGGCTGTCTGCCCGGGATGTTTGAGCATCGCGCCGACCCATTTGACCGGCCGGGTCAGGTTCGAACCGTTCGCGGTCATGATCGTGAACATGCGGCTCATGATGTCGCCGGCTTTGCCGTAGGTCACGACTTCGATGTGGGTATCGGGATCGGGGTAGATGCTGGAGGTGATTGCGACCGACCGTGAGAAATCACGGGTGTCATCCGGGGCGGTCACCGCCTGGATCGATTCCGAGTTTGTCCGGACCACATGGCCGACCCGTTCCGAGAGGCGTGGCAGCGCGCCGGAATCCACACAGTTGGCCAGCAGGCTGTTGGTGCCGAGCGCACCGGCCGAAACGATCACCCCGCGGGCGGTGAGTTCCTTCGGGTTCTTGCGCAGGATCGAGCCGGATCGTTCGGTCTGGAGCCGGTAGCCCTCACTGCCGTCGTCGGCCCCGATCGGCCGGATCTCGGTGACCTGGCGTTGAGGCTTGATTTCAACCCCGAGCTTCTCGGCGAAATAGAGGTAGTTCTTTACCAGCGTGTTCTTTGCGCCGTACCGGCAGCCAACCATGCAGGAGCCACACTTGATGCAGCCGGTGCGGTCAGGGCCGGCACCACCGAAGTAGGGGTCGGCGACGGTTTCCCCGGGCGCTCCGAAATGAACTCCGACCTGGGTGTTGGCGTAAGTGCCTTCGGCGCCGGTTTCAGCTGCGTACTCGTGCAGCAGCTGGTCGGCCGGGCCTTCGTCGCGGTAAAGCGTGACGCCGAGGATGCGTTCGGCGGTCACGTAATGCGGGCCGAGTTCCTTTTCCCAATCGGCCAGGCCATCCCACTGGGCGTCGGTGTAGAACGAAGGACGTGGGCGGTACAGGGTGTTCGCGTAACCGAGGCTGCCGCCGCCGACACCGCTGCCGGAAACTACAAAGACGTCTTTGAAGGGGCTCATGCGCATGATTCCGCGCAGGCCTATTTTCGGCATCCAGAAGTAACGACGCAGGTTCCAGGCGGTCTTGGCGAAGTCCTTGTCCTGGAAGCGGCTGCCGACTTCGATTACCGCAACCCGATAGCCCTTTTCGGCTAGGCGCAGGGCAGAAACACTGCCGCCGAAACCGGAGCCGACGATGATCCAGTCGTAGTCATAGTTCATGGATGTGCTCCTTGTCTGGACATCTCGATCAAATCAGTCTAGCTTTTCCCATACGTCTGACCGGTAACCGTGAACAGAACCGGCATGGTCTTTCAGGAACGGTTGCGGACTTCAACCGCAACCTTTTGTCCCCTATTGGTTTAGGGTCCATAAGGATTGAAGATCTTTGCCCACGTCCGGGCGTCTCGCAAAAAACTCAAGGAGAGAAATGAAGCAACGGTTGGGAGCAGTTTCCGCCATGGTTGTCGCCCTCTTGGTGGTGGCACTTGGATTTGCAGGGCCAGCATCGGCAGCGGCCGACGCCGGCATAAGTGCCACTTCGCTGGAGAAGAACACGAAGCAGGCTAAAAAGAAGAAGAACAAGACCTGTAAGAAGGCGAAGAACGCCAACAAGCAGCTGAAGAAGGCGAAGAAGTCCGGCAAGTCGAAGAAGGCTGTCAAGAAGGCCAAGAAGAAGGCCAAGAAAGCCAAGAAGAACTGCTCCAAGGCCAAGAAGAAGTCGAAGAAGCTCAACAAGAAGCTGGCCTACGAGAACGCCCAGTACTTCGACGTCTGTAAGAACGGATGCAAGTACAAGACGGTCCAGGCTGGAGCTACGGCTGCCGGCGAGTGGCAGCTCAAGAACAAGAAGCGCACCGCCACCGTCCGCGTTCAGCCCGGCACCTACGTTGAAGGCGTTCTGCTTCACGGCAAGCAGGAAGGCGTCAAGTATGACGGCCTGAAGATCATGGGCGTCAAGAAGAACAAGCAGCCCAACCCGGATGCCCGCGCGGTGATTCTGGACGGCGAAAACGCCAAGACCGTAGTCAAGGACACGCCCGGCTGGTTGCCCGGCGACGCGACCACGATCCCGGCGAACAACGCGATCGAAGGTCGCAGCATCACCGGACTGGTCCTCAAGAACATGTGGGCCAAGAACTACCTGAACAACACGTTCTTCGTCTGGGCTTCCAACGTCGCGGCTGACAACGAGTACTGCGCCGACTTCGTGATGGACAACCTGGTTTCTTCGGACACCAAGTCGTACGGCCTGTTCTCACGTAACTGTTACGGCGGCAAGTTCCTGAACTCCGAAGGCTGGAACCACGGTGACTCCGCCCTGTACATCGGTGAGACTCCCTGTGACAGCCCGGACTGGACCAACCATGGTTCGAACCCCGGACCATGCCAGGCCGATCCGAACTGGACGATCGTCAAGAACATCAAGAGCCACCAGAACTCGCTGGGCTACTCGGGAACCAACTCCAAGTACGTCAACATCAGCGATTCAGCGTTCTACAACAATGGAATTGGCCTCGTGCCCAACACGCTGGACAGCGAGAAGTTCGAGCCGTCCGGTTGGCTGGTCATCGAGAACAACGACATTTTCTGGAACAACTACAACTACTACTCGAGCGGTTCAACGTTCAAGACGGTAATTGGCAACGGCAACCCGACCGGCATGGGCGTTGAGCTCTACGG
>JBAWHK010000031.1:0-17857 GCA_049593795.1 Solirubrobacterales bacterium
GTTCGTTTGTAGCGATGCTTCGGGCAGTCAATGTTGGGGGAACCGGCAAGTTGCCGATGAAGGAACTTCGCGCGATGTGCGAGGAAGCCGGATTCGAGTCGGTCCAGACCTATATCGCCAGTGGCAACGTAGTTTTCACGTCCAGTGACAGTGAAGACAAAGTCAAGTCGGTCCTCGAAAAACGCCTCGAAGCCTATGCCGGCAGGAAAGTGGAGGTCTATGTCCGCTCGGTCCGGGAAATGAAGGACCTGGTCGACATCAACCCTTTCCCGGACGAACCGGGCAACAAGGTCGCGGTGCTCTTCCTCGACCAGAAACCACCGTCAGACCTCGACGCGATCGTTTCCGGCGTGAAGGACGAAAGTTTCAAGGCCGCCGACCGGGAGATCTTCATCTCCTACCCGGACGGACTGGGTGTCTCCACCCTGAAATTCGATGCATCGAAGGTGCACGGCACTACCCGCAACATGAACACCGTGACCAAGCTCGCGCAGATGGCAGCCGAAGCCTGAATCAGCCCTGTTTGTGCAGCGGGCATCCCTGGCAGAGGATTCCGGCGGGGGTGCGGTAGGCGAGGCAACAGGTGGACCGCAGGTGGTATTCGGTTTCGTAATCGTCGACGCCGCTTTCCAGTGGAATCGTGAGACGTTTGTCTCCCGCGACCACCCGGGTGGTGACTGAACGGGCCAGATCCGGTTTCTCGAAAGCGTCACCCGACCAGATCATCGCCTGGGCGAGCCGGTCTGCCGCGGCATGCCAGAGGGTTTTCTTTGGTCGTAGCCCCTGGCTGTCCACCCAGTCCACAACCGGTTCGAGCAGGCTGGTGAACCCTTCACGGAAAAGGTCGATCAGGTTTTCCTGGTTTTCCACGATCAGGTTGCCATCCCCGGAAGCCGCCGGGTCATCGGCGAGCACGGTCATTCGTTCGCTGGTCATGCCGGTGGCCCGGACCAGACCACCTTCGGCTGCCAGCAGGATGTTGTCGGCCGAGAAATCGGGCAGGCGACCGGATGAAACGATGAAGGAACCACCGAGATCAGCCAGGGCCCGTGCGACGCTTTCCAGCATCCATTCGGCGCGGATGTGATCCGCTGGGATCTCGGTCAGCCCGCGCACATTGGCGAGCAATGCGGCCGGAGCCGTTCCGCCGGCCAGCTCGGAAGCGTAAAACCAGCCATCTCCAGGGGCTTTCCTGCGACGAATCAGGATGCCGTATCCGCCCGAGTTGGCGGAGGAGATTCGGGAAATGGTCTGGTCGATCCCGTTTGTCCGGAAGATGCTCACCGGGGCAACGGTAACGCTCTTAGGGTTCCCGAACCTCAATCCCGTAGAGTTAAGGGTCGCTTTGGCAATAGAAAATCTACTCTTCGAAATTTCCGACGCGCTTCGCTGGCCCGTCATGATCGCGGTTCTCCTGGCCCTCGCCTGGTCGATCGTTGAAGTTGGATTCCTGCTGGCCGAAATCTGGCGTCGCCGCGGACGTTCCACCGTCCAGCTCGAGAACGCTGTGGACGTCGCTGAAGCCGAGCTCGCCCGGACAAATCCATACGGGGCTATCGCGTCACTTTCGGTCGTGTGCTCGAGCAAATCGATGCAGGAAGCGATGGAGGCGCTGGTGATCCAGCGTGACATGCCGGACGCCGAGAACCGCATTGCCAAACGGCTGGCCGAGTTCGATTACGTTTCGCTGAAGCGGCTTGAACGCACCCGCATGCTGGTCCGGTTCGGCCCAGCGCTCGGGCTCATGGGCACGCTGATCCCTCTTTCACCGGCCCTGGCTGGCCTTGCGGAAGGCAACGTCACCGAACTCACCGACAACCTGAGAGTGGCTTTCGGGGTAACGGTTGCCGGGCTGCTTACCGGTGCCATCGCTTTCACCGTCTCACTGGTCCGTGACCGCCTGTACGCCCAGGATTATTCCGACGTCGAATACGCCGCGGCAAACCTTTCGCCCGACAAACATCTGGCCGGACACATGATCCCTTCGGCCACCGAACACGGTGGTTCGATTTCCATGGGCAACCCGTGAAAGTCACGGCGAAAGCCCGTACCCGGGAAGACCGGGCCGGTGATCCGCTGGATGGCCTGGTCAACCTGTTTGACATCGGCATCGTGCTGTCGGTCGCGTTTCTCCTCGCAGCTCTCTCATCACTCGACCTGACCTCGGTGATCACCGACAGCGACAAGCCGATCGACGAGAGCAGCCAGCAGGTGCCGGCCGACTCGGTGCTGATCGACCCGTCGGAGGACGTCGAGACGATCCAGGTCCAGCCCGGCGAAGAAGTGGTTGGCCGGGGCGAAGCTGTGGGCACGCTTTACCAGCTGGACGACGGTCGCACGGTGGTCGTCAAGCCCGGTGCCACCGGTGCTACCGGCGCCACCGGACCCTGAAGATCCCGTCCTTCTTTTTGGCTGTGCCGGTTGCGGCTACTTGCCGAAACGCCGTTTACCGCGACCGCTGATGAAGTTGGTCAGCTTGGAGACCAACTCCTGGCGTGACGGGGTGTACGGGTACCAGAGCGGTTCCGATTTGGTCATCAGACGGGGGCTGACGATCGCCGACGAACGGCAGTACTTGCGGATGCCGTACTCGCCGTTGCGGTAACCGATCCCTGATTCTTTCCAGCCGCCCATCGGCAGGCTCGGCACCAGCATGTTGAAGATCATGTCGTTGACGTTGACCGCGCCAGCTTCGATCCGGCGAGCTGCCTTCTCGGCCCGGCCACGGGGACCGAATACCGACGCGGAAAGTCCGTAACGGCTGTCGTTCGCGCGGAAGATCGCTTCGTCTTCGTTGGCAACCCTGGTCACGGTCACCACCGGACCGAAGGTTTCGTCATCGAGCACACTCATGCCGGGCTCGACGTCGATCAGCACGGTTGGTTCATAAAACTGGCCGGGGCCTTCACCGCGCTTGCCGCCGATCAGCACGGTCGCGCCGGCTTTCACCGCTTCGTCGACCTGGGTTTCCACCTTGGCCAGCTGCGATTCCATGGTCATCGCACCGACATCGCAGGCGACAACATCGGTGTCGGCACCCTGGCTGAGCTCATCGACCTTGTCTTTGAGTTTGCGTACGAACTCCTCGTAAGCGCCATCCTCGACATAGATCCGTTCGACCGAGATGCACATCTGTCCCGAGTTGAGCATGCCTCCCCAGGCCGCAGCGTTCGCGGCCCGTTCCAGGTCGGCACCTTCGAGCACGACCATCGGATCCTTGCCGCCTAGTTCGAGGCTGACCGGGGTGAGGGTTTCCGCTGCGCGAGCCATCACTTTCTTGCCGGTGACATCAGAGCCGGTGAAACCCATGAAATCGGAGTGATCGATCAGGGCGGTTGCGGCCTCGGCCCCGCCGTTGACCACGGCGAGAACATCCGGTCCGCCGATCTCTTCCTGCCAGGCAGTGACGATCTCGCTCAGTCCGAGCGGTGTCACCTCGGAGGGCTTCATCACGACGGCCGCGCCCGCCATCAGCGCCGGGATCGCGTCACCGAGCGACAGGACCAGCGGGAAGTTCCAGGGGCTGATCAGGCCAACCACCGGGTAGGGGCTGTAGCGGAGGCGCAGCTTGCGGCTGGCTGCCAGCGGCGAATTCGGTCGGATCTTCTGTTCACCGATGAACTTTTCCGCTTTCGATCCGTAGAAGTTGATCTGGTCGGCCAGATACGGGGTCTCGAGGGTTGCTTCGGCCCGGACCTTGCCGGTTTCGGACTTCAGCGTGTCGGCAATCCGGTCGGAGTTGTCCAGCAGCCAGTCACGCAATTTGTTCAGCCATTCCCGGCGGCCTTTGAAACCAAGCTCTTCCCAGGCCGGCTGGTTGGCACGAACACGGGCGACCGTGGCCGCCACGGAATCGGTCGAATCGACCGGAACCGAAGCGATGGTCTCACCGGTCGCCGGATTCTGGACTTCGATTTCTTCCTGAACCGTTGCTGACTCCATGTACTACCCCTTACTTACAATTGAACTTGAAGTTTCTGTGTATTTCTTACCGCTTTTCAGCGGCAATTACTGCACCAGCCGGAATACCCCGCCGTTCAGAGAAGTCACGAAGGCCTTCCCGGCGGCATTCGCAGCGAAGGATGAAATTGCGTTTTCGGAGATTCCGGTGGCCCTGGATCTGACCCGCCCGTTCCTCAGTTTGAACGATCGGATTTCGCTGTTGCAGAAATCGGTGAAGAGGTAACGACCGAAAAGGGCCGGCACCTTCCTGTCCCGCACAACGAGACCGCCGATGACCGAACAGTTCGGTGGGTGTGGAAGCACGATCGCCGGTTTGATGGTGCCGTCGATCGCGCCGTCATATTCGGAGAAACCCTCGAACCTGTTCCAGCCGTAGTTGGCGCCACTGGCCCGTCCGACCGTGGTCGTGTTGATCTCTTCGAATTCATTCTGGCCGACGTCGGCGATCACCATGCGGGTTTTGCCGGCACTCTGCTGGAACGACCAACGGAAAGGGTTGCGCAGCCCGTAGGAGTAGATCTCGCTGCGACCGTTCCGTCCGACGAAAGGATTCGAGGAGGGGACCGTGTAGGGCTTGCCGTTCTTGGGTTTCGGGCTGATCCGGATCATCTTGCCGAGCAGGACATTCAGGTTCTGCGCGTTGCCGGCTTCGTCACCGCCACCTCCACCGTCGCCGGTCCCGAAGTAAAGGTCGGGCCCGCGGAACTGAAGCTGGCCGCCGTTGTGGTTCGCGTGTTCCCGGTGGGGAATGGTGATCACGTTGCGGCCGGATTTGCCGTTGGCCCGGACGGCGCTGCGCCGTTTGAACTCAACTACGCGGATATCCCCGGTGCTGTCGGTGTAATAGACGTAAAAACGTTTCGTTTTCCTGTAGTCAGGCGGGAAGGCGACCGAGAGCAACCCGCGTTCCCCGCCTGATTCGACCCGTCCTTTGATGTTGAGGAAAGGCTTCTTCAGTTTGCGTCCTTTCCGCAGGACCATCACCCGGCCTTCCTGCTCAACGACGAACATCAGATTTTTGTAGCCCGGGGCGGACTTGATTTCGACTGGCTGCGTGAAGTTCGCGATCTGCCTCAACCGTGGCTTTCCGCGTGAAGTAGTGGCCGCGGCGGTATCGCCGTCCTCCGCCTGGGTCACATTGCCGGCCGGGGCGTCGGGGGCGGTGCTCGGGGATTCTTCGGCGCAGGCAGCGGTCGGAAGACCCATCGCCAGGATGAAGAGGGAACCGAGTAAAGCGAAGGAAAATCGTGGGCGGGCCGGTGGCCTGCCCGGTCCTACTCCGATTGCGATTCCTGAATTTTCAGTCTGATCCGCTCTGATTTATCCAATGGTACGACGTTGCCTTTGTCGTCCACCTGGGTCAAGATCGGTCGGTCGGAAATTCGGGCCGGCAACAGTCCCACCGGGGTTTCGCCCGCAGCATCCACCGCATTGGCTTCTCCGCTGAGTCCGGCGGCGAGCTGGTACTCGAGGCCGTAGATCCCGGGACGCACGGCCGTGACCCGCCAGATCATGTTGGCGACCTCGCCCGGAGGCAGTTCACCGAAAGCGAAAGTCAGCCGGTTTGAGGTGGCGGCGCCACCGCGGCCAATCGTTCCGGCGAGCTTGGGGAAACCCTCCTCGAGCACCCAGACCGGCCGTTGCGGCTGGGCCAGGCCCTTCTGCGGGTCGCGATAGGCGAAAGCGAGGGTGGAGCCAAGGTCGGGCAGCGAGATCGTGGACGCGATATTCGGGATCGTTTCATCGCCTGAATTCCTGACCGCAAGCTTCAGGTCGTAAGTGCGGGCAATCACCTGTTTCACGGGGAATTCAGCCTTGAGCACCTCGACCGAATAGTCGCCAGCGGGCACGTCAGCGAACTGATTGCTGTCATCTCCGCCGCCACAGCCAGCGATGACGGCCGCCGAAACGGCCAATCCCAGGACTCCGCAAAGGAAGCGGTTGAGGTGTTTGATCGTCTCCCGCAAGTCGGGCGCAACATACCACGCGTGTGGTCGCCGTCACACACGCCGCTGTTTCCCATACACTCCGCGCTACGGCGGTAGCAGGCGTTTGCCCAGTACCTAGAACCGCCCGGGAGAGATGGTCAGAGCAGCCGCAAACAGGGTTTTCGAACCCGCCAAGAGTACGTTTACCGAGGTCGGCGAGATGATGATCTTGACCGGACGCACAATTGCGTCTGCTGTCAAGGCCCCATACCCGTACGGAAACGAGTTCATTGGCCAGTTCCTCTTCGCGCTCCAGCTGTGCTGGTTCCCGATGATGATCTCCTGCGTCGCTTTCGGTTTCGGTGCTCCGGGACTCCAGGCCGCCAACTTCCTTTCCCTGTTCGGAGCCCTCGACCGGCTCGGCGGTTTCTTCGTTCTCGCGTCAATCCGTGAGTTCGCACCTTTCGTGACCGCAGTTGTGGTTGCCGGTGTTGCCGGCACCGCGATCACAGCGGACCTCGGTGCCCGCAAAATCCGTGAAGAACTGGACGCCCTCCAGGTTCTCGGTGTCGATCCGATCAAGAACCTGGTCGTGCCGCGTTTCCTCGCGCTCATGGTGATCACCGGACTGCTCGACATCTACGCACTGCTTTTCGGCATCACCGGTGGTATCGGGGCGGAACTGCTTTACAACCAGCCACTCGGCGGGTTCTTCGCGACACTGTTCTCCAACGCATCTACCACCGAACTCGCGGCTTCGGTTCTCAAATGCACCCTCTTTGGCGCAATTATCGCGATCGTCTGTTGCTACAAGGGGATGACTGCGACCGGTGGCGCTGCCGGCGTCGGCCGTGCAGTTAACGAAGCGGTCGTCATTTCTCTACTCGGCGTCTTCGCCTTCAATTACGTTTTCACGCAGACGATGCTCGCAACCAACCCGGAACTGCAGACGATCAAGTAGATGAACTCCGGCTGGATGACAGTCCCACGCGCATGGCTCGAGTCGGTCGGGGAAATCACCCGATTCTGCGCGATGGTCATCGGCCAGGTCTACTCCGGCCGTGTCCTCCGGTACTTCGGCGAATCGCTGAAGCAGGCCGGCATCCTGATCCTCGGTTCGACCACGGTCATCTTCGGCCTCGTTTTCACGATCGGCCTGACCTGCGGCATCGAGGGCGCTTACTTCAACCGTTCCGTTGGCGCCCCGGCATATGCCGGCGTGTTCGCCGCGTGGTGTGACCTGCGCGAAGCGATCCCTTACGCCTTCGGTTACATGATGGCGGCCAAGGTAGGCACCGGAATCGTGGCCGAACTGGGGGCCATGCGGATCTCAGACGAGATCGACGCGCTGGAAGTAATGGGCGTTCCGCCCGTGACTTTCCTTGCCGCAACCCGGCTGCTCGGTGCCTGGATGACCCTGCCTTTCATGTACATGGCCGCCATCGGCGTCGGATTCCTCGCTTCTTACATTGCTGTCGTGGAGCAGATCGGAGATGTGTCGTCAGGCGGCTATCTCCTGATCTTCTGGATGTTCCAGAACCCTCCCGACGTTCTTTTCTCGGTTATCAAAGCCATGACCATGGCCACAGCGATCGTTCTGGTCGGCTGTTACTACGGGTACACGGCTTCAGGAGGACCGGTCGGGGTGGGTACCGCCACGGCCAAATCCATGGTCCTGAATATTGTTTTAGTTCACATCATCGGAATGTTGGGAACTCTGGTCTTCTGGGGTGCCAATCCGCGAGCACCGATAGGAGGGTGACGAGTTGAGTCAGAATGACGAATCGGCCGAAGAGCCAATCAATGGTCCTGACAGTGAGGTCAGCGAATCGCCCGAGATCCAGGCAGCGGAGAAGAACCTGGGTCCTGATGCGGAGCTGGCATCCGAGATCGAAGCGGCGGATGAAGCGAATGCCGCTGATGGCGCAACTGTCGACGCCGACATGGAAGCTGCCAGCAACGCCACCTCGGCGACCGCTGGAACCAACAAGCATGAGACCGCGGACGACACGCCGCTCTCCCGCAAGAACGTCGCAACCAGCGACGTAGCGGTGCTCAATGAGCCCGAACCGCGCCAGGGCGGGGAATACGTGGCCGATGACGGCGCCGTGCTTTTCAAGGATTTCATCCTGCCCGGCGTTCATCCCGGCGACAACGACCCGTACAAATGGCACACCGGCAAGAAACTCGATCACGGTGGAACTGATGCGATCGAGATCAAGAACCTGACTAAACAGTTTGGTCGCACCAGGATCCTCAACGGCCTGAACCTCGGCCTGCCTGACGACCAGATCTCAATGGTTCTCGGCCCCTCGGGCACCGGCAAGAGCGTGCTGATCAAGCACATCGTCGGCCTGCTTTACCCGGACTCCGGCGATGTTGTGGTCAAGGGCCAGTCGGTTCCTGCCCTCAGCGACGACGACCTGTTCGAGATGCGCAAGAAGTTCGGCCTGCTTTTCCAGGACGGTGCGCTTTTCGGTTCGATGAACATTTTTGACAATGTCGCTTTCCCGCTCCGTCAGCACACTGACAAAGCGGAAGAGGAAATCGAGGACATCTGTACGCGTCGCCTGCGCGAAGTCGGGCTGGGCGAAGCGCATTACAAGATGCCGAACGAGCTTTCCGGCGGAATGCGGAAACGGGCCGGTTTCGCCCGCGCGCTCGTGCTCGACCCGGAAATCGTCATGTTCGACGAGCCCGACTCAGGTCTCGATCCGGTGCGTACGGCACTGCTCTGTGAACTGATCCGCGAGGTCCACGCCGAAAGTGGTGGCTGCTACATGGTGATCAGCCACGACCTCGGTACCGCACGGCGGATCGCCGATTTCATTGCGGTCCTCTGGAAAGGCAAGATCGTTGAAAGCGGACCCAAGGAAAAGCTGTTCGAATCGGAGAACGAGTTCGTCCACCAGTTCCTCCGCGCTGATGTGACCGGTCCCCTGGCGATGGATTGACCCCGGGCGCACCTGGGGGATTCTTTGGCAGGTCAGCCGCCGCAATAGCGCGGTGGTCACGGCCCGTTCTGGCCATCGGGCTGCTGCTGGTTCTCGCAGCGGTCGCAGCGGCAATATTTTCCGGCACGAAAGTACAGCCGGTAACAGACGCGATCTTCGATCGCGACTCTGTCGCGTACAAGGAGACCGCAAGGGCGGAGGAGTCCTTCGGCAGCGAACCGGTGGTGGTCCTCGCCAAAGGTGACCTGGCCGAAACGCTGAAGCCGGCGAACCTCGAGAAACTGAATGTGCTTGAAACCTGTGTTTCGGGCGGCATCAGCGAGGGTCGTGGCGAGCTGTTCACTACCTGCGAACGTCTCAACGAACTCGATCCGGTGGAAGTGTTTGCCGGTCCTTCGACTTTCCTCAACCGGGCCGTTTTCGGCATCACCAAGGTTTATGAGCAGCAGGTAGCGGCGATCGACAAGCTGCCGGAAGGTTCGGCCCGGTCAAAGAAAGCGAACCAGGACCTGCTGCGTCTGGCCGCCGAGATCGTCGCGAAATACGGATTGACTTCGCTGCCAAGCCTTGAAGATTCAGCTTTCATCAACAAGGTCGTTTATTCGAACGGTGCGACCAGGCTGGGGCCAAAACCGAAACTGTCGTATCTGTTCCCGAACAGCGAATCGGCCCAGATCGTCCTCCGGCTGCGATCCGACCTGAGCGACGAAGAACGCTCGGAAACGATCGAGCTGATCAAGACCGCTGCCGCCGATGAAGCGACCCAGCTTGAGGGGGTCGGGTACGTCGTGTCCGGTTCGCCCGTCGTCTTCGATGGCCTGTCGCAGTCTTTGCGCACCGGAGTTCTGCTGCTCGCCCTGGTTGCCCTGGTACTGATGTCACTTGCACTCTGGGCGATATTCGGTTCGGGCTGGAGGCTGTTGCCGCTGGGCCTTGCCCTCGGCGCGATCCTGATCTCTTTCGGCCTGCTGCGAATCTTCGGAGGGTCGATTTCGCTCGCGGCACTGGGTGCGGTCCCGATCCTGATCGGTCTCACGGTCGACTATGCGGTGCAGCTGCAGGCCCGCTACGACGAGATCGACACCACCCCGGAACCGGCCGAGGCCGCAAGGATCGCTGCCTCCGGGGGCATGCCGATGATCGTCACTGCCTGTCTGGCCAGCGCGTTCGGGTTCGCTTCGCTGATGATTTCACCGGTTCCGATGATCTCCGAATTCGGGATCCTGCTCGGGCTCGGTGTGCTGGTTTGCCTGCTGGTTGTTTTCATCTTCGGATTCGCCGCACTTTCGCTGCGGGGGGCGGGGCGGGCCAAACCGGTTGCGGTAGAACGGTTCCGTTTCTTCCACGTATTTCGCAGTGGTGCGAAGTCAGTGCTTGGCCTGGCGATAATGGCTCCCGGCAGGCTGTTGCTGGTCAGCATCGTGATTGCTGCCTGCGGCTGGGCGGCCGGCACCCAGGCCGACACTGCGGCCGAGATCAGGCAGCTTTTGCCAACCAGGACCGCTTCGGTCCAGGATCTGCTGGACGTTGAGGAATCAACCGGAACTTCGGGCGAAGTCGATCTGATCGTGCGCGCCGACGATGTAACCGACCCGGAGGTGGTCAGCTGGATGGCGGAGGTACGCACCCTCGCCCTCGACAAAGCAGGCTACGAAGAGCCCGAGCCGAGCTGCCTCGATGCTGATCTCTGCCCGGGCCCGGCGATCACCGACTTCGTTCCGGATGGTGGCAATGAAATGAGTGCGGCCGCGATCCGTCGCGGGCTGCGTGGCTTGCCGGTCGATGAACGCCGGGCGATCATCAGTGGTGGCCTGGTCGGCAAGGAACTGCCAACCGAGACCAAGATCCCCTTTGTGATTCGTACCGGCTCGGTTGACAGCCAGCGCCGGGTGGTGTCCCAGATCGAAGATTCGATCAGTCAGTCGCGTGATGGCCAGGGTCCGCCGGCCGGGGTCTCGGTCGACGTGACCGGCCTGCCTGTGGTCGTCACATCCACGGTTGACGATCTCGCTGACTCGCGGTACCTGTTGATCGTTTTCTCGATCTTCGCGGTCGGACTGGTCCTGCTGGCGATCTATCGATCCTTCAAACGGATGCTGATCCCGATGGTCCCGATCGTCGTTGCCGGTGGCTGGTCAGCAGTGATCGTTTCGTCCCTCGACCTTTCACTCAATCCGCTCTCGGCGGTACTGACAGTCCTCGTGATCGCGATCTCGACCGAGTTCTCGGTGATCCTTTCCGGCCGTTACTTCCAGGAGCGCGAAGGAGGGGCCGGCATGGCGGATGCCCTGCGATTCACCTATGGCCGTACCGGAATGGCGATCGCTGCTTCCGGCCTGACCGCGATCGCCGGTTTCGCGGCACTCGCTTCGAGCGACATCCAGATGCTGCGTGACTTTGGCCTGGTGGCCGTGGTCGACCTGACCGTGGCCTTGATGGGGGTCGCGATAGTCCTGCCCGCGGTCCTGGCCTGGCAGGAGCGACGCTGATGCCGGGCGACCGGGATCCGCGGGAATCCGGGCCGCGGCAGAAGCCGTTCAATTACGTCGTAATCGTCGGGATCGCCTTCTTCATCGTGTTCGCGATCGCGCTCTTCAACATGCTGAAAACCGAGGACTCCGGCACCGTTGGTCTCGGACCGGTGCTGCTGGGGCAGAAGGTCCCGCCATTTGCGGTGCCGGTTGCTACCTCCGACCTGGATGGCGACGCCAACGTCGATCCGGAAAATGCCTGCTCGGTCGACCTTGAAGGGGCGATGCGGATCTGTGACTACTTCGATCGTCCGCTGGTGATGTCGTTCTGGTTCACCAAGGGGTCATCGGAGTGCATCGAGCAGCAGGACGTTTTCGAGCAGCTGGCAGACAGGTTCGGGGATCGGGCGGGGTTCGTTTCGATCAACGTGCGTGACGACCGTGACCGGGTGCGGGAACTGATCGCCGAACATGGCTGGGAGGTTCCGGTTGGCTACGACCGCGACGGGGCGGTCTCGAACATCTACCGGGTTGGCGGCTGTCCGACCTACCTCTTCATCGAGCCGGGCGGGGTCCTGAAAAACGCCGAGGTGAGGAGCAAGACCCTCAGTGAACTCGAGACGCAGGTACGCTCACTCCTCAACTCTGATGGCACAGAAGTCAAACCGACCAAAACCGACTCTTAAGCAGGAAGAACCCCCGGCCCCGTGGGGCAAGTTTCCGCTGGTTGAACTCAGTGTGCTGGTCGGGTTGATCCTGATTGTGATCGGGGCGATCGGTCAGAACCCGACCCAGCTCGGTATCGGCCTGGCGCTCGGTTCACTGGGCGGGCTCGAACTCTCAATCCGTGAACATTTCGCCGGCTACCGGTCGCACACGACCCTGCTGGCCGGCGTGGTGTTCGTGCTTGGGGCCGGGGTCAGCTACTTCCTGCTGGGAATGATCCACTGGCAGTGCCTGGTGATTGGATTCACCCTCGGGGGAGTGTCCTGGGGACTCCTGCGCAAGGCATTCGTCAAGGCCTCCGGGGGCCTCACCTACAAACTGCGCTGAGACGACCGGACCACGGTGCCCGGTCGTTACGCGGAACGGCCGGTCACTTTCGCGACCGGCCGGAGTCCGATTGGCTCCTCCTCGACGTTCAGTGAGGTCGGAGCTGGCTGACCAGGAGCATGCGTTGGCGCTCGGTCAAAGTATCCAGACGCTTGTTCTCGCTGAGGCCGACTGAGGCGAGAAGTTTGCGGGTGCGGGTACGTCCCCATCGGGACTGGCTGCGCAGCAGTTCTGACAGCGTCATGCTTTCGGTCTGCCAAGGGCATTCGGTGATGACTTTGGTGATCGGAAGCTCGCCACTGGCGATTGATCGCTTCAGGGCTGCACGCGCGAGTCGCACCCGGTTGGCACGTTCGAGTGCCTGCAGATGCTGGGGAACTGCGCTACTCACGGTGTTTGAAGCGGGCGTGGCAACAGATTCCACGGGCTATCCTCCCTTCAGAGGGATCGAATGAAAATGACTGGTTTCAGGCGGCGGCCAAGGCAGACTTCATGCTCCCGTGTGACCGCTCTCTCCACGCTGAGGACCCTCTCCCGAGTAATCCAAGCGACAGGGACAACCTATGCGCTGGCCTCTCGGGCGTCAATGGGTCGGGGCCAAAAACTTCGTGAAAATTCGCTAAGAGCAGGATTTTTCTGAAAGTCGCAAATCGCACTTGCGATTCTCGACGCGGTCGGGCGGAACCGCGGGCAGCCCCAGCTGGCTAGAGATCCCCGTCGAAGTTGTCGATGACGGTCTTGAAGATTCCGAGGGCTTTGTCCAGGTGCTCTTTTTCGTGGGTGGCCATCAGGCTTGTCCGCAAAAGCGCACCGGCCGGCGGGACCGCAGGGTGGATCGCGACGTTGGTGTAAACGCCGGCCTCGAACAGAGCCTTCCAGAGCAGGATGGCCTTCCAGTCGTCACCGACGACCACCGGTACGACCGGGCTGGTGGCAGTCGTTCCGTCCGGCAACTCGCCGGGTTCGATCACATTGAGGCCCAGATCCTTCAGGCCTTCCCGCAGGTAATCGGCGTTGCCGAGCAGCTTCGAGTAGAGCGCCGGACCTTCAGCCCGGCAGATCTTGACGGCGGCGAGGGCGGCACCGACAGCGGCCGGCACGCCGGAGGCGCTGAAAATGAATGATCTGGAGGAGATCCGCATGAATTCGACCACCTCGGCGCTTCCGGCGATGAACCCTCCACAGGAAGCGAGGCTCTTGGAGAAGGTGCCCATGCGCAGGTCCACCTGGTCTTCGAGGCCGAACAGTTCGCTCGCCCCGGCGCCACGTTTGCCGAGCACACCGACACCATGGGCCTCGTCAACCATCAGCCGCGCGCCGTAGTGCTTCGCCAGTTCGGCTACCCGCGGCAGATCGCAGATGTCACCTTCCATCGAGTAGACCCCGTCGACCACGACCAGCACGCCGCCACCGTCGCTGGCAGCCCGCTGGAGCATCTTTTCGAGCTTGTCGGTCTGGTTATGGCGGAAGGGCCGCATCTTCGCCCCGGAGAGCTTGCATCCGTCGAGGATCGAAGCGTGGTCACCTGAGTCGACGATCACCGTGTCGTTCGGGCCGAGAATCGCCTGGAGAGCACCGACGTTCGACTGGTAGCCGGTGGCGAAGACGACCGCGTCTTCGGTGTTCATCCAGGCAGCCAGTTCTTCTTCAAGTTCGACGTGTATCGGGGTGGTTCCGTTGAGCAGCCGCGATCCGGTGACCCCGGTGCCGTAGGCATCCAGGGCTTCGTGGGCTGCCTGTTTGACCCGGTCATCCCCGGTCAGGCCGAGGTAGTTGTTCGAACCGAGCATTATCGTTTCCCGGCCTTCCATCTCGACTACCGGCCCGGCCTGGGAAGTCAGGAGGCGGAAGTAGGGATTCAGGTCGGCCGCGTTGGCGGCTTCCAGCTGTTCGCGGCGTTCGTGTTCTTTGAGTTTGTCGAAGAGATCGACGGGCATCGATGCGGTCTCAGTCATTCAAGGAGTGTGGCAAATCGGAGCCGGTCCGGCAGGGGTTCAGGTGAGGGGGTCGTCGCCGGTGAGTTTCGCGAGGATCGTCGAAAGCCGGGTCAGGTCGTCGTCGGACAAGCTCTCCATCGAGTCCGGTGGAGCGTTCAGCCGGTCCATCACCTGCGTGCGGAGCTGTTTGCCTTCGTCAGTAAGGACCAGCAGTTTCACCCGCCGGTCGGAAGGATCAGCGGTGCGTTCCACCAGCTTGCGATCTTCGAGCCGGTCGGTGATCCCGGTCAGGTTCGAGCTGTTGCAGGCGAGGTGATCAGCGACTTCCCGCATTGGCTTCGGCCGGTCGAGGGTGCGCAGCACCATTATCTGGGGCGGGAAAAGGTCGAAGTCTTTGCAGATCGACATCATCAGCGGTTTCTGCTGGAACCAGAGTTCGCCGAGCAGGCTCCAGGCTTCTGATGCTTTTGCCGATCGCTGTTTTGTCCTGGATGCCGTCAAGGATTGTTCTACAGGGAGGGTACCATAGCCGTCCGCAATAGTTCAACACATGAATCTTTGCTATACATATCGATTACGACCATGAATGAATCGAATAACGGAATCGAAGTAAAAGGGCTCGAACGGCAATACAAGAACGGGCCGAAAGCCGTCAACGGCATTGACCTCGTGGTCGAACCGGGGGAGATCTACGGGTTCCTCGGCCCGAACGGCGCCGGGAAATCAACCACGGTCCACATGCTCACGACGCTCCTGCCCCCGACCGCCGGCACCGCCCGGGTCGCCGGCCTCGACGTCGCCACCCAGGGCCCCGAAGTCCGCAAAGTGATCGGTGCCGCTCTGCAGGAAGCCGCGCTCGATCCGCACCTGACCGGCAGCGAACACATGAAGCTCCAGACCTCGCTCCACGGCCTGCCCAAAGATGAACGGGTGAAACGCGGCAACGAACTGATTGAAAGGGTAGGCCTCTCCGATGCCGCTGACCGGCGCGTCGGCGGCTACTCGGGCGGCATGAAACGACGCCTCGACCTCGCCCTGGCGCTGGTCCACCGTCCACGGGTCCTCTTTCTCGACGAACCAACGACCGGCCTTGATCCCCAGAGCCGCTCGTCGCTCTGGACCGAAGTCACCAGGCTCTCATCAGAAGACGGCGTGACCGTCTTCCTCACCACCCAGTACCTCGAAGAGGCCGATCAACTGGCCAACCGGATCGGAATCATCGACGACGGCAAGATCGTTGCCGAGGGAACCCCGGCCGCACTGAAATCGGAAATCGGCCGACCCAGCGTCGAAATCCTGGTCCGTGATCCCGCCAGGCGGGACGAGGCCAAACGGATCCTTTCCGCCTTCGGCAGCGAAGTGCCGGCCGCCCGTGATCTGCTTGCGATCCGCCTGAACGAAGGCATCGATGAGCTGGTCGGGATCGTCCGGGCCTTCGACGCGGAAAAGATCGAACTGGCCAGCCTGGTCCTGAACGAACCGACCCTGGACGACGTCTTTCTGGCCAAAACCGGCCGGCATCTCGAAGGCGCGAGCGAAGCGGAAAGCGCCGAGATGGCCCTGCCGAAGGCCCAGGGCACGGCCGGATGATCGGGGTTGCCCTGCCAGCCGCAGGCAGCATGCCGCCCCGGGCGATCCTGCCGATCCAGGTTGCGGCAATGGCCGCCCGGTCGGTCACCCGTCTGGTCCGCCAACCGGCAGCGATAATTCCGAGCGTCATCTTTCCGCTTTTCCTGCTGGCCGTAAACGCCGGCGGGCTGGATTCCGCAGTCAACATCCCCGGTTTCCCAACCGACTCCTACATCACCTTCGCGATCGGATTCACCTTCATCCAGGCCGCGATCTTCTCCACCATGAACGCCGGACAGGGGCTCGCCCAGGACATCGAAAACGGTTTCTTCAGCCGACTTGTCCTGACCCCGATGAGACCATCGGCCCTGATGGCCGGGCAGCTCGCGGGACTCGTTCTGCTCGGGCAGTTCCAGGCGCTGCTTTATCTGGCGGTCGGGCTCGCTGCGGGAGCTCACTTCGCAGCCGGCATCCTCGGCTACCTGGTGCTGGCCCTGCTCGTGTCGGTCATCTCGGTCGGTTTCGGCGGCATCGGCCTGATCATGGCGATTCGGACCGGGTCCGGCGAAGCAGTCCAGGGAATGTTCCCGCTCATGTTCGTCCTGCTCTTCTTCAGTTCGATGGCGCTGCCAAGGAACCTGATCGAACAGGACTGGTACCGCTTCCTGGCAACGATCAACCCGGTCAGCTACCTGATCGAAGCGATCCGCAGCCTCTTCATCACCGGCTGGGACGGCGAAGCACTGGCCCTCGGTTTCGGGTTCGCGATCGTAATCGCGATCCTCTCGATCTCCCTGGCCGCACGTTCGCTGCGGGGGAGGATGCTCAAGTGAACTCCTATCTCTCATCGGCCTGGGCAGTGGCCTGGCGCTACCTCCACAACCTCTATACGAAACCAGCGGTATTCATTCCGTCCCTGCTCTTCCCGCTGTTCTTCCTGGCCGCATTCGCGGGCGGGCTTTCCGCGGTCGCCGATACGCCCGGTTTCGGCTACTACGACTTCACCGCATTCCAGTTCTGCTTCATCCTGATCCAGGCTTCAGCCCTGGCCGGGGTATTCGCCGGATTCTCGATCGCCAGTGACTTCGAAGCCGGAATGGGCAGAAGGATGATGCTGGCAACCTCGCATCGCAGTTCGATCGTGGTTGGCTTCGCAATGGGCGCGGCTCTGCGCCTGGTAGTCACCTGGGTGGTGATCACCGGCGTGTCGCTGCTGGCCGGCATGAGTGTGCGGGGCAGCGGCATCGACCTGGTCGGCATGTACAGCCTCGCCCTGCTGGCAAACGTCGCCGCGCTGCTGTTCTCTTCCGGGATCGCCCTGCGTTTCCGGTCGCTTCAGGCCGGGCCGCTGATGCAGATGCCGGTTTTCATCATCCTGTTCCTCGCCCCGGTATACGTGCCGCAGGACCTGCTCTCGGGCTGGATCGAACCGGCGGCATCAGTCAATCCGGTCACCGCATCGCTGAACGCGGCCCGCAGCCTGATGGCCGGTGATCCCTCCGGCATCCTGCTCGCCTACGGAGTTGCGCTGGGCCTGATCGTGATCATGGGTTTCTGGTCGATCCGCGGGCTTCGCAGTGCCGAAACAGCGGGCTAGGCCCGCGGCCCGGCGAAAAGAGCTGACCCGGGAATTCCCAGCCGGGACCCGGCCCGGGTGACCTCAGTCCGGACTTCCCGGAACCCCGGTGCTAAGTTGCCCGGAATGTCAGATCTGGTTGTACGCAAGGTTGAGAACAAGCGGGACCTCAAGAAGTTCGTCAAGGTTCCGTTCACCGTTCACAAGGATCACGCCGAGTGGGTTCCACCGCTGATCCTTGACCGGATGCAGTTCCTGAACCGTGACAAAAACCCCTATTTCGACCACGCTGAAGTCGAGATGTGGATCGCTGAACGGGATGGGGTGCCGATCGGCCGGATCAGCGCCCAGATCGATCAGAACTGGGATGACTTCCGTGGCGGCAAAGACGGGCAGTTCGGATTCT
>JBAWHK010000032.1:0-5974 GCA_049593795.1 Solirubrobacterales bacterium
CCCGGACCCGCTTCGGGTTCGGGCAGGTCCACCATGGTCAGGACTTTCGGTTCGTCGTATTGAGCCGCACGCATCAGAGCCTCGCTCCCAGGCCGCCGTCAACGTGGACGACTGAGCCGGTCATGTATCTGCTTTCAGAAACCCATTCGACGACCTGGGCGATTTCATCGGCCTCGGCCGGACGCCGCAGGGGGATGCCGGCAATGATCTTTTCCCGGGCACGTTCGTCAAGTTCTTTGGTCATCTCGGTTTCGGTGAAACCGGGCACCACCACGTTGGCGGTGATGCCATCACGGGCGAGTTCGACCGCGAGTGATCGGGTCAGGCCTTCGAGGCCCGCCTTGGCCGATCCGTAAGGGGTGTCCCCGGGGAAGCCACGGTTGCCGACAACAGCCCCGATGTTCACGATCGCGGCGCCTTCCTCCATGTGTGGAAGTGCGGACTGGCAAAGCCGGAAGGGAGCGATCAGGCCGGCTTCGATTACCGCCGTGTAGTCGTCCGGGTCGAGCTTGCCGATACGACCACCGATATGAAGGGCCGCATTGTTAACCAGCACATCGATTCCGCCGAAAGCCGATTGGGCTTCCCGGCAGATCCGGGTTGCAGCTCCGTCATCGGTCAGGTCGGCACGGATTGAAACTGCCGACTCGCCTAGTTCTTTCGCGAATGCGTTGACGGAGTCACCGCGGGCAACCAGAGCGACCTGGTCACCTCGCTTGACGGCCCGCCGGGCAATCGCGGCGCCGATACCGCGCGACGCTCCTGTGATCAACCATGTTCTGGACACGACCCCATCGTTACGCAACCGAATTTGGAAAGGGCAGGTTCAGCCGGATCGGATTGTCGGTTGCTCCAGAGGCAGGACTCCGCAAGCGGTGACGTATTCGTGGGCGCAACCTATACGCTGCGCGGCGTGTCCTGGAGAACCCGATGGAAGATCCGAGAGTTCGTTCGCAACAGCATCTGGGTCGTTCCGGCGATCTCGGTCATCCTGGCGATCATCCTCGGCATCCTCGTTCCGGACCTAGATGAGAAGACGACCGGCCGGATTGGCATCGCTTACGGCGCGGGGGCCGCCCAGGGCATGCTGAGCGCGATGGCCGGGGGCATGATCACCTTCACCGGTTTCGTTTTCTCGATCCTTCTGCTGGCGGTGCAGTTTGGTTCCAGCCAGTTCTCACCTCGAATGCTGCGCCGGTTCCTGCGTGATCCCACCACCAAAATTTCGCTGGGCATGTTCATGGCGACTTTCATTTACGCCCTGTTTGTCCTGCGGGCGATCCAGCCTTCAGACAACGAGAATTTCGTTCCTGATTTCTCGGTTTCGCTGGCAATTCTGCTGCTGCTGCTCAGCATGATCATGTTCCTGCGTCTGATCAGCCGGACCACCCAGGGATTGCGGGTTGCGGCAGTTCTGGGTGACCTCGGACGTGATGGCGCCAAGGTGATGAATACCGCCTACCCGAATGATTTCGGGGAGGTTGAGCCGGGGTCCGGCGGGCCGGCTCCGGTCGTCAGTGAAGATCCGGTGACGGTCAGGTTCAACCAGGACCCGGGAATCCTCCAGAGCGTCGATTTCGATGGCGTGGTCGCGATCGCCGAGCGGGCAGGGGCCAGAGTTGAACTGGTTCCGCCGATCGGTGACCTGGTTGCGCCCGGGGATGCTTTGTTCAAGGTTCACGGGGTCGATGAATTTGACGTGACCACACTTCAGAAATCGGTCGCGGTGGGCGACGAACGCACGATCAAGGACGATCCGGCATTCGTTTTCCGTCTGCTGGCCGACATTTCCTCGAAGGCCCTGTCGCCCGGGGTGAACGACCCGACCACTACCGCCCAGGCACTCGATCAGATCGAGTTGCTGCTGCGGATCCTGGTGAAGCGGGATCTCACCCGTGGTGAGATCAGTGACGCTCAGGGCGTTTTGAGATTTTCATTCCCGTCACCATGCTGGGATGACTTCCTCAGCATCGCCCTCGATGAAACGAGAATCTACGGCGAGGGTTCGATCCAGGTTTCCCGCCGTTTGCGGGCGTTGCTTGAAGATTTGAGAACTCTCGCCCCGGCAAGCCGGTTGCCGGCGATCGAGGACCAGATCGCCATGCTGGAACGCAGCATCAACCGGAGTTTCAGCGAAGACGCCGAAAGGCTCGTGGCCGGTGCCCGGGACCGCCAGGGAATCGGTTCGCCGCGACCACACTGAGTCGGGCTTCCCTTGTGGAATGCTCCAGCGGGTGGCCGCCGGAATATCCTGATCGCAGTTTTGAAGCGGCACACTTGAGGCAATGAACGCCGCCGAAAGTTCCCCCGCCGACCGTCCCTTCGATGCCGTCATGTTCGACATGGATGGCACCCTGGTGAACTCCAAGATCGCGATCGTCCAGTCGTACCACGACGCAACTACCTTGATCATGGGGGAGCCGTACCCGGTTGAGGAGGAAGACATCGACCGGATCATCCAGCTGCGCGGCCAGGAGACTTTCCCGATGATCGCCAAGGGTGATGAGGAAGTGGCTGAACGGATCAAGGTGGAGTTCGGCAAGGCTTACGCGATTCACCAGGCCGAGATTCCGCTTTTCGATTCGGTGGTGACCATGCTTGAAGCGCTGAAGGCGGGCGGTATCAGGCTGGGCATTGCCACATCGAAGGCGCGGGAGCGTTTCGAAGTTGACATGGACCGTTCCGGGATCCGGGACTTTTTCGAACTCACGATCACCGGTGATGACGTTGAGCACGCGAAGCCCAGTCCGGAACCGGTCACCAAGGGCATTCAGCAGATGGGTCTTGAGCCCGACCGGGTGCTTTACATCGGCGACGGCCCGAATGACGTGATCGCAGCCCGTGAGGCTGGTGCTCGCCAGGCCGGAGTCGAATTCGGATTCCATCCTGAAGAGTGCCGGGCGGAGAATCCCGACTACATGCTGAAGAGTTACCTCGACCTGATACCGATCGTCCTTCCCGCCTGAGGTTGCCGCAGGGCTAGGGTTACGTGCGCGGGGAAGCGCGAGTCTGCCTGTTGCCTGTAGCGCCAGCCTGCGGTTGAGGCAATATTCTCGGGCGATGATGCTGAACGGTAGTTCGATGGTTCTGGCGGAGGGCTGATGGAGTTCGGGCTGGCATACGACCCGCGTTGCCTGCGCCACGACAACGGTTCGATGATCCTCGATCCGGAGATCAGCGAGTGGCTGAACGTGGGCCACGCGGAGAACGCCGACCGGGTCCATCGTGCACTTGAGGTTCTGGTTGCGTCGGAAGTGGTCAAGGACTTCGTGACCGTCCCCACCCGCGCTGCCACCAGGGATGAACTGGCGCTGGTTCACACTCCGGGCCACATCGACCGGATGGCTCTGACCGACGGGGCGGATCCGATCCAGGTGGTGGGGCCGGAAGCGCGCGCTGGTGCGAACACCTGGGAGGCCGCCTCGATCTCGGTCGGGTCGTCCCTGTCGGCGGTTGATTTCGTCCTGGCTTCCGCGGGTCGCCGGGCGTATGTCCTGACTCGCCCTCCGGGTCACCATGCGACCGCTGATGAAGCGATGGGTTTCTGTCTTTTCAACAACGCTGCGATTGCCGCTCGTCATGCCCAGTGGAAGCACGGAATTGAACGAATCGCGATCCTCGACTGGGACGTCCATCATGGCAACGGGACCCAGAGTGTCTTCTACGACGATCCGGACGTGCTTTTCATTTCGATTCACCAGGACGGCCTTTATCCCGAAGATCAGGGAAAGCTGGAGGAACGCGGTGCGGGCGCCGGGGAGGGCAGGACCGTGAACGTCCCGATGCCGGCCGGCAGCGGCGACGCCGGTTATGTCGCGGCGGTTGCCGAGGTCGCCGTCCCGGCCCTTGAGGATTTTCAGCCGGAGATGGTGATTCTGTCGAGCGGGCAGGATGCGGCGGCTTCCGATCCCCTGGGACGCATGAGTGTGACCACCGAGGGCTTCCGGGAAATGACCAGGTTGCTGGTCGAGTTTGCGGATGCGAACTGTGGTGGCCGGATCGTCGCGCTGCAGGAGGGTGGTTACAGCCTGGATCACATGCCGTTCTGCGTGCTGGCCACGATTGAGGCGCTGGCCGGGTCTGAGCCTTCGTTCACCAGTGACCCGATCGAACTGGATGTGCCAACTGCGATCAGTGAAGCTGAAATCGGTGCGGTCAGGCGGGCTTCGGAAGCGGCCTTCGGACGGTAGCCGGAAAACCCTGTTGGTAAACCACCCGGTATGCCTATATATTGAACTTGGTTCAGCGAACTGAACTTTAAGAGCCCCGAGCGCGGCAGGACGGAGTGGATTTGAGCACCATCGAAATCAAGAACCCCCAGGAAACCGATCTTCTCGGAGAAGTCACCTTGACTGATCCGGCAGACGTACCAGGCATAGTCGAAAGAGCGGTGGCAGCCCGCCGTTCCTGGGCCCGCACTCCGCTGGCCGAACGCGCTGCGGCCCTCGACCGTGCAGCCGACGCCCTCGAACCACAGATCGAAACTTTGGGCCGTCTGCTCGCAGCGGAGTCAGGCAAGCCGATCGGCCAGGCCGAGTTTGAAGTCGGGGGTGGCATTCGTTTCCTGCGTGGCAACGCGATCGAAGGCCGACGCCTTGTAGGACGCGTTCTGCCGACCGAAGGAAACTTCGGGACCGAATGGGACCTCGCTTACACGCGACGCGAACCACTGGGAGTCGTCGCCGCCATCCTGCCATTCAACTTTCCGGTCGAACTGTTCATCGAGAAGTGTGCGGCAGCCCTGGTTGGTGGCAATACGGTTGTGGTCAAGCCACCGCTTGAGGATCCGCTCGTAGTTGAACATTTCCGCAAGGCCCTGATCGAAGCCGGCATTCCGGAGGATGCGATCCAGGCAGTCAACGGTGGTGCCGACGTCGGCGCCGCGCTTGCGACCGCACCCGGGATCGACGCGATTTCACTAACCGGTTCCACCAATGCCGGTATCGCAGTCGCCACGGCGACCGCCGCCCAGCTGCGCTTCCTCCACCTCGAACTTGGTGGCAACAACGCTTGCCTCGTCCTCGACGATGCCGACATCGACCTGATTGCCAGTGAGGCAGTGCGGGGGAGGATCCTGATGAACGGGCAGGCCTGTTCTGCCAGCAAGCGCGTGATCGTCCACCGTTCACTCCACGATGAACTGGCCGAACGGCTCTCAGCATCGATCGCTTCGATGCAGGTAGGTGAAGCAACTTCGGGTGAAACCACGATCGGCCCGTTGATCCACCGTGGCGCGGCCGAACGGGTTGCGTCCCAGGTGAAGAACGCCCAGGCCCAGGGTGCGCAGATCGCGGCCGGCACCGGCGAATCCGATGGCGCCTATTTCGCGCCGACCCTGCTGACCGGTGTGCCAACCGGAGCTGACATCGCCTGCGACGACGAGATCTTCGGACCGGTCTTCAACCTGATTCCGGTTGATAGCGAGACGGAAGCGCTCGAGGTGGCCAACAGTTCTTCGTTTGGCCTCATGGCATCCGTTTTCTCAGCCGATCCTCGCCGGGCGCTGAACCTGGCTGAGCAGATCGAATCAGGAGGCGTCGTAATCAACGGCACCGATAACTACCGGCCACCGATAATCCCGTTCGGTGGGGTCAAGCTTTCGGGTCGGGGCCGGGAAGGTCTTGGGTATACCCTCGACGAAATGACCCGGGAGAAACCGATTATCTTCCGGCGATTCCGCGAACCGATGGACTGAAAGGGAAAAGAGAATTTTGGCTGAGGAGGAAGTCAAGTATCAGGTGCCCGCTGTGGTCGGGGCGATCAGCGTTCTCAAGGAACTGTCGGGGCTGGCGGATCAGGGGGCCACACAAAGTGACCTTGTCGCTTCGACCGGTGTCTCGAAAAGCACCATGCATAACCTGCTCTCGACCCTCGAGGCACATGATTTCGTAAGGCGGGAACCCCACACCCGCATGTATCGGCTCGGCCCCGCCCTGATCCCGCTGGGGGTCGAAGCCACCCGCCAGGTCAAGCT
>JBAWHK010000033.1:0-9211 GCA_049593795.1 Solirubrobacterales bacterium
GTTGTGGATGCTGTTCCCATCCGGACAGCACAGGTGCGATCCGAAGTTATCTGGGGGGTGACCGGACCGGATTCGGTCATGATCGTGAAGTTGTCCTGATCGGTCCAGCCATGACGGCGCATGTAAAGGATTGCTTCCCGGGCCCCGTTGCCGGAGAGTTCGGCCTCGGATCCATCCGGGTTGAAGATTCGTAGTTGCGCCACCATCTCGGGATCATCACTTCTGGAGATCAGAAGGACGCCGTCGGAACCGACCCCGAAGTGGGGATCACAGATCCGCTTTACCCGCTGCTGGGTCAGTTCCTGGGGAAGGTTTTCTGCTTCGAGGATGACGTAGTCATTCCCGAGTGCTTGCCATTTTTCGAACTTCATGCGGCCCCGCAAGCTATCCACACGGGGCGCTGTCTGCATTTTGGCCTTCGATTGAATCGATTCTGTCGAGTATCTCCCCGGCGACCTGGCGGTCCGGCCGGGATTGACGTTCGATCATTCTGATGCCCTCCATTCGCCGCATCCAGGTCATCTGGCGGCGCCCGTAGCGACGGTGGAGCAACTTCAGCCGCTCGAGGTCACCGCTCAGAAACTCGGTGAACCCGATGGCCGCCCTGGCTGTGCGGGACGCCCCGCCCTGGTCGGCCCGTTCCACCTCGGCGGCCGCGCCGGCTGCCTCCATCGCGTCGATCCGCCGGTCGATTTTCGCTGTCAGGACATCATCCTCTTCAGCCAGCCCGAAAAGCAGGGATGGCTGCCGCATGCTTGCGGTCCAGAGATCCCCGCCGCCTTGATGATTCCGGGCTGGGGTCTGGCCGTCGCGGATCAGTTCGATCGTGCGGGCTATGCGCTTGCGGTCGTTCGGGTGAATCGATTCCTGGAACTCGGCGGGCAGGGTTGCGTGAAGGGCTGCCGGACCTTCTGCTTCGAGCTGCCGTTCGACTTCCTGCCGCAGCGCTTCGGGGACCGCTGGTCGAAACGCAATTTCCGCAAGGGCGGCTCTCAGGTAAAGGCCGGTTCCGCCGACCAGTATTGGCCGGCGGCCTTCGGCCAGCAGCCCATCGATCTCGGCGTGGGCCCGTTCGGCATATTTGCCGGCACTGAATTCATCGGTCAGGGGGACGAATCCGAGCAGCCGGTGCTCAAGCTGTCTTTGTTCTTCCGCTGAAGCGGCGCCGCTGATCGTTTCGAGGCCTTTGTAGACCTGGATCGCATCACAGTTGATTGCGACCGGTTCTTCCCCGCGTTCCCGCAGCAGCGCGGCCAGTTCGATCGCCGTGCCGGTCTTGCCGATACCGGTCGGACCGAATACGGCAACCAGGTGAAGTCCCATCAGGCGATCCGGCTGAGCAGTCTCTCCGTGCCGGTGAGCGAACCTGACGTTGCCGATGTGATTTCCACCTCGACCAGCTGACCGGCTTCGGAGGTTCCCTCGAAGTTGACAGCCTTGTTCTGGCTGCTGCGACCGCGCAGGCGGGTCGGGTCGTTGCGGCTGGGACCTTCCACCAGTACCTCCACCGATTCCCCGACGAAGCGCTGGGCCTGTTCTTTCGCCCTTCTCTGGACGACTTCGATCAGCCGGGTCATGCGTTCCTTCTTGACCGGGTGCGGGATCTGATCATCCATTTCCGCGGCCAGGGTGCCACGCCGGGGTGAGAAGTTGAAGGTGAATGCCTGGTCGTAACCGACGGCTTCGACGACCTCCAGGGTCTGCGCGAAATCGGCGTCGGTCTCGCCGGGGAAGCCGACGATGATGTCGGTTGTCAATCCACAGCCCGGCAGGCGGCTCTGGATCATTTCGACCCGGTCCATGTACCGCTCACGAGTGTAGGTTCGGCGCATCTTTTTGAGGATGGCGCTTGATCCGGACTGCAGCGGAAGATGTATGTGCTCGCAGACCGAGGCCAGTTCGACGTGGGCGTCAATCACGTCTTCCCGCATGTCTTTCGGATGCGGACTGGTGTATCTGATCCGGTCGATCCCGTCGACGGCATCCACGAGGCGCAACAGGTCGGAGAAACGGATCCGGGACTCTTTCGGCAGGTCGCGCCCGTAGCTGTTCACGTTCTGTCCGAGCAGGGTGAGTTCCCGCACCCCTTCGGCCGCCATGCGTTCCGCTTCGGCTACCAGCAGGTCAGGTGCCCGACTTTCTTCCCGTCCACGGGTCGACGGCACGATGCAGTAGGAGCAGGCGCAGTTGCACCCCTGTGAAATCTGCAGCCAGCCCTGGAAGTTCCGTTCCCGATGGGCGGGCAGGTCACCGGAGAACTCCTCAAATTCGAAATATCCCTGGGCGGAGATGGAATCCGAGTTCAGGAATTCAGCCAGGCGGTGAATCTGGCCCGGACCGAAAGCAACGTCGACGAATGGGAACCGCCGAAAGACTTCGTCTTTGACTGACTGTGCCCAGCAGCCACCAACCCCGACGATCCGGGTCGGATCTTCGGTTTTGAGCCGTTTCGCCTCGCCGAGATGCGAAATGAAACGGTTGTCCGCGTTCTCACGGATCGAGCAGGTGTTGAACAGGATCAGGTCCGCGTCATCGCGTTCCGACGATTCGGAGTAGCCAAGCGACTTGAGCATGCCTTTCATGCGCTCGGAGTCGTGCTCGTTCATCTGACACCCGAAGGTGGTGACGTGGAACCGCTTCATCGAGCGGAGCTTAAAGCGTCTGGTGAATCAGGCGAGGTTCGCTGGGATGACGATCGGCTGGATCGAAGCTTCTTCGCCGATGATGTGTTCGTCACCGTGTTCACGCTCTTCCGCTTCTTCGATCTGGAGCTTCACCCCGTAGGTGGCCGTACCGGCTACGAGAACCAGACCCACTACGAGCAGGCCGATCATCGCGCGCCGGCTAGGAAAGTCCTTTACCCGAAGGCCGAAGAAGCTGACGACCACTGCGAGCACCGCAAGGCCGATTCCGAAGATGAGAAAGAGGGTCTTGACTTCCATTGGGCTCGAATCTTACCTGCTGACCCCGGCGTTTTGTCGCTTGCCCGGGACCGGTTCGGATTTTGGCGGTTCAGTGGGCGATCCGGGTTGATCTGAGTTCGCGGATAACGGTGATCTTGATCTGGCCCGGGTATTGCATTTCCCGTTCGATGGCGGTCGCGATTTCGTGCGAGATCACGGCTACCGCACCGTCGTCCACTTGGCCGGGATCGACGATCACCCTGATTTCACGACCTGCCTGCATGGCGTAAACCTTGCGCACGCCGTTCTGCCGGGCGGCGATCTCTTCGAGGTCGCTCAGCCTGGTCACGTACTGCTCGAGTGAATCGCCCCTCGCCCCTGGTCTTGCCCCGGACAGCGCGTCGGCGGCCTGAACGATCACGGCTTCGACTGTCACCGGTTCGATTTCGTTGTGATGGGCCTCGATCGCGTGCGTTATCGCGTCGATTTCGTCGTAGCGTCGGGCGAGACGTGCCCCGACTGAAGCGTGGGTTCCTTCGACTTCATGACTTACCGCTTTGCCGATGTCATGCAGCAGGGCGGCGCGACGTGCGACCTCAACCGACGCTCCCAGTTCGGCGGCCATCAGGGCGGCGAGGTGGGAAGTTTCGACCAGGTGGGCGAGGACGTTCTGGCTGTAACTCGTGCGGAACCTGAGGCGTCCGAGCAAACGAACCAGTTCGGGATGAAGACCGGTGATCCTTGCGTCGAGCAGAGCCGCTTCGGCTGCTTCGACCATCACATCTTCGATTTCCGTTTCGGCTTCCGCGAATGCTGCCTCGCAGGATGCCGGATGGATCCGCCCGTCAGCGATCAGTTTTTCGAGGGTGAGCCGGGCGATTTCGCGGCGCACCCCGTCGAAGCTCGACAGGACGACTGTTTCGGGGGTTTCGTCGATGATGATGTCGACCCCGGTGAGGTTCTCCAGGGTGCGGATGTTACGGCCGTCCTTGCCAATGATCCGGCCCTTCATGTCTTCCGATGGCAGGTGAATCGAGTAGGTGTTGCCTTCGATCGACTGGGTTGAGGCCAGCCGCTGCATTGCGACGGCAAGGATTCCCCTGGCCCGCCTTTCTGCTTCCAGTTTGGCTTCGTCCTCGATCCTCTTGATTGTCAAGCCGGCCTGGTGGCTGGCCTGGTCTTCAACTTCTTTCAGGAGGATCTTCCGGGCCTGTACCTGGGTCAGTCCAGCGACCCGTTCAAGTTCGTCCAGCTGGCGCAGCTTGACTGATTCCTGTTCAGCTTCGGCTGCTTCGACTTCACGTTCACGGAGCTCAAGGGCGTCGGTGCGACGATCTGCTTCCCGCAGTCGTGTCTGGGCTGATTCCATTTCCCGGAGGGCACGTTCTTCCATCCGGATGATCTCTTCACGCCTTGCCCGCAGTTCGGCCTGGGCCGACATGAGACCTGGGTCCGGGGCTGGCGGCACAGGGTTCGCCGTTTCTGCCGGCCCGGAGGACCTGCCGTTGGCGGAGTGCTCCCCACCATCCCCATTCTGGCTCGCAGTCTCCCTTTCTGTGGGTCCGGGCCGTAGCCACGAAGGGATGATCGAGCGTAGTGACATAAGGGTTCATCAAGCGTACTTGACCGTCCCCGCCTGCCCGAAACCGATCAGAAGTCGGAACTTTTCCTTCGTATTGCCGCGTAAGAATCCTCAGCGGAATATCCACGACGCGAAAGCAGCCCCAGGGCCCGGCTGCGTCCACGGTCATCACTGAGGTCCGCGTCCTTTTCTTCCAGCACCCTGGTCGCCCGGTCGACTTCGGTTTCACCGTCGTCGCGGTTCAGTGCCTCTTCGATGTCAGGCCGCGGAATTTTGCGTTTGCGCAGGGTTTCCCTGATCCGGGTTCGCCCCCAGCCCGCCAGTTCCCGTTTATCGGATACGAAAGCGAAAGCGAATTTGCGGTCGTCCAGCGCTTCGTTTTCGATCAGGAAGTTGACTACCCGGTCGATTTCTTCCGGTTCAACTTCCCGTTCCTGAAGCCATTCACGCATCTCGGCGACCGAACGCTCCTTGCGTCCGATCGCACCCAGCGCTTTCGCCAGGATTTCGTCAGCCATCGTTCAGGCAGTCCGGGTCAGGCTGCCTGTTTGTCTGCCAGCGGGGCGCTTTTGCCTGCTTTGCCGTCAGCGACTTCGGCCAGTTCGGTATCGACTACCGCCGGTTCAAGCGGCGCACCATCACGGTTGATTCCGAGAGAACTGAGAATCCGGTTTTCGATGTCCATCGCGATGTCCGGATTCTCCTTCAGGAAGTTCTTCGAGTTGTTGCGTCCCTGACCGAGGCGGGTGTCGCCGTACGAGAAGAAGGAGCCGGATTTCTGCACCAGATCATGTTCGATGCCGAGATCAATCAGGCTGCCTTCACGAGAGATTCCCTGCCCGTACTCAATGTCGAATTCCGCCTGCTTGAACGGAGCCGCCACCTTGTTCTTGACAACCTTGACCCGGACCCGGTTGGCAACCGCTTCAGTGCCGTCCTTGAGGGTCTCGATCCGACGGATGTCCAGTCGCTGCGAGGAATAGAACTTCAGCGCACGTCCACCGGGCTGTGTCTCCGGCGAGCCGAAAGACACGCCAATCTTTTCGCGGATCTGGTTTGTGAACAGGCAGACGGTGTTGGCCCGGTTGAGATTGCCGGCCAGTTTGCGCAGCGCCTGCGACATCAGCCTTGCCTGGAGACCGACGGTGACGTCGCCCATCTGTCCTTCCAGTTCAGCCCGTGGAGTGAGCGCGGCAACCGAGTCGACCGCAACCACGTCAACGGCACCGGACCGCGTCAGGACATCAACGATCTCGAGTGCCTGCTCGCCATAGTCCGGCTGGGAGATCAGGAGTTCATCGGTATTTACACCGATGCGCCGCGCGTAGACAGGATCAATCGCGTGCTCGGCATCAACGAAAGCGCAGACGCCACCGCGCTTCTGGGCCTCGGCGATGATGTGGTAGACCAGGGTTGTCTTACCGGATGATTCAGGACCGAAGATCTCGACGATCCTGCCTCGCGGGATACCACCGACACCGAGCGCGATATCAAGCGGCAGCGCTCCGGTCGAAATCGATTCGACGTTCAGGGCGTCCTGATCGCCGAGTTTCATCAGTGAGCCGGCACCGAACTGTTTCTCGATCTGGCTCTTGGCCGCATCAAGGGCCGATTTACGTGCCTTCAGTTCCTTGTCGGTACCGGCACCCATGTCGTTATCTGGTCTCTCGCTCATCAAAGTCACCTCACCGCCACCCGAAGGTGGAATTGTCGTCTCCAAAAGAAAGTCTGTTGAATCACACGTACGAACACCTGTTCGTAGTTGAAGCAGTATGTCCTTCCCGTCGGACGGTAAAACCTGGATCGGACGCCGCCGCCCCGACTGAGGGTGAAATTAGGCCTGTGCAGCACAATCGTTGCGCGACAGGCGCAACGATTTCGTGACCTGCGCGTGACTCAGGTGCCCTCGGGACCTTCGGCGCCCCGGGTCAGCGTCAGCCGCAGCAGATGCATCGCAACCAGGGCGGAACGATCACGGATGTCACTGCGACCACCAGGGATCACCGGACTCAGTGCGCGCGACCCACCCTCGGCAGTCAACACGTGGAAACAGACAAAACCCACCGGTTTCTCTTCCGAGCCGCCATCCGGCCCGGCGATCCCGGTGATCGCGACCGCGACATCGGCACCGAAACGCTCCAGCGCCCCGGCAGCCATGGCCTCGGCCACCTCGGGCGAAACCGCCCCGAAACGCTCGATCAAATCCGGATCCACCCCGAGCTGCGCCGATTTGGACTCATTCGAGTAGGAAACCACCCCGCCGGCGAAATATTTCGATGCCCCCGACAGGTCCGTGATGCGGGCCGCCAGCAAACCGGCACTGCAGGACTCGGCCAGAGCAAGCTTGCGGCCCTCCAGCAGGCCGGCCACCATTTCGTCCACGGTTGTTCCATCAAGGCTGAACAGCGTGCGCTCATGACGTACCCGGAGCTGCTCACGCAGCGCTTCGGCCGTCTCGACCTGACCCTCCCGGTATCGAACGTCGATCTCGACCTCACCACGACGCAGGCAGGTTGTGACTTCGAGCCCATCGATCTCCAGTCCTTCAGCCTCGATTTCGCGAAGGCTGAGTGCCAGCTCGGATTCCGGTGTACCAAACATGCGCAAACGGTAAGAAAGCAGCTGTGTCGCCCGACCGGTCACCGCTTTCAGCATTGGTTCTTCGAGCGCGGCGGTCCACATCGGACGCAGTTCACGAGGCGGGCCAGGCAAAACCAGGATCACCATGCCCTGCGGGCCAGGAACGATCAGGCCGGGCGCAGTTCCAACCGGATCAAGGGTCACCGCCCCCTCCGGCACCATCGCCTGTTTGCGATTGGCCGCGTTGAGCCCGGCCCGGGCCAGCGTGACCGAAGTCGTTTTGGCGAAACGCTCGAGGATACCGGCGATCTTCGCTTCCATCTCTTCATCGAGCAGCAGCTCCCGACCGGCAAAATCACCAACCACTTCGGCAGTCAGGTCGTCAGCGGTCGGACCGAGCCCGCCGGAGGTGATCACCAGATCAAGTCCGAGGTCAGCCATGTGGTTCAGGCCGCTCAGCAGGTCATCAGCGTGGTCGGCAACGACCATGATCTCGACCAGGTCAATCCCGAGCGCGGTCAGCTGCTCCGAAAGCCACGGGCCGTTGCGATCCTTGATCGTTGCGGTCAGCACCTCGGTGCCAGTCACAACGATGCCGGCGCGAACGGAATCTGGCTGTTGCTGGTCAGGCATCATCCGACCCTACCGCGCGAAGCCGGTCGACAAAGCCGCAGATTCAGTCAGCTGCCGGAGCGCTCTTGTCCAGCACGTCGACGTCCGGTGTCGCATCCGCGTCATCGTCGGCACCGAAGTCCTGTCCCTTGCCGAGAACGCGCGGCAGGTCAGCCGCCGTAATCAGCACCTGACGGGGCTTCGATCCTTCATACCCGGAAATCACGCCACGACGTTCAAGCATGTCAACCAGGCGGCCAGCCCGGGTGTAGCCAACCCTTAGGCGCCGCTGGATCATGGATACCGAAGCGGTTTCCGTGTCAACCACCATCTGGATCGCTTCATCAAGAAGGTCGTCCTGATCCGGATCGAACTCGGAGTCGGATGACTCTTCCTTGGCCGGTTCGCGTTCGCTGAGCAGTTCCTGTTCGAACTCGGGTTCGCCCTGCGACGACCAGAAATCAGTGATGCGCGCGATCTCTTCTTCCGAGACGAACGCCCCCTGGATGCGCTGGAGCTTCGAGGTCCCGGGACCACGGAAAAGCATGTCGCCCTGCCCGAGCAGGGCCTCCGCCCCGCCCTGATCGAGAATCACGCGCGAGTCCGTCTGCGAGGACACGGCAAAAGCGATCCGGGACGGGATGTTCACCTTGATCGTGCCGGTGATGATGTCGGTGGAAGGACGCTGCGTTGCCAGAACCAGATGGATTCCGGTGGCCCTTGACTTCTGGGCGAGCCGGATGATCGACGATTCAACGTCGGCCGGAGCGACCATCATCAGGTCGGCGAGTTCGTCGATCACACAGAGGATGTGCGGCAGCGTCGCTTCCCCGGCCGCTTTCTGGATCTTGTTGTAATCGGCGATGTTGCGGGCCCTGACGCTTTTCATCAGGCCGTAACGGGTTTCCATTTCGGCAATCAGGTTCTGCAGGACGTTCGCGGCCAGTTTCGGAGCCGTCACGACCGGCGTCAGCAGATGCGGCACGGCTTCGTAATGGTTCAGTTCGACCTGTTTCGGGTCGACCAGCACCAGACGCACATCGTTCGGAGACGAATGCATCAGGATCGAAGTCAGAATCGCGTTGACACAACCGGACTTGCCAGAGCCGGTGGTGCCGGCAACCAGCACGTGCGGCATGGTCGCGAGATCGGTGCAGACCGCCTTGCCGTCGATGCCCTTGCCGAGCCAGGCGACCAGCGGCGATGCCTTCTCGGAAGGCCGGGAATAGATATCCCCCAGCTTGACCATCTTGCGGCTTGAATTTGGAACTTCGACGCCAACCGCCTGTTTACCCGGGATCGGGGCGAGAATGCGGATGTCGGTTGAGGCCAGCGCGTAAGCGAGGTCGTTCGAGAGCTCGGAAACCTTCTTCACCTTGGTGCCCGGGGCCAGCTGCAGCTCGAAACGGGAAACATGCGGGCCGGAAACGACACCGACGATCTTCGCTTCGACCCCGAAGTGACCGAGCGTCTCGACCAGCTTGCGGGCGAGTTCCTTCTGTTCGACCGGGTCCGGACCGATGTCCTTCGAACC
>JBAWHK010000034.1:0-8497 GCA_049593795.1 Solirubrobacterales bacterium
CGCGAGCTCGACCGTGGCGCCAGGCAGACGGTCCTGGATCTCTGCCTGGAGGTCGCTGACCGTTACTTCTTCGTCACGCAGGGCGCTTTCGAGGCTGCCCGGGTTCTGGGTCGCACTCATTACTGCCACCAGCCCGGGTTGGCTACTTCTTCCTTGGTGAAAATCACTGGTTCGCCACCCACCGGGAAGTCCCGGCGCTGCGGCCAGCCGATGTAGTCCTCTGGCATCAGGATCCGGCGCATGTCCGGATGTCCGTCAAAGACGATTCCGAAGAAGTCATAGACCTCTCGCTCCTGGAAATCGGCTGTCGGGAAAAGTTCTACGCAGCTGTCGATGTGCGGAAGTCCATCTTCGGCAGGGGTAGAGGCGGTGGACGGGGTGTCCCCTCCTCGCCGGGACGGCGGCTCCGGGGGGGACACCCCGTCCACCGCTTCGGAAGCCTCGGGTGTTTCGGATTCGGCTGCTGGGTCTTTGAGCAGGGCTTTGATTCTCAGGCGCTCGTAGCGTTCCCTGTTCATCAGTTCGTAATGGACCGCGAACCTTGGTTCGTTCGGCAGGTAATCGACCCCGTGGACCGAGGCCAGGAAGGTGTATTCCTGGCCCGGCGTTTCCTTCAGCCAGGTGAGCACACCGAGAATCTGCGTGGCGTCGACGATCAGCGCCGCCTGTTCACGGTCGAAACTGGTGTCGATCACAGCGCCGGGCTGTGAACGGTTTATTTCGGCGAGGATCAGTTCCAGGCCGGGAGCGTCAGGCACCAAGAACCTCCCGGGCCTTGGCGTAGGCCTCAATCGCCTCCTCGGAAGGCTTCGACCCGGGGCCGCCGCGGGCCCATTCTTCGGTGCCGTGAGCCTGGTAACGCGAACGCCATCCGGGCTCCGGGTTTCCTTTGATCTTTTCCTGAAGTTTGTTGAAGGCGTAAAGCAGCGCTTCGGGGCGTGGCGGGCAGCCGGGAACGTGAACGTCAACCGGCATGAACTTGTCGGCGCCCTGGACCACGGCGTAGTTGGAGAACATGCCGCCGCTCGACGAGCAGGCGCCCATCGATATCGCCCACTTCGGTTCAAGCATCTGGTCGTAGATCCGGCGGATTACCGGCGCCATCTTGATTGAGACGCGGCCGGAAAGGATGAGCAGGTCCGCCTGGCGCGGCGACGCGCGAAAGGCTTCAGCGCCGAATCGGGCGATGTCGTAGCGCGGCGAAACGGTTGACATCATTTCGATCGCGCAGCAGGCGAGCCCGAAGGTCGCCGGGAATATCGAGTTCGCACGGGCAACGTTCAGCAGTTTTTCCAGCGAGGTGGTGGCTACCCGTTCTTCGACGTACGCGTCGAGGTCCGAACCTTCGAGGTCACCGCGGAGCAAGTCCCGGGCTCGCAGCTGGCGCGCCCGGAGGTCTTCCGGGGACTTTGGCTGATCGAGGGACGAGTGGACCCTCAGCTTCTGGCGTTCTATCTCCAATCGAGGGCTCCCTTGCGCCATACGTAGACCAGGGCGACCAAAAGCAGGGCAACGAAGATGATGACTTCGATCAGCACGAACACCGAGTCAGCCGCGTTGAGGATGGCACCCACCGGGTAGAGGAAAACGACTTCGATGTCGAACAGGATGAAAAGCATTGCGACGAGGTAGAAGCTGACGCCGAACCGGAAGGACTTGGCGACCTCGGAAGGCAGTCCGCATTCGTACGGGTCCGACTGGCGGATGCCGGCGCTGGTGGTCGGGTCCTTGATGCGCTTCGGACCGAGAACCATGTTCAAAGTGGCGAAGGCACCGCCGACAATGATGCCGAGGGAAGCGAAGACTAAAACTGGGAGGTACTGGTGGAGCAAGTATCAATCCTTAATGGGACTCAGGGCAGTCCCTTTGGATAAGGGTTATACACCTACTGTCACCGACTTTGTATCAAGTTGCCACATAGTGATTTTTCGCATATGAAAGCCAAATCCGACCCCTTTAGGCGGGATTGACCGTTGTCTGACCTTTACTTGGCATTAGGACTGATAGTTATCGCCATTAACCTGCTCGCCGGGTTGGTCGGCGCCGTGACCTGGCAGACCCACCGGGTCTCGATGTCGTTCTGGTACCTGTTGCGTGCCGGACAGCTCGCGACCGTGATTTTCGTGATCGCGGAGTGTGTCCTGTATGCCGCAGGACACCGTTCCGACGATGACCTCCATTACCTCTATGTCTTCCTGCCGGTGGTTGCTTCGTTCCTCGGCGAAGGCATGAGAGGGGCTTCCGCCAGTCAGGAACTCGGCGACACCGACTTCAAGTCGCTGCCGGAAGACGAGCAGCAGGAAGTGGCGATGGCGATCGTGCGCAGGGAAACCGGGGTGATGACGGTCGCGGCCCTGGTGATCGCCTTCCTGATCTGGCGGGCGATCGAAACCACAAGCGGGATGTTCTAGCCGGGCCCGCGCCCAAAACCGCGCATCGTTCCTTGTTGACTGCGCCCCGCGCGGTCAACAAGGAGCGATGCTTGATTTTGCTCAGAGGCGTTTGATCGCGTCCTCGATGTGGTCATCGCCGCGGCTCACTTCGAATGTCTTGCCGATGGTTGAATCCTGCTTCAGGACTTCCGCGATCACACCGGCGACATCCTCGCGCGGAATGTCGCTTTCGGCGGCCTTTTCACCGGCGCTGATCTGACGGTTGCCGCTTTGGCCAGTCAGGCGCATCGGTCGGATGATCGTGTAATCAAGGCCGCTTTCAACCAGGTCCCGGTCGGCCCGGCCCTTGGCCCGAAGGTAAACGTCGAAAGTCCCGTCGCCCTCAGCCTCCGGATCAGCCCCGGTTGAACTGACGATCACATAACGCTTGACTCCCACCCGTTTTGCGGCTTCGACCAGTCGGGTCGAGCCCTGATGGTCAACCGTGTCTTTGCGTTCGGGCGAACTGTCGGGCCCGGCCCCCGCAGCGAAAACAACCGCGTCGATGTCGGTCAGCACCAGGTCAAGCTCTTCTTCCGTGGTTGCCTCGAGATCAACTACGACCGGACCACCACCCGCGTTCTTGACGTCGTTTGCCTGATCAACGTTGCGGATCAGGGACCGGACCTGGTCCCCGCGTTCATGAAGGAGGTCAGTCAGTACAAGGGCAATCTGGCCATGGCCACCAGCGATAAGTACATGCATAAGAAACTCCCGGGTTGAGGACTACCCCAACCCTAGCCCCCGGCCGGAGCCGGCCCGGACAACAACCTCAGCTCAGGGCAGGTTCACATGGCCAACGGAAAGCACGACCACCGAACCACCAACCTTCGGCCGGCCATCGACCATTTTCGCTTCAAGGCGACTGGCCCGACCCATCTCCACACCCTGTTCAATCACGACTTCACTGATGTCAAGGCAATCCTGGAGATAGGCAACCAGGGGGCCGGCCGCCGACCCGGTGGCCGGATCTTCGATCCCGGCAAGATCCTCGCCGAAGCAGCGCGCCTTGATCGTGCGCGATCCACGTTCATGAAAAAAGACATATGTGTTGAGCGCATCCCGGCCGTCGATCTGGCGGATCTCATCGAAAACCGGCCGGGCCTGCGCCAGAGCTTCACTGCTGGCCACCGGAACCAGCAGGGCGGGCAGTCCGGTCGAAACTATCTGCGCCGAGAGATACGGATCCATGCTTGAAGGGGCGAGTCCGAGCGACGGAGCCAGACGGTCGGCAGCAAAACTCTCCCCGAACTCGGCCGCCGGCTGGTGGACCGCGGCATGCCAGCCACCATTACCGAGCTGAACCTCGATCTCCTGAAGTCCGACCTGCGTCTGCTGGGTGAACGTCGTTGATTCAATGCCGCGACTGATCGCAACCGCAACAGCAGTGCCGAGCGAAGGATGCCCGGCGAAAGGTATCTCGCCGGAAATGGTCCAGATCCGGTTGCGGTAATCGCCACCGTCAGTGGTCGCCGTCTGCACGAACGTCGTTTCGGAAAGGTTCACCTCGCGGGCAAACGACAGCATCGTCTCGTCACCCACCCCATCAGCGTCAAGGACCACCGCCAGGGGATTGCCAAGCATCGGCGTGTCAGTAAAAACGTCAAGCCAGAAAACCGGACGGTCCGAAAGTTCGTTCACTGTCCGTCCGCTTCGAGCTTGCGGAACAGGCCGCCGTGGTAAACCAGCGGCTCGGCCGGTTCTGCTTCGACCTCGATCACGTCACCGGTCAGGATCACGTGATCTCCCCCATCGATCACTTCGTGAAGTCCGCAGACGATGTGGGCGGGACAACCCTCGATCACGGGCACATCGAGATGGCGACGCCAGGCAACTGAACGCCACTTTTCCTCCAGCGAAACCTTGGTCGCGAAGATTTCTGCGGCGCTTCGCTGGTCAAGCCCGAGCACATTGATGCCAAAACGACCGGCTTCTTCAACGGCGGCCAGAGTGCGTGATCCGCGGTCCAGGCAAACCAGCATCATCATCGGCTCAAGGGACAGCGAACACACTGCTGAAGCCGTTGCGCCGGCCGGACCGTCCTTGTAAAAAGCGCTCACGACAGTGACGCCGGTCGGCAATAAACCGACCACCTGTCGGAACTCATGTCGATCGGGGACGGCCATCTTCCGTCGCAGACAATATGATGCCATCGCTATGCGTGCCGTATTGATCACATCACTCACCGTCGCTGCCGCCCTAAGCCTTTCCGCCTGCGGTTTTGGTGAAAGCGGAATCACCGTGTCCGAAAGTGCACCGGAACACAAGGGGGCCGAACTTTTCGCTTCCAACTGTGCCGGCTGCCACACCCTTACCCCGGCTGGCGCTGAAGGCACCGGCAATCGTGCGACCCGGACCCAGGGTCCGAACCTCGATCAGCGGGAAGCCACTTTCGATTCGACACTTTTCGCCATCGAGAACGGTGGTTACTCCGGCGCGATCATGCCGCAGAACATCGTGGTCGGAGACGAAGCTGAAGAAGTAGCGCGCTTCGTCGCCAAGTACGCCGGCCAAGACGCCGGCGACTGATCGTCCCCGGACGCCATGCTTGACCTGAAACTGATCCGCTCCGACACCGAGCGGATCAAGGCTGCGCTGGCCCGGCGCGGAGCTGACGGCTCGATCGACGAGTTGCTCAGCCTCGATGCCCGTCGACGCACCCTGCTGCCAGAGATCGAAGCGGCCCGTGGAGAACGGAAAAGCGCATCCGAAAAGATCGGTGAGCTGAAGAAGTCCGGACAGGACGCAGAAGCACAGATTGCCGCGGTTCACGAGTTGAAGGCGAAGATGGAAACGCTCGAAACGGAACTGGCTGAAGTCGAGGCCAAACGCGACGAAATCGCCGTCAGCCTGCCGAACATCCCCGACCCGTCCGCACCGGACGGGTTCACCGACGAAGACGCAGTCGAGATCCGCAAGGTCGGCAACCCACCCGAGTTCAGTTTCGAAGTCCGGGACCACATCGAGCTTTCGGCCCCGGCCGGAACCATCGACATGGAAGCCGGCGCCAGAACGTCCGGAACCCGCTTCACCTATCTCAAGGGTGATCTGGCGATGCTGGAAATGTCACTCGTCCAGTGGGCACTGAGCCTGCTTCGCGAAGAAGGACACGAGCCAGTCATTCCGCCGGTCCTGGTCCGCGAAGAAGCGTTGTTCGGAACCGGGTTCCTCCCTGGTGACCGCGAACAGATTTACGAACTGCCCAAAGATGATCTTTTCCTCGTCGGCACCGCTGAAGTGCCGCTCGCCTCGATCCATGCCGACACGATCTTCGAAGCCTCCGAGCTTCCTGTCCGGTACGCCGGTTTCTCCACCTGCTTCCGCCGCGAAGCGGGAGCGGCCGGCCGCGACACCCGCGGGATCTTCCGGGTCCATCAGTTCGACAAGGTCGAAATGTTCTCTTTCGTCGAGCCCTCGATGGCCGCGGACGAGCATGAACGCATCCTCGCGATCGAAGAGAAAATCCTCACCGAACTGGAACTTCCTTACCGGGTGGTCAACGTGGCGGTTGGCGATCTGGGATCCTCCGCAGCGAAAAAATACGACTGCGAAGCGTGGATCCCCAGCCAGGGCCGTTACCGCGAACTCACCTCCTGCTCGAATACAACCGATTTCCAGGCACGGAGGCTTTCGAGCAGATTCAAGTCTGAACCGGGAGCCCCAACCGAGTTCGTGAACACTTTGAATGGCACTGCCGTAGCAGTTGGCAGGACATTGATCGCCCTGCTTGAGAACCATCAGCTTGAAGATGGAAAGGTTGCGATCCCGCAAGCTTTGCAAAGGCACGGAGCACCTGAGACAATCGGTTAACCATGAAGGTTAGCCGGGTCGTCATCTGCGACGACCACGCAATCGTCCTTGAGGCGCTCAGGAACCGGATCAGCGAAGCCGCAGGGCTGACTGTGGTCGGGCAAGCCTCCGATGGCGAAGAGGTAATCGGCATCGTCCGTAACCTCAAACCTGATCTCCTGATAATCGACGTCGAAATGCCGAAGTCGGATGGCATCACGGCGATCGAAACGATTCTCGCTTCGGAACCGGAAAACCTGAAGGTGCTGGTTTTCACGGCGCACGATCAACCCAACGTGATCGACCTCGCGATCCGCAGCGGTGCCTCCGGCTACCTGCTCAAGTCAGCTTCGACGGATGAGATCAAGAAAGCGGCGGAAACCGTCCTTTCCGGGAAGTACTACTTCCCGGACCGCCTGCTCCCCCCTGAACCGGGCGAGCGTGACGAACTGGAACGCCTGCGATCCCTGTCCCCACGCGAACGGCAGATCCTCGATCTTCTGGCAACCGGAATGCGGGCCCGTGGGGTCGCCGACGAGATTGGCATTCGACCCGCGACGGTCTACACCCATGTTCGCAATGTGGTGCTGAAACTTGGAGTTGACACCCGGACGCAGGCGGTCGCGATCGCCACGAAATACTCCTTCCTCGAACCGGAAAAAAAGACAGAAACCAAGCGGTGATACGCCTGGCGCCTGCGGAAAGCCCGCAGACGCCGGTGTCGGCCTAACTGTCTTTGAACTCGAGGGCGCAGCCGTTGATGCAGTAACGCTCGCCGGTCTGGCCGGGGCCATCAGGGAAGACATGGCCAAGGTGGGCGTCGCAGTTTTTACAGATGACTTCGGTGCGCCGCATGCCCATGCTCGTGTCGGATTTCAGTTCGACGTGTTCCAGGTTTGACGGCTCGGTGAAGCTCGGCCAACCAGTCCCGGAATCGAACTTCGCGTCCGAGCTGAACAGTTCGGTCCCACAGACGACACAGGCATAAGCGCCGGACGACTTGTTGTCGAGGAGGGGAGATGTGAAAGGATGCTCGGTCGCGGCATTCTGTGTCACCTCATACGCATCAGGGGAAAGCTTTTCGCGTAGTTCCTGCTTCGTCGTACTCATATTGCTCCTATCTTTTAGACCTACATCAATTGTAGCTGGCGCTGCAAGCCTGCTTTTCGGCTTGCTGATGCTCTTTGCCGTGATGCCTGCTGGCGCGGAGGCTGGCCTGACGGCCCCTTCGAAAGTATGCAAAGACGTGAGCGGATACGGCAACAAGGCCAAAGCCAGGAAGTCAATGCGCTGCTTCACGAACTATGCCCGGGCCAAGAAAGGCCTGAAGCGTTATGGCCGGGACAACCGCCTGAGAGCCTCTTCGGAGCGAAAAGCGGGCGATATCTTGCGTTGCGGTGATTTTTCCCACGAAGCCTGCGGGAGGCCCTTCGCCTACTGGATCGATCGCATCGGGTACAACGGCTGTGCGGTCGGTGAGAACATCGCCTGGGGCAGCGGAGGCATCGGGAGTTCACGCAGCATCTTCAAAGCCTGGATGCGTTCCCCCGGCCACCGACAGGCCATCCTCAGCCGGACCTACCGGGTTATCGGCATCGGCCTGAAGTCCGGAAAGCTCCAGGGTTATTCCGGGGCCCGGGTCTGGGTCCAGAACTTCGGCGCTGCCTGCTGAAGGTCCCGTCGGGCTGCACCGACGCTGCATGATCACCGGGACCGCGGCGTCCCGGTACTAGCATGCTCAGAACACCACTTTGAGGAGAGTGAACATGGCCGACGAACCAGAACTCAGTGTTCTTCTGAAGACCGAGCAGACCTTCCCGCCGCCGCCCGATTTCGCGGCCGCGGCCGACCTGTCCGATCCCGAGGTTTACGCCCGGGCGGCGGCCGACCCGGAAACCTGGTGGGCCGACTGGGCAAAACAGCTTGACTGGATCGAGCCCTGGGACCGGGTCCTCAACTGGGACGACCCGCCCCACGTGAAGTGGTTCGAGGGAGGCAAGCTGAATGTCTCCGCCAACTGCCTCGATCGTCATGTGGACGCCGGGAACGGTGACCGGGTCGCGTATTACTGGGAAGCGGAAGACGCCGATGAGACCGGCTCCGACGGCCGCAAGGAGATCACCTACTCCTGGCTGCTCGACCAGACCCAGCGTTTCGCGAACGTGATGAAGGATCTTGGGGTCCGCAAAGGCGACGTGGTCGGCATCTTCATGCCGATGATTCCCGAGGCAGCGATCGCGATGCTCGCCTGCACCCGGATCGGAGCGATCCACAAC
>JBAWHK010000035.1:0-5051 GCA_049593795.1 Solirubrobacterales bacterium
CGATCGATCACCGTCCCGACCTGATCGTGCTGGACCTGATGCTCCCCGAAATCGATGGCATGGAGGTGATGCGGATCCTGCGTGAGGACGTGTCGCTGAAAGCAGCGATCATCATGCTCACCGCCCGTTCCGAAGAAGCCGACCGCCTGCTTGGCCTGAGACGCGGTGCCGACGACTATGTGGTCAAGCCGTTCTCTCCGGCTGAACTGGTCGCCCGGGCCGAAGCCGTTCTGCGTCGCTTTTCCCCGGCCGGTACGGAGGCCGAAGTGATCGTCCATGGTGACCTCGAAATCGACCCCGGCCAGCGCATCGTCCGGCTGCGCGGAGATGAAGTCCAGCTAACCCAGCTCGAGTTCGACCTTCTGACATTCATCGCAACCCATCCCGGCCAGGTCTTCTCCCGGGACCACCTGATGGATGCCGTTTGGAAGCAGACCAGTTTCATCGACACGGGAACGGTGACTGTCCATATCCGTCGGCTGCGGGCCAAGCTTGAGGTCACACCCGAGCAGCCGAACCACATCGAGACCGTGTGGGGTGTCGGATACAGGTTCCGTCCATGAAACGGTCGATCGCAACCGGGATCATTGCCAGCCTCGCCGGCGCGCTGGCGATCGGGCTGGCATTCGATTTCAAGGGTGCGGTGATCACCCTGTACATGCTGCTGCCGCTGGCTGCTGTCGTGCTGATCCTGGCCCACTGGTTCGCGGCCAACCGCTGGCGGCTAGGCGGCCTGGCCCGGCAGTTCCGCCTGGGGGTCGTGCTGGTGGTCGCATCGATCCTGATTTCGGTCTGGCTCGGCGCCTGGCAGATGTTCGTTTCCGGTCACGATGCGATCGTGGTCAGCGTGATGGCAACCGTGATCGGCGCGGTGGCTTTGAGGGCCGGAGCTGTTTTCTCGAGCGGAGTCGTGGACGATGTCGATGCCCTGCGTGATGGCCTGGAGATGGTCGGTGAAGGCCGGCGCGATATCGCGGTGGAAGTCGGCGGACGGGATGAACTCGAACAGCTCGCTGAATCAGTCAACGCGATGATCGAGCGTCTCGGGGCCGAAGAATCCCGCCGGGCCGAGGCCGATGAAGCCCGGCGCCGGCTCGTCGCATCGGTTTCGCATGACATCCGGACCCCGCTTTCCACCTTGAGGCTGCTGGTCGAATCGATCGATGATGGGGTCGCAACTGGCGAGACCCGTGATCGGTACATCAGGCAGTTGAAGGCCCATGTGACTGTGCTGAGTTCGCTCGTCGATGACCTGTTCGAGCTTTCGCGGATTGAAGCGGGCGACATTTCATGGACCATCAGCCGCATCGATCTCGATTCGCTGGTCGGGGATACGGTCGATGCGATGCGGGTTCAGGCCGACGTTCGCGGAATCAGCGTGAGGACTGATCTCCCTGGCGATGGCATCGCGGCCGAAGCCAACCCGGAGAAGGTCCAGCGGGTGCTTTTCAATCTGATCCAGAACGCGATTCGCCACACCCCGGCGGATGGCAGCGTGACCGTTCGCGCCCGGTCGCTGAGTGGCGAGGTCGAAGTCGAGGTTTCCGACGATGGCAGTGGCATCAACGAGGACGATCGTCCGTTCATCTTCGAGCCGTTCTACCGGGGTGGTACCGATACCTCCCGGACCAGCGACGGTGCCGGGCTCGGCCTGGCGGTATCCCGGGCGATCATCGAAGCCCATGGTGGCCGGATCTGGCTCGAGTCGTCTTCCAGCGGAACCAACATGCGTTTCACCCTCCAGTCAGCCCGGGCAGGTGATGCTCCTTCTTGACTGGCCTCAGGGCAGTCAAGAAGGAGCATCACCCTTTCAGCTGCGGCCGGTGAAGGCGTTGATCGTGGCCGCAACCCGTTCCGGTTCCTGGGCCATGAAGGCGTGGCCGCCACCACGAAAGCGGGCCAGCCAGGAGGCCGGCAGGCGGCGCGCAAGGTTGATCGCGTTCACCGGCGGGATCACAACATCCTCCGTGCCGGTGGCGATCATCACCGGTGCCGTGATCGCGGCCAGGCGCTCATCGGAAGGTTCGCTGAACCACTTCATCATTGAGCCCGCCTGCGCGTTCGCGGTCTTGACCCGCAGCTTCTTCTGGGCAGCTGCCACCACCGGGCCGAACTCCCGATAGACCTCGCGGGCAACATCTGGTGGAAAGAGAATGCCGATCAGGCGCTCGGCCATCTCATCCGGGGTCCCGGAATGATCGAACAGCCTGGCCCCGACCTCCCGGCTGCATTGAACGGCTTCCTGGCCACCGGGGTCGGTTGCCATCAACACCAGGCTCGTGAATCGCTCCGGCGCGAGTGAGGCAAGGGACTGGGCGATGAAACCGCCCATTGACCACCCGGCCAGATCGGTGGATTCCAGGCCGATTGCGTCAATGAAGGCGAGGGTGTCGGCAGCCATCGAATCGATCGAGATTCCATCCGGGCTCTCCGGCGATTCACCGATGCCCCGGTTATCGGGAAGGTAAACGGTGGAGCTGGCGGCAAGACCCTCCAGGAAGGCCGGATCCCAATCGTTCTTCGACGCGGCGTAACCGTTGACCAGGACAAGAGGCGGGCCGCTGCCCAGACGGCGCCAGCTGACCGCCCCGGCAGCCGTGTCGATGGTCCCGGAAGAAGGTTCAGGCACGATCAGGCATCCCGGCGATGCCTTCGCGCCAGCTCGGGTGAGCCGGGGTCCAGTCGAGGTCACGTTTCGCTTTCTCGTTCGAAGCTCCGCGGATCTCGCACATCATCACCGCGGTCTGTTCACCGGCCGCCAGCTTGCCGACCCAGCGGGGGACCCGATGGGGTGGTTTGGCCCCGATGATCTCGGCGGCAGCGGGCAACCACTCTTTTACCGGGGCCGGATCGTCATCAACGATGTTGAAGATCTCTCCCGGCCGGTAACTGTCGACGGCGAGTCTGGTTGCTTTGGCCGCATCTTCGATCTGGACGAACGACCAGATCCCTTCACCGTTGCCGATTACCGGCATCCGGCGGGATTTGATCATCTCCCACTGCTCTCCGCCCGGGGCCATGCTGGTCCCGGGCCCGTAGAAGCCGCCATAACGCAACACCATTCCACCGGCCGCGATCACAGAGTCCTCGAGGTGACGGATCGCGTCGAGCAGCGGTCGCAGGGCTGGCGGTGGGTCAGGATCCAGCGGATCGTTTTCCGTTTTCACCGGGCCTCCGGTCCGGGCGTAAGGCCAGCCGGTGTAGCTCTGGGCGATGAATCGTTTGGTTCCGGCGGCTGCTGCCGCGGCCAGCAGGTTATCGGTGCCTTCAGCGCGCAGCCGGTTGGTGTCACTGAACGACTTTTCCATTCTGCGAGGGTTGATGCCGCCGCTCAGGGCGGTCATCTGGTTGATGATCAGGTCGGGTGAGGCAGCGTTGACAGCATCGCTGACCGACTTGCGGTCGAGCCCGTCCATCAGCACGGCGTCCGCGCCGAGCTCCCTGATCCTGCCGAGCCCGGAAGATGTCCGGGAGGTACCGACGACGTCATGACCGGACTGGACCAGCAGGGGAGTCAGGTAACTGCCAATCGCACCAGCGGCGCCTGCGATGAATATCTTCATGGCTGCCTCCTCGTCAGGATGTCGGGCGATCGAGCGGTTCGATCGCCCACCTGACCGAGAACCTATCGAAGCCTCCGAGGAAGGTCTCGGGGTTGAACGCCTGGGCGGGGGCGAGTGCGCCTGCCGTCCCGATCTCACCGGCCGCTGCGAGCGCCGCTCCCTTGACCAGCAGCGCTGCCGTGAAACCGTAAACGTCATTGCCGGAAATCCAGCCGCGCCTGACCCGGTTGCCAACTATGGCTTCGCAGCCAACTGTCCACGTGGCAGCCTTCCGGGATTCCGGATCGGCACCTTCAGGCAGACGGTCAATCAGCCGTCCGGTGAGTTTCTTGAGCGGGGTCCTCATCGCGACGCCTGCCGGCCTCGCGACCAGCGGGGCAAGGCGGGCGAGTGGCCCGGGGGCGACCGAGTCGGCGCTCAGCATGGTTTCCACGCGACGGGTGTCCACATGGCGCGGCACAGTGATGTGCTCGCCGGCGGGATAACGGGTCATTGCCTGTTCGCCTCCCGCTTCACCGAAATCGAATCGGCCACGAGCGATCGATTGCGGCGCTGGCCAGAGGCCGCCATTTCGCCATTCGAGGTCACCGCCCTTGATCATTTCGAGTGCGGAAAGCATGGTGCCGCGGGTCGGCTGGAACTTGGTCCGGTATGCCAGCCGGATCTGATCCAGGGGCCCGAGCCCGTCGGCGGTCATCCCGGCGAGCATGTCTCCCGGCACGTAATCGAAACCCATGCCGGAAATCACGCAACTGCCGTTCCTGGCGGCGCGGGGTCCGTACTGATCCATGGCTTTGCGAATGAAAGGCTGTTCCCCGGTCGTATCCAGGTAGTGGGTGCCGACGTCAACCGCAGCGGCCAGAACCGGATCCCCATGCAGGTAGAAGGGTCCCGCGCAGGCGATCACGGCGCCACAACCTGAAAAAAGGTCGCGCATGGCCCTGGTTTCACTGGTGCTGATCGCGTGCAGCGGAACGTCCAGTTCGAGTTCGGCTGCGAGCGCTTCGAGTTTCGACTGGTTGCGCCCGGCAAGCACGAAATCATGGCCGCTTGATGCGAGTTCCGCGGCGATCAGTTTGCCGGTGTACCCGGTGGCACCGTAGACGACGAGGGGAGCTGGCTTACCTTGGCTGGCGTTCATGCCGGGCAGTCTGTCACGAACACAAGTCACCTGACTTGTGTTCTGTCAGGTGCTCTGCTATTTTCGGCTTTCATCAGGTGACTGTCCGCGGTCGGGAAACCGCGGATATCGAGGTTGCCGGTAAGGGTTGAGGAGAGAGATTTCATGAAACTGCGTGCATTCGCTGCCGTTATGGCCACCGCTACCGTTGCTTTGCTTTCGGCGGCACCGGCGTGGGCGGCCCTGTCTGACGTGCCAACCCCGGCCGTATCGGGCCCGGTGCCCGTCACTGCTGACTCCTACCCGTTCCTCTCCACGGACAAGGATCTCAACAAGTACGGCTACGTCGAAGAAGAATTCTTCATCGA
>JBAWHK010000036.1:0-13880 GCA_049593795.1 Solirubrobacterales bacterium
CGGGCGAACTCCATGTATGCGACTCCGGCATCGACCAGGCGCTGCCAGGGATCGGTGGTCTGCGCGGTTGCGCCGTTAAGCATCGTCCGGAAATCAGTGAAGCAGTGCTCGATCACCTCACGCATCAACTGTTCGTGGGAATCGAAATGGAGATAGAAGGCTGTCGGAGAAACGCCGGCTTTTCTGGTCACTCCCCGGATCGAGATCGTGGCGGGATCGCTGCCTTCATCAAGCAAAGCCAGTGTGGCGTCGATCAGCCGCTGGCGAAGCAACTTTCCCTTGCCGCGGGGTGTGCGTTCGATGTCTTCTCTTGAGGCCTCCATAGGCCTATGTTACCGCTTGACTTGACATCTGTACATTTACATGTGTACATTGACATCCGTCAACCCATGAATGACCGTCCAGGTCAATACAGGAGCCCCCGATTCTTACCTCACTAACCAACCGAATTTTCGCCCACCCCAAGCGGATACTTCTGCTCGCAGGACTGTTCACGCTCTTCGCGGCCGGAGTCGGAGGCCCCGTATTCGGACTGCTCAGCTCTGACGGTGGCTTCACCGATTCCGATTCCGACTCCGCGATCGCCGAGGTCAGGGTCGAACAGGCCAGCGGGATCGGTGCCACCCCCGAAGTAATCGCCCTCTACACACCAGTGGACCCTCTCACCTCGAATGCGTCCCAGGTCGAAATCAAGCAACTTGCCGATCAGATCAGGTCCGTTGACGGAATCGCGTCAGTCGCTTCCGCCACCGACAGCAGGGCCGCCGCGAAGCGCCTTACTTCCACTGACGGCGGGTCAACCTACATCGCCGCGACCTTGACGGACGGAGCTGACGAAGACGCAGTATCCGAAGCCCTGGACCAGAGCCTCGGCGATCGTGACGATGTGGCCCTTGGTGGCCTGCTGCTCGCCAACGAACAACTCGGCGAGCAGATCTCCGAAGATCTGGGCCGGGCCGAAACTTTCGCTTTCCCGCTCCTGATCGTGCTTTCGTTCCTGTTCTTCAAGGGCGGCCGTGCGGCCCTGATGCCACTGACAATTGGCATCGCCACCATCTTCAGCACCTTCCTGGCACTTCGTGGCATCAATTACGTCTTTGAGATTTCGATCTTTGCCCTGAATCTGGTCATCGGCCTCGGACTCGGTCTCGCAATCGACTACACGCTGTTCCTCCTGACCCGATATCGAGAGGAACTGGAACGCAGCGGACCCGGCGCACAGGCGATCCGCGACACGATGACAACAGCCGGGCGAACCGTTGTCTTCAGTGCTCTCACCGTGGCTCTGGCCCTCGCCACCCTGATCATCTTTCCGCTTGGATTCCTCCAGTCGATGGGAATCGGGGGTGCGATAGTTGCGATCGTCGCCGCCGTCGCTTCCCTGACCATCGCGCCCGCCTTTTTCGCCCTGTGGAACGTAAAACTGAAAGCCCGTGATCGTGGTGGCGCTCACGACCGCTGGTATCGAATCGCCGGACGGGTAATGAAACGCCCCGGGACCATTGCCGCCGTAACCGCGATCGTGATGATCGTGCTGTCCCTCCCGGCACTAAGGGCGATCTGGACGCCGGTGGATGCCCAGAGCGTTCCCGAAGGTCTCAGCAGCCGCACCGTCGCCGATGCGCTCGCCGGGGATTTTCCCGGGCAGGACAGCAGTCCGATCCTGCTGGTCGCCGAAGCAGCGCCCGATCAGGTCAGTCAGGTGCAGGCGTTTGCTGATCGGGTAGCGGCAACCCCCGGCATCGGGAACGTTGAACCTCCGGTATCGCTGGATGACGAGACCTGGCGAATCGACGCGATCGCCGAAGGTACCGCTGCCGGTGAGATGGCCCGTGAAGCCGTCGAGGAGATCCGCTCCGACCCCGGGGCCCTCCCCGTGCTGGTCGGAGGAGAAGCAGCCGCATTCATCGACCAGCAGAACGGCATCGCGGAAAGAATGCCGTTGGCGATCACCCTGCTTGCCGTACTTACATTTGTGGTGCTGTGGCTAATGACCGGATCAGTGATCCTGCCGGTGAAAGCACTGCTGATGAATGTCCTGACCGTCGGGTCGACCCTCGGCCTGCTCACCCTCGTCTTCCAGGACGGGCGGTTCGAAGGACTGCTCGATTACACCGCGGACGGCGGCATCGAACCGACCGACTTCCTGGTCACCGCAACACTTGTGTTCGCGCTGTCAACCGATTACGGGGTCTTTCTCCTTGGCCGGATCAAAGAAGCCCACGATTCGGGAATGGAAGACCGCGAAGCGGTCGCAACCGGACTTGCTCGCACCGGCGGGGTTGTAACCGCCGCCGCGATCCTGCTGGCAGTAGCAATCGGCGCTTTCGTGACCTCCGAAGTCCTCTTCATCAAGCAGATCGGGATCGGGGTTGCGCTCGGTGTGCTGATCGATGCGTTGATCGTCAGGGCATTGCTGGTGCCGTCACTGATGGCGCTGCTTGGGCCCTGGAACTGGTGGTCGCCAGCGCCACTGCGCCGACTTCACGACCGCATAGGACTGAAGGAGTGACTTCCACCCCGGGCCGTGTGCCAACCAGGATCTGAACGCCCTGGGACGCCGGTCAATCGCCGGCGTACTTCAGCTTGCCGGTCGTCTTCGTACCGCAGCCCTGCAGCTTCATCGAGTAGTTCGCCTTCTTCTTCGAGGTGAACCGTCCCTTCAGGGTGAAGTCCTTCTGGGACTGACCGGACGGCGGGGTTGTCGCCCCGACCAGCTTGAAACGCTTCTTTCTGTTGATCCCGACCGGAATCGGCAGATTGGTGAAGTTGTGGTAGCCGCTTTTCTTCCCGCACTGCCAGTAGATGGTCACTTTCTTCAACTTCTTGCCACCAACCACTTTGAACTGAATTGACGAGAGGTTGTTTTCATTGGCGGGATCAGCCGCTTCCGAGAACCAGAAACCTGAACTCGGTTTACCTGCGTTTGCCGGGCCTGCCAGAACAAACGCACCGAACAGAATCACCAGTAAACCGACCGTGATTTTCCGAAACCTCATCCGTCACCATCCTTCGTCGGGAGTCAACAGTTCGCCCTATCGCTTAACAACCCGGAACGGCCGCAATACCCTGTTCGAAGCACCGGCTGAGTTGTAGGCAATCAGCTGCATCCGGTATTTGCCGGGCTTCAGCTTGCGTTTTCCGATCCGCCCGGTAAAGGTGACCTTCTGGGGGCCGGCCACGAGGCCGCGGCGCTTCAACTTCCCGCTTTTGACGAAGCGGGAACACTTCTTCCTTTTCTTCGTCTTCTTCGTCACTTTGCGGCACTTGCCCTTGACCTTGCGGCCGGTGACCTTCTTCTCGATCTTGATCGTCACCGAAGAGTTCTCGCTGACCGTGAACTTGACCTTGGTGCCCTTTGGTGCCTTCTTCTTGGGTTTCTTCTTGCTCTTCGACACCTTGGCGGTCGCTTTCTTTGCCACCGCGAACTTCTTCTTGGTCAATTTGACTTTCGAGAGCTTCGGCTTCGGTGGAACGACTTGCCCGTCCTGACGGGGATCGGTACAGGTGCCCGACACCACATTGACGTAGCTCCCCCGAAGGTCGCTCAGATCCCCACTGGCTTCGTTGAACCCGGTTGCAGTGAAGTGGACGCACTGCCCGTTTTCGCTGATTGACGGGGACCCGGAACCCTGGTTGTTGGAGGGCTGGCCGAACGCGGGCGGTCCGGAGATCTCTCCGGTTGCCAAGTCACGGACAAATACGGCGTCATGACTGTCACCACCCAGTCCTGCCTCGAGGTTCGTTGATGAAGATTCGAACGCAATCACTGAACCGTCACCGTCGATGGATGGCTTACCCGCACCATCTTCGGCAGCCGTTCCACCAGCAGCCCGGCTGACCAGGGTGTTGGCTCCTGTGGAGAGAACCCTTGACACGACCTGTTCCCTGAACGCCGGCCACACACCACCCTCGGGAGCAATCGCCTGATCTTCGGTCTCGAAGGCAACAACGTTGCCGTCGGAACTGATCGCTGGCGAGTACTTGATCCCCGGGGTGGTCGCCCCGCCCAGTCCCTCCATACGAGAAACCAGCGTTGTTGTGTTGGCAGCGAGATCCCTCACGAAAATGTCGCGATTCGGGGCGATATCAGCGGGGTCGAGGTTGGTGGCCCGGCTCGCGAAAACCACCTTCTGGCCATCGCCACTTATCCGTGGATCGCTGGAGTCATTGTCTCCTTCAACCCCGGCATTACGGGACACCAGAATCGTCTCGTTTGTCGAAATATCCCTGACGTATACCTGCTCATCACCACCCGGAAGACCGAAGTTGGTCGCCCTGGTCGAGAAAACGACCCGGTTTCCATCGCCGCTGATCATCGAGTCTTCAACGGCAGCGTCGGCTGGATCGCCAGCGATGCCGTTTGCCCTCGAGACGAGCGTGGTCGTACCGTTCGCAAAGTCACGCACGTAAACGTCAGCACCGGAATCGACGTCCTCCGGCACCAGTTTCGCGTAGGACGAGAATGCGACCCGGCTACCGTCAGAGCTGATCGATGCTCCCTGTGAAAACTCGATCGCTGCCGCTCCCCCCGAATCCCTCGCGGCCAGTTCGATTTCACCAGTACTGAGATCACGACGGAATACCTGGCCCTGCTGGCTGCCGCCCGGAAGCCTGCTGCCCGCACCGTCGAAAGTCACGAAACGACCGTCCGCACTGATCGTGCTGACTCCCGATCCCGGCGGATAGACGTAGCCCACTCCGGGCAGCAACACCGGGGCGCTGCCCGCTGGCCTCGAAGCGAACTCAGCGGCCCCTCCACCCGTAGGACGGGTGAATATTCCGCGCACATCAGGTTCACTGTCAGGCGTGAATCCGCCAGCTTCGAACCAGGCAACCCTGCTGCCATCGCCGGAGATATTGAACGAAATTGCGTAATCGTTGTCGTTCGACCGCAAGGTGGTGGTGTTGTCGTTCAGGTTGCGTACATATGCGCCGTAGTAATCCGGCTCCGGGTCGAGGTTGCTCGCATCGGTCGAAAAGAAGACCAACTGGCCGTCGTCGCTGATTGAAGCACCGTGGGCCCGGCTGTTGGCATTGACACCGGCGATACCGCTCGCCCGACTGATCAGGGTCTGGCTCACGGTCGTGCCGAGATAGACGCTGCTCGCACTGTTCGCATCGTGCGCATGAATGTTGGTCGCGCGGCTTGTGTACGCGACCTTGACCGTTGCCGCAGCGGCAGGTGCCCCGGCGATCACCGGGTCATAGCTTTCGCTGTTTCCCCCGGTGTCAGGGGCACCGATTTTGCGGCTCATCAGATAGTTGATCCCGGTATCCATATTCCGGACAAAAATGTCAGAGTCAATGCCGTTCGCATCGGTAAACAACACCGGAAGAAGTTCGTCCTCGTCCGAGGCGAAAGCGACCCAGAGCCCATCGCCGCTGATCGAAGGAGCGTTGGAATACTCCGTGCCGGAGTCGGTAGAGCTGTGTTTTCTCGAAACCAGGTCGACGGTCCCGGTGAACAGATTGCGTCGATAGACATCATCGGTCGCGTTCGTATCGACGGGAAGCAGGTCCTGTTCGGTGCTGAACGCGACAAAAACGCCATTGGCAGAAAGGTCGAAGTTCTGAATGTCCTCGGACGTGGTATTCGGGGTGGCGAGAGTTGTCGCCTGGGTCGTCAGGTCGCGCAGGTACACATCGGTCTTGCCGTCTAGATCGGACGGGTCGAGCGCGGCATCAGTGAGAAAAGCAACGATGTTGCCGTCGCCGCTGATCCGGGCATCGTGAGAATGAGCGGGCAGCCCGGTGCCGTTGGCGCCGGTTGTCCGGCTGACAAGATCAACCGCACCTGATTCCCGGTCCTTTCGAAATACGTTGGTGTAGTCAGGGTCAACGCCAGGTGCCAATGAATTTATGTCTGAACTGAAGGCCAGGTAGCGGCCGGAAGAACTGAGGCTGGCATGATCGATGCCGCCCTCGTAGTAACCACTTGTGCCGCCAGGGAGAGCGCCGTCAGGCAGGTCGATATAGCTGGTGCTGAAGGTCGATCCGGGGCCTACCGCCAGTGAAGCCGAAGCTCCGTTGGCTGCAAGGAGCCCGAAAGCCAATACGGCAATCAGCCCCATGCAGTGCCTGAACATTGATACCAAGCTGCTGTTCATCCCTGTCCCCCGGTCCGGCGGCCCCAAGCCGCATATTTGCTTGACCCGATGCTATCTGGAACCCCGGTCACCGACGAAAGTTTCTGTTTGAACGCGCTGCGAACCCGAACCCATCGGTAGCCGCAGTCCTGTCAATCCCGTGTTAGCCTCGCCCGGTCCGCGATGTCAAACTGAAAGATTCGCTCGATGAAGAAATGGCTTCTACTGGGTGGCGCAATCGTCTCCGAAACTGCGGGCTCGCTGGCCCTCAGAGCGGCGCTGGACCATCCTGCCTGGTACATCCTGGTTGCGGCGGGATACATCGGGGCCCTTGCCCTGCTGGCGGCGGTACTTGATGACGGGGTTGGGATTGGACTTGCCTACGGGATCTGGGCTGCGTTCGGGATCACACTGACCGCCGTGTTTGGCTCCCTGATCTTCGATGACCCCTTCACAGCTCTGATGGGGATCGGCATCGTGGTGGTGATCTGCGGTGTCCTGCTGGTCGAGATCGGTGCGCAGAAAGCCACCGAAGAACGTGAGGCAGACGCGTGATCTATCTCGTGCTGGCCGGTGCCGTCGTCTTCGAAGTAGTCGGCACCATGTCTCTCCGGGCGTCGGAAGGGGGCAGAAAGAAAGTCTGGCTGATCCCGGTTGCGGTCGGCTACCTGCTCGCCTTCACCCTGCTTTCATTGACCCTTGCTGACGGAGTTCCGCTGGGCGTGGCCTACGGGATCTGGGCAGCCTGCGGAGTCGGGCTGACCGCACTGCTCGGACGACTGATCTTCAAGGAGCCGTTCACTCTGGTCATGGGTCTGGGTATCGGCCTGATCGGGGTCGGGGTGCTGCTGATCGAAGCGGGCGGAACGCACTGAAGAACTAGCAGGCTTCAGATGGCGATTGAGACCCTCTGCCGGTACCGCCGGTGTCGTTCGTCCGCCTGAAATGACTTGACCTCTATCTCGGACACCTCCCCCGTTCATTCCCGTCGGCCTCTCGACTCGATGGTGGTTGCTTTCGATATCGGGGCGACGCTCCTGTTCGCGGTCGAAGGAGCGATCCTGGGCGTGGAAGCAGGCTTTGACCTGCTTGGCGTACTGGTGCTTGCTTTCGCCACAGCGCTCGGCGGAGGCATCATCCGGGACGTGCTTCTCGGTGGGCAGCTACCGGCCGCGCTCCAGCTCAAGCGCTATGCGATCACCGCGTTCGCTGGTGGCCTGATCGTCTTTCTGTTTGCCAATCAGGTTCGTGACATAGATCCAACCACCCTGGTCGCCCTCGATGCGGCCGGACTGTCGGCGTTCGCGGTGGCAGGAGCGGCCAAAGCCCTCGATTTCAGGACCAACGCATTGACCGCGGTTCTGCTCGGCGGGGTGACTGCGGTTGGCGGTGGAGTGCTACGGGACATTCTGCTCAACCGGGTACCGGTCATCCTGGTAGCCGACTTTTACGCCACGGCGGCACTGATCGGAGCGGCAGTCATGGTCGCCGGGGTGAGGCTCGGCAAGCGACCCGTTCTATGGATGATGTGGATCGGCGCGGTGACCTGCTTCGTACTGCGGATGCTCGGCTACTGGCAGCACTGGAGCCTGGCCCAGTTCTGATCCATTCCGCGTTCGTCGGGCGCTGACGCGCCGGATTCAATCCTCTGAAACAGTCTCGGCGGGAACCCGGGCATCAAGCCAGGCGATCAGGTCCCTTGTTACCCGCTCCCGGTCCTCCAGAGGTTCGTTGATCAGTTCGTGGACATATCCGTCGTAGATGGTTATCTGTTTGTCACTCGTCCCGGCGCGGCTGGCGATGTCCTGGCTTCCCGCCGGCGGCACAATCGGGTCGGCCGATCCGGCGACCACCAGCAACGGGATCTGAAGCCGACCGACCTCACCTGGCAGTTCTGCCATCGCCTCAACCAGCTCGGAAACGGTCCGTGCCGGCTGCGCACCTTTGTAGACCAGAGGGTCGTCCATGTAGATCCGGGCTTCTTCGGGATCCCGTGATATTCCGTCGAATGGCAAACGGTTGACGGGTAGCTTCGGCGCGACCCGGCTCACGAGTTTCACCGCCTCGCGCTGAATCCGGGGTACGCCCAGGCCTTCCAGGGAAACAGCCGCCGACGAGAGAATGAGTCCTGCGAGCTGGTCTTGATGATCGAGCGCATACCGCAGGCCAATAGTTCCGCCCATGCTGTGGGCGAACATGAAAATTGGTAAATCGGGGCGGGACTTCCGGGCCATGCCGACGACCTGATCAACGTCCTCGACGGCGTCACCAATACGGGTCAGCAGGCCCCGGTCCCCTTCGCTCAGGCCATGGCCCCGATGGTCGTTCGCCCAAACGGAGAACCCCTGGGCTGCGAGGGTTTCGGCCAGCCTCGTGTAGCGGTCGCCGTGCTCGCCATATCCGTGAACGATCACGAGCTGGGCTTTTACCTCCGGCGGAGTCCAGGCCCGCCAATGGATGGTTCCGCCCGCTACGCCGCTGAAAGTCCCGGTGGTCAACTCAGTCGAAAGCACGTGATCTCCTCGCCGATTCAATGAACTACGGCAGCTTAGTCCGACCCCGAGCCGGGCGAAGGGGCACAATGCCTTACATGTCATTCATCGGAAGAAACCTGCGATCCAAGATCACCTCCGACGGCGCACTCCAGTTGCGCATGGTTGAAGAACCAGTCTCCGACCCGACCGGGTCCCAGGTGCTGGTCTCGGTCGAGGCCACACCGATCAACCCTTCCGACCTGGGCGTGCTGCTCGGCCCGGCTGACCCGTCAACGCTGGTCACTGGCTCTGAAGGCGGACTCGATGGCGAAGTACCGCCGCGGACAATCCCGATTCTCCGTGACCGTCTGGATCAGGCCCTGCCGGTTGGCAACGAAGGCGCAGGCACCGTGATTGCCGCCGGACCCGATGCGTCGGACATGATCGGCCGACGGGTTTCGCTGGTCGGGGGCGCAATGTGGTCCGACTATCGAATGGTTGACAGCGCCGCGGTGATTCCCCTGCCGGACGATGCATCCGCGGCCGATGGGGCCTCGCTTTTCATCAATCCGATGACCGCCCTTTCGATGGTGGAAACGATGCGGGCCGAGAACCACACCGCCCTGGTTCACACAGCGGCCGCATCGAATCTGGGACAGATGCTCGTGAAGATCTGCCAGTCGGATGGCGTCGGTCTGGTCAACATCGTTCGTAGCGCCGAGCAGAGCGCAACGCTCAGGGATCTGGGGGCCGAGCACGTCGTCGACTCATCGCTCCCCGACTTCACCGAACGGCTTGCCGAAGCCGTAGCGGCAACTGGCGCAACGCTGGCTTTCGACGCGGTTGGTGGCGGCACGCTTGCCGGTGACATCCTCGCGGCCATGGAAGCGTGCGCTGAACCGGCCGAGCACTGGACCCCATATGGCTCCTCTACCCATAAACAGGTCTACATCTACGGTTCGCTCGACATGGGTCCGACTTCGATTCGACGAACTTTTGGCTTGCGCTGGAGTGTCAGTGGTTATCTGCTGACCGATGCGCTGGGTCGGCTCGGCGGGGAAACGATCGGAAGGATGCGCGACCGGGTGCTGGCCGAACTGAAAACAACGTTCGCTTCGTCATACGCCCAGACGATCGGGCTGGGCGATGTTCTTGATCCGGCCACGCTTGCCGCGTTCGCGAAGCGCAGTACCGGCACCAAGTACCTGATTGATCCTTCGCTGGACCGTCCGTAACCGGTAGCTACTCGGGCTTTCTGGCACGGACGATCGCTGACGCTGCCTGGTCGTGAACCCGGTGCGTCTCGTCGATCGCGATTGATACGAAGCCGGCGGCGGACAGCTCCCGTTCGAACTCGTCGCGGGTCAGTGCCCCGGCGATGCAGCCTGTCCATTCCTTCATGTCGGCCCGGGTTTCTTCAGTCATGTCCGGGTCGGCAATCACGTCACTCACGGCGAACCGCCCACCTGGCTTTAGGACCCGGGCTGCTTCTCGCAGCACCTGCGGTTTGTCGCCGGAAAGGTTGATCACACAGTTGGATATGACCACATCCACCGAGGCGTCAGGCAGCGGGATCTTTTCGATTTCCCCGAGCAGGAACTCAACGTTCTCGACTCCCGCTTCGCGCTGGTTGCTCCGGGCAAGTTCGAGCATCTCTTCGGTCATGTCGAGTCCGTATGCCTTGCCGGTCGGGCCGACCCGACGGGCGGAAAGCAGAACGTCGATGCCGCCACCGGAACCAAGGTCAAGCACGGTTTGTCCTTCGGTTAGTTCCGCTACCGCAGTCGGGTTGCCACACCCAAGCGAAATGAGCTGGGCGGCTTCGGGGACTGAGTCCCGGTCTCCGTCTTCGTAGAGGTTCGATCCGAAGACCGCACGTTGCTCTTCGGTAATTACCGCGTCATTGGAGCAGCAGGACGCGTCGCGTCCGGATGCGTCGGTGGCAGCGGCGGCGTACCGTTCCCGCACGACTTCCTTGATGTTCCCCGGGTCAGCGGCCTCTGTCTCTGTCCGTCCGGCATCGCAGCCGCAACCCGGCCCGTTTCCGCAGCACTCTTCTTTGGCTTCCGGTTCGCAGCAGGTCTCCTGGGCTTCCGGGGCACAACAAACTTTCACGGTCTCTAGCTCAGCCATTTACTCAGTTCCTCCAGTTCATCGGGGTTCACGTAGTAGTAGGCCCAGAGGCCCTGCCGTTCCGAATCGACGATCCCGGCATCCCGCAGTTTTTTGAGGTGGTGGGACAAGGTCGACTGGCTCACGTCGAACAGCGGCACCAGTTCACAGACGCAGACCTTGCCGGCGTGTTTCCGCAGGACGTCAACCAAGGTGAGACGAATCGGGTCGCCCAGGGCCTTGGCGATCGTCGCCATGCGCTCAGCTTCAGCCCGATCGACGTCTGGATAGACAACCGGCTCGCAGCATGGCTGTCCGTTCGGGCTTTTCTGTTTTGGCGTGAGGGTAAGTTCGGAGCTCATCGAAATCCATCAAATCAGTTCAATCGACGTTTGTCAATTGATACGGTGCCTGTCAATGTAGCCGAACACCTGCGAACGGAGGCGAAATGAGCATCAGAGTAGGAATCAACGGCTTCGGCCGGATGGGAAGACTGGCCCTCCGGGCAGGATGGGAAAACCCCGCCATCGAGTTCGCACACGTAAATGAACCGAACGCCGACGCGCACACCTCGGCCCATCTGCTGAGTTTCGATTCGGTTCACGGTCGCTGGGAACAGGACATCGTCGGCAACGGCTCCACCCTCACCATTGATGGTCGGACCCTCAAATATTCGACGCTTGACCAACCGGGTGAAGTTGACTGGACCGGCAGCGGTGTCGATGTCGTGATCGAAAGTTCAGGTGCGTTCCGGACGCCAGAAAGCCTGAAGCCATACTTCGACCGGGCGGTAAAGAAAGTGGTGGTGGCAGCACCGGTCAAGGAAGGGGCGTTGAACATCGTCATGGGGGTCAACCATCACGAATATGACCCCGATCAGCATGACATCATCACGGCGGCGTCCTGCACCACCAACTGCCTGGCGCCGGTAGTCAAGGTGATCCATGAAGCCATCGGGATCAAACACGGTTCGATCACCACCCTCCACGATCTGACCAACACCCAGACGGTGGTGGACGCCCCCCACAAAGACCTCCGGCGGGCCCGGGCCGCAAGCCTTTCCCTGATCCCGACCACAACCGGGTCAGCGACCGCAATCGGCATGATCCTTCCAGAACTCGAAGGTCGGCTGGACGGCCTGGCGGTGCGAGTCCCAATGCTTAACGCTTCGCTTACCGATTGCGTATTTGAAGTCGATTGCGCTACCGACGTCAGCGAAATCAACCGCATGCTTCACGACGCCGCAGATGGCCCGCTGGAAGGAATCCTTGGCTATGAAGAACGGCCCCTGGTCTCGGTTGATTACAGGAGTGACCCCAGATCAGGAATCATCGATGCTCTCTCGACCATGGTCACCAACGAAACACAGGTGAAAATCCTCGCCTGGTACGACAACGAATGGGGATACGCCAACCGGCTGTCGGAGCTGACCGCGATGGTCTCCGACACCCTCCCCACCCGCTGAGGATCACCGATGACCGCGGCGACCGGAAAGGGGGATCTCCGGAACTACATCCTGGTCACGGGTGCCTACTGGGCTGACACTGTCGCCGACGGGGCCAGCCGCATGCTGGTCCTGTTCTACTTCTACCAGCTCGGTTACACGCCGTTCGAAGTTGCATCCCTCTTTCTCTTCTACGAGTTCTTCGGCATCGTTACCAATCTGGTCGGAGGCTGGGTCGCGGCGAGACTCGGACTGAAAGCAACGCTGTTTTCCGGGCTCGGGATCCAGATCTTCGCGCTCGCAATGCTCGGCCTGGCACCCGAAACCTGGCTTGTAGTGCCATTCGTCATGGCCTCCCAGGCACTGTCGGGCATCGCGAAGGATCTGACCAAAATGAGCTCGAAGAGCGCCGTAAAACTCGTGGTCCCTGAAGACTCGGAATCATCGCTCTTCAAATGGGTGGCTGTGCTCACCGGATCCAAGAACGCCCTGAAAGGGATCGGATTCTTCGTCGGCGGAGTGCTGCTCACCGTGGTCGGGTTTCAGACAGGAATGCTGCTGCTGGTCGCCCTGGTGGCTGGTGCCCTGATCACCGCCGCCACCATGATGCACGGCGGGCTTGGCACCACCGACGGTGCCGCGAAATTTCGCCACATGTTCTCCAACGACCGGGCGATCAACGTGCTGGCTGCCGCCCGGGTATTTCTCTTTGCGTCCCGTGATGTCTGGTTTGTGGTCGGCCTGCCCGTCTACCTGCGGACCGTGCTCGGCTGGAGCTTCTGGGAGGTGGGCACCTTCCTTGCTATCTGGGTGATCGGTTACGGCATCGTTCAGGCTTCAGCCCCGACATTGATGAAGCGGCATATCCGGAAGACGGGCCGGCAACCGGACGGCCACACGGCAACCTGGCTGGCAGTGATCCTGGCCGCATTCCCAGCCGGAATCGCCATTGCTCTAACCGCGAACTTTGATCCGACCACAGTCCTGGTGCTTGGCCTGATCACTTTCGGGGTGATCTTTGCGCTGAACTCCGCTGTCCACTCCTATCTGGTTCTTTCTTATGCCGCGAGCGACAAGGTGGCGATGAACGTCGGCTTCTATTACATGGCGAATGCTGGTGGTCGGCTTGTCGGAACCGTTCTTTCCGGGGCGATGTACCAGTGGCACGGCCTGGTCGGCTGCCTCTGGACCTCATTCGCTTTCGTGATCGCCGCCGCCGCGCTTTCGTTCTTCCTGCCCGGTGCCGGAACGAGAAAAACCCGATCAGCGACAGGATCAGAGACGCCGCCCCTCCCCGATCCGCTCGTCAGATCGGTTTCGTTCAGTCCTGACCGGATGTGTCCGGGCCAGGAGCGTGCGCAAGCACGTTGACCACCCGGCCGACCGGGTCTTTCAGCATGAACCGGCGTACGCCCCACTGCTCATTGCGCAGGGAATAGACGACCTCGTAACCGAGTTCAACCGCTTTTCGGTGAACCGCATCGACATCGTCGACTTCCACCGAAATGTACGGATCACGCCCTTCCTCACCGTCACTTTCGAAGACGCTCAGCTGGGACGCCGGCGACTCTGTGGAAGCCAGGGTGGCGATCCAGCCGAGATCCATGACTACATCGAGGTCGAAGACATCTTCGTAAAAGTCCAAGGTCGATCCGGGCTTTTCGTCGAAAAGGTTTGGAACGATTCGCAATACACCCATAACCCTGAATCTACAGCTGGATCAGCCCCTCCCCGCCTGCCCACCTGGGACCGCGTTGCCTG
>JBAWHK010000037.1:0-16315 GCA_049593795.1 Solirubrobacterales bacterium
TGTGCGTTCCCGAACCCGCGAGCGACCGACGAAGGCAGCGGCCCCCAGGTCGTTCCCGGGCGCTACTCGCCAACCAGCCCTGCAAAAGCAAAGGCCGCCCAAAAGGGCGGCCTTTGCGGACATCACAGCGTCAGCCCCAAGGCCGGTCTAAATAGCCCTGAAGCAGCCAATCACCTTGCCAATCACCTGTGCGTCAGTGGTGATGATCGGTTCGAAGCTTTCGTTTTCTGGCTGGAGCCGCATGTGGTCGGTTTCTTTGAAGAGTCGTTTCACGGTTGCTTCTTCTTCGTCGAGCATGGCGACGACGATTTCACCGTTCCGGGCTTCCGGGGTTGGGTGAACGATCACGTAATCGCCGTCCATGATGCCGGCGTTTTTCATTGATTCGCCACGGACCTCGAGTACGTAATCGCCGTCCTGTCCGCCGATCACGGATGGAACTTCGACGTATTCCTCGATGTTTTCTTCGGCGAGCATGCCGGTGCCGGCGGAGATCCGGCCGAGTAGCGGCAGGCCGGGGGCATCACCGGAGGGCATTACGGCATCAACCGCGGTGTCCCGGGCACTTTTTGCTTTTTCGACGAGGATCTCGAGAGCCCGGGGCTTGGTCGGATCGCGGCGCAGCACTCCGGCCTTCTCGAGGTTCGCAAGGTGCACGTGCACGGTCGATGAGGAGTGAAGGCCAACCGCTTTGCCGATCTCCCTGACCGTCGGCGGGTAGCCGGTCTTGTCGGCGTACTTGCCGATGTAGTCAAAGATTTCGCGTTGCCGCTTGGTTAGATCAACCACGTCTCTCCTTAGTCGGCCTTTTCGGGACCCTCGATCGGAATGATTCTTCTGGTTCGGAGCAGCGAACCTATGTTCGTACACTAGCCGCCTGTACGGACACATGTTTGTGTCAGCGCCGAAACGAAAGTTCGCGCCCGGCACGGCACCGCGTCACCCGGGCGTCTTTCCCTAATATCCCTCGCCCTTCATGCGGCTGTGGCGGAATTGGTAGACGCGCAAGCTTGAGGGGCTTGTGTCCGAAAGGACGTGGAGGTTCGACTCCTCTCAGCCGCATCTGTTGTCTTTGGTCCAACCGCGCCGACGCGCGGTTGGATAAAGACCGGCCGCCTCCTGCCCTAGACTCCGTCGAATGAGGAGCGGGGCTTTGAGGATGGCCGCGATTGCGGCAGTACTGGTTTCATTTCTGGTGGCTGGTTCGTTCGCCGCCGGACTGGCCACTGCGGCGATGCCGCGCCTGAAAGCCGACCCTGATGTTGAACGCGGCGGGCGCATCGTTGACTCGAAGGGCCGTGAGGTCCTTTTGCGGGGAGTCAACGTCAACTCTCTCGGCCAGTACTGGAAGGGGACCGACAAACCGTCAGTTCTGCCTTTCGGCAAAAAGGACCCGAAACGGATTGCCGGGATGGGCTGGAACGTGGTTCGTCTGATCGTGTCCTGGTCGAAGGTCGAACCGCAGCCGGGCAAGTACAACGAGGCTTATCTCGACCGGGTTGAGCGATGGGTCAACCGTCTCGGGAAACAGGGGGTCTACACGATCATCGATTTCCATCAGGATGCCTGGGGCCCGGCCCTCGCGGCCCGTCCGGGTGAGTCCTGCGTCGCTCCCGCCGAGCCCGGCTTCGGCTGGGACGGAGCCCCGGGATGGGCAACGATCGATGACGGACAGCCACGCTGTTTCACCATCAACCGGGAAATCAATCCGGCCGTCACCGCTGCCTGGAACAATTTCTTCGCAAACACACCTGCTGCCGACGGGGTTGGCATCCAGACCCATTACGCCAGGACTCTGCGTCGCATGGCAAAGAAGTTCGCGCGCTCGACCGCGGTTGCCGGCATCGACATCATGAATGAACCGGGAGCCCTCGGCCCCGTGCAGACCGCGGCCCTCGGACCGTTCTATGCCCGCTCCCTTGCCGCCATTCGGGCCGGCGAGAAGGCCGGGAAAGGGTTTCGCCACCTCGTCCTATTTGAACCGAGTGTGCTCTGGTCGCTGGTTGGATCCGGTCCGCCCCCGGTATTCGCGAAGGATCGCAATCTGGTCTATTCCCCCCACCTTTACGGTGGCAGCATCGGCGGCGAAGCCCCTCCGTCAGAAGCATCTTTCGTGAATGCGCTCGAGGAGGCAAAGGCGTTCGGTGGCGCCCCGGTCCTGACCGGTGAGTGGGGCGGCAGTCCTGACCGGGCAACCGGACGTGACGACGACTATTTCAACCAGCATCAGGCCCTTCAGGACAAGTACCGGATCGGCGCGACCCTGTGGACCTGGAAACAGTCCTGCGGCGACCCGCACGCAGCCACGCATGATCCCGGCAGTGCCCCGCCCCTGCCGCCCTGGAGTCTTTACGAAATGAACTGTTCCGGGTCGAAGAACAAGGTGGTGGGCCAGTACCGCTTGCTGCGGAAGGATCTTCGTCGGGCTTATGTACGACGTGCACCTGGACGCCTCGATTCGACCAGTTATTCGCAGGACACGGGCATCTTCCAGGCTTCGGGCAAAGGTTCCAGTACCCAACGCGCCCGGGTCGAGATCTTCTTTCCGATGGCCGACCCCCAGAGCGGTTCGGTGCGGGTAAAGACCAACATGGCCTGGGGATACCGCGAAGTCGGCCGGGGCATGTACCTGATCGGTAAACCGGGGAACAAACCCTGGTCGATCTGGATGCGCGACACCGACCGCGACTGACCGCCCCAGCTTCCCGGAGCAAGGCTGCCGCAAGCCGACCGCAAGGTGCGCTTCCTAGGTTGATCCTCTTGTGGTTGCCGGAACCGAACACGTTCGTGAATGGCCGCCGCCTGAACATTCGACGACGGATCGGCTTCCGGTCCGGGAACCGTCGAACCAACCTTCAGTTTCCAAGGAGTCCTGATGTCCAAACGCAACTTCCTGCTCTCGCTGTTTTCGGTGATGGCCGGCCTGCTGGTCCTGGCCGGCACTGCTTCAGCAAGCTCGGGGTCGATCGTTTTCGTGAAGAACCACAATGTCTGGCTGGCCAAGGCTGATGGCTCCGGCCAGTATCAGGTGACTGTCGATGGCACTTACGAGAATCCGTGGAGATCACCTTCCCAGGCTGATGACGGCACGATCGCGGCCAGCCACTTCGATGAAATTGTCCGCCTCAGGCAAAACGGTCAGGTTCTGAACACAATCGATCCACCACCACTGGTCAACTCGGTCAGCCATCCGGTGGACGGAGTCCCGGTCGAGGTAGCGATCTCGCCCAACGGCAAACTGATTGCCTGGAGTTTTGTCTCCTATGAGTGCCCGGTCGGGGCTTCCTGTGGCGCCCGCCCGGTCACCGGGTATACGGCGGCAGATCGCCTTACCGATCCGGACCAGCATGGATCGACTTTTTTCACCAAGCCTTCGTGGATTGGCAATGCCCGAACTCTGCAGAGTGGCGGCTACGGATCCCAGGTGAACATTCACGATCTTGGCGGGGGGTACCCCGAACACTGGTTTGACGACAGTGACTACGCCAGCGAGGACACCGACCTGGGCGACGCCGAACTATCGCCCGATGGCAAACGCCTCGCGGCGATTCGCGGATATGGCTCCGGCACCCATGTGATCTGGTACCGGGTCGCCGGAAACGCGCTCAGTGGCCCCGCCCCGGCCGTCCCTGAAGCCCAGTGCGTTACCAGTGAACTGGAGGGTCTTTCCGGACCGAGCTGGTCCCCTGACAGTGAATCCCTTATCTGGGAAGAACCCGATGGCATCTGGCTGAAGACCAACATGGACACCTGTGATTCGCCGCAACCGGGGCTGCTGATCGAAGGTGCCTCCGAGCCCGAGTGGGGCCCCGCCGCAGTCAATCCCGGGCCACGAAACCCGGGAATCAGAATCAAACCACCACAAAAGAATCTCAAGCTGGCCCTGAAGCGAGGCCTGAAGTTCAAGGTGAAGGCCACAGGTCCAGGCCGAATCCAGGCGAGGGTCCTCCAGAACCGGACCCAGGTCGCGATCGGAACGACCAGAGCAAAAAGGGCCGGATGGACGGTGGTCACCGCCCGTTTCACTGCCAAGGCCAGGAAGAAGCTTGCCCGGACCAGGAAGGTCCGGCTCAAGGCGAAGATCGCTGCCGACGGCAAGACCGGCGGTATTTCATTCACCTTGAGAAAGTAAGGAACAGCTGCGGTGAATCGCCCCGGGGCACGGACGCCCCGGGGTTCGTTCGCAAGTCAGTGGGTCGGGGTTCAGTTGCCGATGCGGCTTTCGAGTGAATCGATCCGCGAATTCACCTTCGCGGTGTTGCTCTTCTGTTTGCCTTCGACATCGGCGATCTCCCGGGTGAGTTCGTCGATCTTGCTCTGAAGCGCAGCTACCGCCGCCTGGTCCGCCGCCGCAGTCGCGGCGTCCTTCTTCTCCTGGGCTGCAACCGCTGACTCGGCCTCACTGGCCTGCTTCTGGACCTTTTCATCCACTGCCTTACCGGCTGCTTTCAGGCCAGCCGCTACTTTTGCGGCCTTCTTCACGACCGCGTTGTCGGCTTCGTCAGCCGCCTTGGCGATCTGCGCCTGAGTTTCTTCATTGCTGTTTTTCGCGTCGTTCGCCATGAAGATGCCGACAATGCCTACGACCAATCCGATGATCGCTACTGCGAGTACTGCCCCAAACTTACGGTCCATGGTTTCCTTTTCTCCCGGCGCATGCCCTGAAGGCAAGTGCTCTCGACTAGGCGGCAGAACCTACTGATTACGCGCGACGATGCCGGGGCATCATCATGTGAACCGATGAGCAACGAATCCGGCGACAATGACGGTCCGGCAATCATGTGGTTCCGGCGGGACCTTCGGACCCATGACCTGCCTGCCCTGGCCGCAGCTGCCGCGGCGGATTCGATCCTGCCCTGCTTCATCTTTGATGACCGGCTGTTGACTGGCGGCAGGTTCACATCTCCGGCAAGGACCAGCTTCATGCTCGGCTGCCTGGCTGAACTCCGGGAGTCCCTGCGGATTCTCGGGGCCGACCTGATCCTGCGGCGTGGCCGTCCCGAAGAAGCGTTGCCTGGCCTTGCCGACGAGACCGGCGCGACCTCGGTCCACTGGACCGCGGACGTCTCCCCCTGGGCCCTGAAACGTGACCGTGAGGTCGGGCGGGCACTCGCCGCCAGATCGATCGTTGCTTCACCCCATCCGGGTGCTTACGTCGTTGATGACCCGGGTGGGATCCGATCCGGGAAGGACAGGCCGTACACGGTGTTTTCACCTTTCGCCAAAGCCTGGCAGTCAATTGAACGCCGTGAGCCCGCTACAAGTCCGCAGAAGCTGACCATGGCCGGTGGCACCGATCCCGGGAGCCTGCCTGAACTCAAGGACCTTGGCCTTGAGCCGGGGGAAGGCCAGACCAGCTTCGAGCCAGGCGAAGCAGCCGGGCGTGAGGCCGCCCGAATCTTCCGTAACGCCGGCGTTGACCGGTACGGGGAAGAAAGAAATTCGCCCGCTGGAGGCTCGTCTCGCCTGTCCCCGTACATTCGCTGGGGGTGCCTTTCTCCACTGGAGCTGGAGGGGAAACTCGCGATGAAACCGGGCGAGGGCCCGCGCACGTTCCGCACCGAGCTCGCCTGGCGCGAGTTTTATGCCGCCGTGCTCGACAACTTCCCCGAGGTCACCGCACGGGAGTTCCAGGAGCGTTATCGCGGCACCCTGAACTGGCAGGAAGACGACGAACTGCTGGAGGCCTGGAAACAGGGAAAGACCGGCTACCCGCTGGTTGACGCCGGAATGCGTGAGTTACTCCACGAGGGATGGATGCACAACCGGGTGCGCATGGTCGTTGCTTCGTTCCTGACCAAAGATCTCCATCTTGACTGGCGGGAAGGCGAGCGCTGGTTCATGGAACAGCTGATCGACGGCGATGTCGCTTCAAACAACGGCGGCTGGCAATGGGTCGCTTCTGTCGGGACCGACCCCGCCCCCTACTTCCAACGCATGTTCAACCCGATGACCCAACAGGAACGTTTCGACCCTGACGGGATCTATGTGCGGCGCTGGATCCCGGAATTACGTGAACTGCCGGCTCAGCATCTGGTCCGGCCCTGGCTGATGGATGAAGAACTTCAGGACGAACTGGGTTGCCGGATCGGAACCGATTACCCGGCCCCGGTAATCGACCATGCCGAGGAACGCCGGTTTGCCATCGAGCGTTATCGCGCCGCAGTCGACTGATCGGCAACCGGTCTAGGCTGTGGATTCGATCGGCCACGGACCAGGAGCCCATGAAACTCACCCCGAGAATCCCGACAACTTTCGATGAAGAGATCATCCGCTGCTCCGAGCCGGAGATCATCGCGGAGCTGTCCGACCCGGAACGCCTCACCAAGATCAACCGCGAGTTCGATGAAGGTTTCGACCTGCTGGAAAACGTCGGGCCGGCAGTCTGCGTTTTCGGATCCGCCCGGACCAGGGAGAACGACCCGGAGTACGAACTGGCCCGGCGGGTTGGTGCCTCGATCGGCGAGGCCGGCTATGGCGTGATCACTGGCGGCGGCCCCGGAACCATGGAAGCGGCGAATCGTGGAGCCCATTCAGTTGGCGCTGATTCGATCGGCCTGAACATCGAACTGCCGCATGAGCAGGGCGCGAACCCGTACGTCAACATCAGCAAGGAGTTCCATTACTTCTTCGCGCGGAAACTGATGTTCGTGCGCTATTCATGGTCCTTCATCGTTTTCCCCGGCGGTTTCGGAACGCTGGATGAACTCTTCGAAGTCCTGACCCTGATCCAGACCGGAAAGGCCCGCCCCCACCCGGTGGTTCTGGTCGGATCCGAATTCTGGCTCGGGCTACTTGACTGGATGAAGAAGAACCTGATGGATCAGGGCAGGGTCGGCCCGCAGGATTTCGACCTGTTCACGGTTGCCGATGACATCGATTCGATCGTGGCCAAAGCCACCAATGACCTGCCGAACCTGCCGCGGGGCCTGGCCTAGCTTTCAGCCTGTCCGGGATGTAATTTCTCGGCACGTTCGATCGCTTCATGCGTTTCGTCCGCGAGGTCCGTAGAACCAAGGTCGATGCCGGGTGGCAGTTCGATCCGGAGATCCGAGAACTCGGCGGCCCGCACGGTGGCGGTTTCGATTTCGCAGTCGAGCAGATGCCCTCCCCGCAACCTGTCTTCGTCAACGAAGTGCAGGTGGTAACCGGCGATCTCGATCCCTTCGCTGTAGGTCGGGAACCGAAAGCCAACCAGCGAACCGGTACACGCCGGAATGCTGAAGACGTTCTGTCCCGCTACGACTTCGTCCAGGTGCCGGTAGGGCCTGGTCTGTTTTGGCACCGAGCGGGCCAGGATCGAGCTGAACGACCCGTCGATGCGTATCGCTGCGGCGGGACCGTCGGCAGGGAGCTGCCGGTCGAGCTGATCACCGAGTTCCGCGAAGCCTTCAACCCGGCCTACCTCGAACTCAAGGTTCGGCCGGAACTCGGTCACTACCGCGAACGGGGTGCATGCGCCTGGGGGGATCTCGGTGATTTCGCCATTCACGTCGGCCCGCAGGAACGCGCCGTCGATCGCGATCATTTCGCCGTCGAGTCCGTTCAGGGTGCCGAGCCCAAGGTCACCATGGTCGGCCAGCTCAGCGAAAGTCAGGTCACCGTCGTAAACGCCATCGAGCAGGGCGGAAACGGTCGAAGCCTGGAAAAGCCGGTGGGATTCGTGACCGGCGTGGAGCTCCCCGGCCCGCATCGACTGGACGTGGAGGGAGCGCAGCATCATTTCTTCGAACACGGGCACAGTGTGTCATCCGCCCCCGCCCCGGCTGGATCAGGCTGAAGCGGTGACCTCGGCCAGCAGAGCCCGGCAGTTCCGGTCAACTATCTCGAGCACTTCCACGAATCCTTCGTCCCCGCCGTAATACGGATCGGGCACGTCCTTTTCTTCGTCATCCGAGTAGTCACGCAGAAGTTTCACTTTCGCAGGATCGCTTCCGGGCATCTCGATCAGGTCCCCGTGGTTGCTCCGATCCATGGCGATGATCAGGTCGAAGTCATTGAAATCGGAGCCGTTCACCTGCCGGGCACGGCTGGTGAGCTCCACCCCACGCTCCGCGGCCGCGGCAATCGCCCGCTGATCGGCCCGTTTGCCCACATGCCAGTTTCCGGTTCCGGCCGAATCAACCTCGATCCGCTCGGCCAGCCCCTGTTCCTCGATCAGCCCGAGCATGACCCCTTCTGCGGTGGGCGACCGGCAGATGTTGCCGAGACATACGAAAAGGATGCGCATTGGCACAGCATGACGAATGCCACGCCCGGATTGCGGTCCGAAAGGTCACAGGAACCGCAACTATTCATCCCGGTGGCAGTTTTATAGGCGTCGGTCCATCAAGCCACGTGAACTGGGGAAAAGTTGAACGGAGTCGCTTTTATCGTGCGGTCATCGCTGGCCACGCTTGTCCTGACCAGCATGGTCCTGCTAATGCCGGTAGCCGCGGACGCCAAAGGGGGCATCGACCCTGAATTCGCGAAGAACGGGATCCAGAGCCAGAATTTCGGTTCGATCGGCACTGGGCGTGACCGCAGCAGACTGATCGACTCAACCGGTAGCCCGACCGGAGAAACGTATCTGCTGAGCAGCGGCCGCTACCGGGCGCAGGGTCTGGAGATCGCGAAGTTCCTCGCCGACGGCCGGATCGACCGTAGCTACGGTCGTGATGGTGTCTCCTATGTCAACTTCAAGGAGGGCGGTTCGGTGTCCGGCGGAGCGATTGCTGCCGACAGCAAAGGACGGCTGATGCTCGCTGGTACCACCAAGGTGAAATGCGGGAAAGAGGCCTGCCGCCACATCGCTTTGATGCGGCTGGACCGGCGTGGCAACTTCGATCCTTCCTACCGCACCGGCCAGTTGTTCAAGGGGCCCCTCGGCGTCGGGAATGAATTGGCTCTTTTGCCGAACGGCAGGATCCTCGTGGCCGGCTTCAACGACGGAAATTTCAACCTTTCGCGTTTCAAAGCTGACGGCAGCATCGACCGGAAGTTCGGGCGCCGCGGGGCAGGGATCGCCGAAGCCGAATCCCGTGGTCCGAGCAGCACATCGGTGACCGGGATCACTTTGGATTCGAAAGGGCGCATCCTGATGGCCGCATCTTCCTCACGCGGACGCGGTTACTTCGCGAGGTTCAAGACCAACGGTCGGGCCGACCGTACCTTCGGCACAAGCGGCGTGTTCCAGACCGCGAAGGCGGAGGGCTCCCGCGGCATCGAGGTCCTGCCGGGCGGCCGTATCGTCACCGCGAACGTCGACGAATACTGGAACAACAACTGCGCCGACCTTTTCGCGCTGTTGCCGGATGGGGGAATCGACCAGGAGTTCAATGATGCGGCGGCAGCAGCCGTTGCCGATACCTGCGACGAATCGGTACCCCATTCGATCGCTGCCCTGGACCTCGACCAGAACGGCAAGCTGACCGTGATCGGCCGGTACGGAAAGGCACAGATCATGGCCCAGAAGTTCAACGTCGACGCCAGCCGGGTTGTCGCTTATGGTGCGTCCGGCATCGCGCTGTTCCCGGAAGGTTCAGGCCAGATCTCGGACGGATTCGTCGACCATCAGGGACGGGTTGTGGCGACCGGACGAACCAGCGACGGCGCCGGACAGATCGGAAGGTTCACGGTTGGTGGGACTGCCGACCCGGCGTTCGGGTCCGGTGGCATCGCCACCTACACACTGTCCGCTCCGAGCAGCGACACTGCCCGGCAGGTCTTTCCGGCCGGAAACAGAGTTCTGGTCGCCGGAAGCACCAATGCGAGGACCGCAAGCGGAAACGGCAACCGGTTCGCCTTCACCCGGCTGCTGCCGAATGGCAAGCCCGACCGAAAGTTCGGCAACAAGGGGCAGGTAATCACCGGGGTCCGTTCGGAACGTCGGGCAATGGTCGGGTACGCGTCCGGAAAGATCTTCGTTGGTGGCCGGATAGAACTGGTCGAAGATGATGATTACCGTGCCTACATGGCGATCTCCAGGTATCGATCTAACGGCTCGATCGACTCTTCCTACGGCAATGGCGGTTCGACCACCGAAGCTACCCTTGACGGCATGTTCCCCGAATACCTGATGGCACAGCCTGACGGCGGGGTGATCACGGTTGACAGGACCCGCAGTGGAGCAAAGATGGCGCGGATCAACCCTGCCGGCAGGATCGACCTGAACTTCGGTTCTGGAGGATCAACGAACATCCGGATACCGCATGACCCCGGGGCACGCCTCAGCATCGAATCTGTCGCAACCGACCGCAAGGGCCTGCCGATCCTGGTTTTCTCCCGGGGAAGCTGCAGGCCGAATCTTTGCGGAACCAATGAACTGGTCGTGCTGAAGTTCAACTCCCGCGGGCGTCCCGCAACCGGATTCGGTGGCCGTGGCCAGATGGTGGCGAAAGCACGGACCGTCGACGCCATGTCAGTTGTCCCTGACGGCCGGGTAATCATCACCGGTATGAGATGCGTGGGCAAATCAGCCGATAAATGCGCGAAGCGCCGGTTCGTACTGGTCCTCAAGAAGAACGGCCGTCCGGACCGCAGCTTCGGACGGCGAGGACTTTCGGTTTCCCCGGTACGCAACGTCAACGTTTCCGCGATCACGGCAACACGATCCGCCGTGATCCTCGCCGGTGAACGCGATGGGCGTCCCACGCTGCTCAGTTTCGGCAAGCACGGCAGGTCATCCCGGGGCTGGGGTCGAGGCGGGCTCGTAAGCGTCAGGGCCGGCCTTGGCGGCTCGCTGAACTCGATCACCAGGATGCCCGGCGGCCGGCTGGTTTCTGTCGGCGCCCTGCGCACTTCCGACGAGGCCGACAATTTCCTGACGGTGGGGCTCACAGCCCCCTAGCGGCACTACGGCTGGACGAAGGACTCGTCTGCGTTCAGCCGTTTCTGCAACTGCTGGATGCTCTTGGTGTTGCTTTCAACCTGCTGGTTGGTCTGGCTGATCCGGTTGTTCGTCCGGTCGATGTCGTTTTCGACCTGGGTGATTTCGGTGTCAAGCGCGGAATCCCGGTTGGCCAGCGTGTTCAGCTGCTGCTTGAAGTTCTTGTTCTGTTTCTTCAGCTTCTTGATGCTTTTGGCATTGCTGTTGAGTCTCTTGACGAGGGACTTCTCGGAATTGGTCAGGTTGTTGACCAGCTGCTCCGCATCGGAGGCCTGCTTGTCTTCTTTCGCGTCCTGCGTCGCCTGGGCGGACGCGAATTCCTGTTCGATCTGGGTCGAGATGTCCTGGCTGTCCTTGGTCGCGTTCTTGGCGTTATACGCCGTGATCGTGCCAACGATGCCGAGGACGAGCCCGAGGGAACCAAGGGTGATCGCGAGAATCTGCTTCGTATTCGAGCTCATGGTCCGCAGACCCTAGCCGAAGGTCAACCAGTCATGGGGGTGGTTTACCCCCGGTGAATCAGATCTTGAGCAGAAGAACTGTGTTCAGGAAGAACACCACGGCGGTCACGACCGTGGCCCTTGACAGGTTGCGCTCGACCATTGAGCCGCCGCCAACTGAACTGCCGCCGCCACCGATGCCGAAAGCACCCGAGAGGCCCGCGTCTTTGCCCGAGTGCAGCAGCACCAGGAAGATGAGCAGAACGGCGATTCCTACCTGAATAACAGCGAAGAAGGTGTACATACGACGCCGGAGTCTAGCTGTCGCCGGGTTTGGACGCGCGGTCGTCAGGCGGGGAAGGTTCTGTTTCGACCTTGCCACCGACCCGATCCAGCTTTTCAAGGATCTTCACGGCGTCGCTACGCAGGTCCGCGTTGATTTCATCGAAGTCCCCCTGCGACAGTTTGCCGGAGGCCAGATCGGTTTCAGCGTCGCGGATCTCGCGGTACTTGGAATCGCGGGCTGCTTCAAGTGCAGCGCGTTCCGGGTCGACCGCGATGCTGGCCTCCCGCCCGCCCCAGAAGGGGTAGGTGACGAATGCGCCGACGGCTGCCCCCAGGATCACTCCAATCAGGTATTCCATCAGGCTTTGGACCCCGCTTTGCGTCGTCGGAAAGTGCCGCTGGGCCAGGCTGCGAACAGGGCACCGAGGATCGCGATGATCGCACCGATCCAGATCCAGGTGACCATCGGGCTGACGATCACACGGAATGTGACCGGCACGAAGTTTTCAGGGGCCGTGTAGTCCTTGAGGATCTGGTCGGTCGCAAGGTTCTGGACCTCGATCAGCTGCTCGGTGAGAGCTTCGGTCTGTGACGGGTCCCGCTGGATTACCGGCAGTACCTTTTCCCGCATGTAAGCGCCGAAACGGGCATCAGCCGATTCTGCCCGATCCTGGATCACGGTCGTGTCGGGTTCAAGTGATACCCAGAAATCGGAGAAGAGTCCGGCGTCGAGTCCAACTTCGGATGTCGCTTCGCCTTCGAAGTAGCTGCTGATAGTCCGGGTTTCGCCGGAATTCAGGTGGTATCGACGGCTCGGATAAACCCTGAAGTTCTTCTTGCCGTCCCGGTCGACCTGGAGTTCGGCGCCGAAAACCAGTGCGTCCCGGTCGCGCTCGACCGTGGGCTTGACGTAAGTGATGTCGTAGCCATGGACCGAAACCGTTTCGCCAGGGGCGAGCTTTCGGTCAACTTTCGTTTCAAAACTCGATGAGGCGGCCACCCCGACCAGCAGGACAACCAGTCCCAGGTGGACGATGTAACCACCGTACCGGCGCCGGTTCCGGATCGCGACGGCATAGATCGAAGCGACCATCGAGCCGCCAGAACTTTTGCGGCGGGCCGAAGCTCCACGCCAGGTGTCCTGGAAGAGCGCGACCACGGTAAAGGCAGCCAACGTGAAAACTGCCAGCGCCCCAACGCTTTTCGCGGCGTCGGTGAAAACCAGAAGGACCACCAGAACAATCAACGCGGCGACCAGCGGCCAGAGGAAAACCTTCTTTGCGCCCTCCCACGAAAGCCGGCGCCAGGCCAGCAGCGGACCAAGGCCTGTGAACAGGACAAGCAGTACCGCCAGCGGGGTTGTGTAACGGTCGAACCACGGCGCGGCCAGGGTCGAACGGGTGCCGGTGATCAGTTCCGAGATCAGCGGAAAGAAAGTACCCCAGAAAACGACGGCACAGAGGGCCACGAGCAAAAGGTTGTTGATCAGGAAAATCGCTTCCCTGGAAACCAGGGAGTCGATTCTTCGTTCCGATCGGAGGATGTCGAGCCGGGAGATGACAAGGAAGGTCGAGCCGATCAGGATTACCCCGATCAGGGCCAGGAAGTACGGGCCTACTGTCGAGTCACCGAAAGCATGGATTGACTGGAGCACGCCCGATCGCACCAGGAATGTGCCGAGCAGCGCAAGGGTGAAACTGGCGATGATCAGGCTGACGTTCCACACCTTCAGCATGCCGCGCTTCTCCTGAACCATGATCGAGTGGAGATAGGCGGTGGTGATCAGCCACGGCATAATCGATGCGTTTTCAACCGGGTCCCATGCCCAGTAGCCACCCCACCCCAGTTCGGTGTAGGACCAGCGGGAACCGAGGATGATCCCGATCGAAAGGAAAGTCCAGGCGATCAGGGCAAAACCCCGGGTCGACTTGGTCCAGGCCGCATCGACCTGCCGTGTGATCAGGGCGCCGATCGCAAAAGCGAAAGGCACGGTCAGCGAGACATAACCGACATAGAGCATCGGCGGATGGATGATCATCGACGGGTGCTGCAGCAGCGGGTTCAGCCCGGTGCCGTCACGCGGCACTTCGGACAGGACGGCAAATGGATTCACGCCGCCCCCGAAAAGCATCAGACCAATGAAAAAGACCGCGATTCCGAGCATGATCGCGGTGGCCCATGGCACCACGTCGCGGAGCTTGTAACGGGTCGCGTACAGCGAAATGGAAGCGACCACGGACAGCAAAGTGGCCCAGAGCAGCAGTGAGCCTTCCTGACTCGACCACATCGCGGTGAACTTGTAGAAATTCGGCGTTTCGATCGAAGAATGGTTGGCGACAACACTGAGGCTGAAGTCGTCGGTAAGGAATGCGTACTCAATCGCAAATACGCAAAGCAGCAGGAGAAAAGCCAGTGAGTACGCTGCTCGGCGGGAGGAATCAACCCAGCGACGATCCCCCCGGGTACCGACCAGTGCGGCGGTCACACCGAAGATGGCTGTTAGTAATGCCAGCCAGAGCGCCGCGTTGCCGAGGCTACTGATACTTCTTCTCCGAGAACTTCGATGGGCACTTGGTCACGAGTGTGTCCTTGTCCCCCACGAAGACCCCGGATTCATTGACGCTTCCCTGAAGAACAATCTCGCGGTGATCGCGAAACGGATCGGGGATAACGCCTTCGTAGCTGACCGAGATCGAGCCTGCCCCATCACGGTCGCTGACCTTGAATGTTGCTCCAGTATCGGTCTTTTCGATTGAACCGGCAACTACCTTTCCGGTCATCTCATAGTTCTTCCCGGGAACGGCACTCTGGAGTTCGGAGGGTTCACGGGCTTCGCTTGAAGCGTTGAACGACACGTAGATCAGCCCTGTTGCCAGAGCGAGAGCCACACCGAGGGCTACGAAGAGCCGGATTTGACGCTTTCGGGAAAGATCCATACGGAGCAGCCATTATCGCAAGTCGGACAGGTCGGCGTCTCCCTCGTGTCAGAATCAACTCATGAGCGAAACCGAGAAGGTCCTCCTGATCACTGGTGCAGGCAGCGGAATCGGAGCGGCTACGGCCCGCCTGATGGCCGCCGATTACAGGCTGGTCCTGGCTGGCCGGCGCCTCGAACCCCTTCAGGAACTGGCGGCGGAGCTCGGCGGCGACGAGCGCGCGATCGTCACCCAGTGTGACGTCAGCGACTGGGATCAGGTTGAAGCGATGACTGCCGCGGCGCTCGAAGCTTTCGGCAGAATCGACGTGGTTTTCGCCAACGCCGGTTTCGGGGCCAGCCGTGGTTTCCTCGAAGAAACCCCGGAGCAGTGGCGGTCGATGGTCCTGACCAATGTCCTTGGTCCTGCCCTGACAATCCGGTCCACCCTGCCGCATCTGCTCGAGCGGGGAGATGGGCACGTGCTGGTCACGAGTTCCATGGCCGGCCGCCGGGTGCTTCCCGGCTCGATGTATTCGGCCACGAAACATGCTGCGACCGCGATCGGTGAGGCCCTGCGGCAGGAACTGCGCGGCCTTGATGACGGAAACCGGATCAAAATGACCTTGATCGAACCGGGCATGGTTGACACACCGTTCTTCGACAATCGTCCCGGCGACAGCGCTCTGGGCGACGACGACATTGCGAGGGCCGTGGAGTACGCGCTGAACCAGCCCGACTCGGTCGACGTGAACGAAATTCTGGTTCGACCGATTACGCAGCCGATCTGAGCATCAGCCCCTGGCTGAATCAGCCGGGTTGAGGCCTTAGCCGGGAAGAAGCAGCAGCACGACCCGCCAGTAGGCCCTGAGTGCCAGCCGCACCGGACCTCGCCTGACCGTTGCCGGCAGGAAGGGCGAGTCCAGGTCGGGGGTGAGGATCAGCGCGAAGTTCCGGGCTGAGACCGAGCGGACCGCCTGGATCTTCCGGCGTTCGCCGATCAGCCGTGGCAGCCATCTGAGGGTTTCGGTCCAGGCCTTTCGTTTCTCCGGCAGCCAGCCGCCGCTGGCGGCAGCGGCAAACAACGCGATCTCCGTGGCTAGCAGGGCCGGGAGCAGCAACACGAGCAGGGCGGCCGGGTAGTTCCGGATGATCATGGCCCAGCGGTTCCGTTCCAGCCAGAACCATTTCGTTCCCGCCCCGCCGAACTCATAGGCGTGGTCGACTTTCGCTTCAGTGAGCAGGCCGACCTTCTCGTTGGCCGACCGCAGCCGGATTGAAAGGTCGGTGTCTTCCTGGTAGAGGAAGAACTCTTCCGGGAAACCGCCGAGCCGTCGCCAGCTTTCCAGGGGCATCGCAAGGCAGGCGCCTGACGCGGTCGGGACTTCCCGTTCGGGTCCAGCCTCTCCCGCCGGTTCGCCATGACCGCCAGCCCAGGAGATCCCGGTGAAATGAACCGGGTTGCCAGCCGAGTTGATGTAAAGGCGTTCGTTTTCCCGGTACAGGACCAGACCCATCCAGGCAGCCCAGTCAGGGTGGGTTTTCAACGGCCGCCGGATCGCGATGCCAAATCCCGGTTCGGGCCGGGCGTCAGGGTTGAGGACCAGCAGCAGGTTCCCCTCGGCTAGTTCGGCACCCCGGTTCACCGCCGCGGCAAAACCCAGGTTGGCCCCCATCGTTTCGATCCGGGCATCGGGCAGGTGCTCGGATACGACGCTTGCCAGTTCATCGGTTGAACCGTTGTCGACCACGATCACCTGGTCGCCATCTTCGAGTTCAGTCCCGAGTGCGGGCAGGGTCCGCCCCAGT
>JBAWHK010000038.1:0-40492 GCA_049593795.1 Solirubrobacterales bacterium
GGTCAAGGGCCGGAAGGGCGACACGGTCGTTGACACTGACGAGGCGATCCGCCCCGGAATGAGTGCCGAAAGCCTGTCGAAGCTGCGCGCGATCGGTGGCGATGACGCCAACCACACCGCCGGCAACGCCCCGGGAGTGAACGACGGCGCCGGTGCCCTCGTGCTCGCGTCAGAAGAGTGGGCGGAAGCCAACGGCAAGGATGTTCTCGCCACGATCGTTTCCTACGGCCAGATCGGTGATGAATTCGCCTGTCTCGCCAAGACCCCGGGACTGGCTGCCAAAGCCGCTCTCGACAAGATCGGCAAGACCGCGGCTGACGTTGACCTCTGGGAAATCAACGAGGCTTTCGCTTCGGTTTCCCTGAACACGATCAAGATGCTCGACCTCGATGAAGACAAGGTCAACGTGAACGGCGGAGCGGTAGCGCTCGGACACCCGATCGGTGCTTCCGGCGCCCGCGTCATCGCTGTGCTGGCTCGTGAGCTCAAGCGTCGTGGCGGCGGCCTCGGCTGCGCCGCGATCTGTTCCGGTGGCGGTCAGGGCGACGCCATCGTGATCGAAGTGGCCGGCTGAAATAGCTGGCTGAATCTGTGAAACGGGCGTGCCGGAAGGCACGCCCGTTTTCGTTAAGCCCGGGTCCGGTGTTTCTCTATCTGCCGGTTCCGCGTTTCGGAACGGTGAAGCCGGCGAATCTGGTCGGGCCGACCGCGTCGGCCTGATCGGTCGGTGTAACCGAAAGCCGGAAACGGCCGGGGTTGAATTTCTTGCCCCGAGCCCAGTTCGTGCCCCTCGGGGGAAGCAGAAGGTGGTTGGTTCCAGCCTCCAGGCTGGTGAGGGCCGGTCGTCCGGCGGGCTTGAGTCTGCCGCAGCGCTTCTTTTTCGGCCCGACGCATCGTGACCAGGATGCGGTTGTAGATACCGCTTCGCTTGACTCGATAGTCACCGGAAGTTTCTTTCCCCGCTTGATCTTTTTGGCCTCGAACCGGATCGAAGTGATCTCCGGTGCGGTCAGGTCACCGTTCACCCGGTAACTGTGGACGTCGACCCGGGCGCCGTCCGCCTCGTCGATGTCGGACGTCAGCATCGTGGTTCCACTCTGGTTGGTCACGAAAGCGATGCCTTCGGTTTCGTTCTCGTTGCCCAGGTTGCGGTCGAAAAGGTTGGTCACGACCCCCGTGTCGAGATCAATGGTCTCGATGGATTTCTCGGAACCGTTGTCACGGGCCGCGTAGAGCATGCCTTTGTAGACCTTGGCGCCCTGGGTCCGGGGAATCGGCCGGCTCAGTTCGAGCGTGGAGACGATCTCGAAATCGGAGAGACGATGGACATTCAGCAGTCCGGTGTTGTTCCATTTGCTGGTGTAGGCAACCTGCCTGACGGGATCGATCGCAACCCACGGCACACCGTCCGGCAGGTACGGATCACGGGCGAGTTCGAACCGGGGTCCGGCCGGTTCAAGCGTTTCCGGGTCGTAAGTGACGATGGTCGAATGCTCGAAGGTGGGTTTCCCTTCGATCGGGGCATAAATCTTTCCTTCGTAAAAATCGATGTCGCCGATGTGGCTCAGGCCCTTGTTCGAAAGGTCCACGGGAATCGCGTCATACACGTGGTCGGTGTTGATGTCATTCAATTCGAGGTCGGTGCTGGTCAAACCGACGTTCCACGAAAAGAAGACCTGTTTGCCGTCGGTGGCAATGCCCTGGGATTTCGGAAATGCGTCGAAGCCGTGGAAGGAGCGCACTCCGGTTTCCTGCCAGCCGGTAACCGGCACGGCAGCAACGGCCGGGCTCGTAAATACGACCGCGACGAGCATTGCCGGCAAGGCGAAGAGCGCAGGCATCCACCGTGATAAAGACATTTGACCTCCCTAGACGAACGTTCCCTGTCGGTAGCTTATGTCCTGTGAGCCAAAGCAACGCAGCAGCATTTTTCGACCTTGACAAAACCCTGATGGCGGGATCCAGCGGCATGGAGTTCGCCAGGGTTGCCAGACGACGTGGGCTGATTACCCGGTCCCAGGTCCTGAAGTGGGGCAGGGATCACCTGAAGTACCGGATCAAGGGCGCGACTGACGAAGAAACAGCGCAGGTGATGGAAGTAGCGAAGGACACACTCGCCAACGTTTCGGCGAGCGACATTTCGAGGATGTGGCCGGAGGTTCTGGCCGGGATCCTGCCCCGGGTCTATCCGGAGATGCTGGCCGAGATCTACAGCCATCAGGATGCGGGCCGGCGTACCTACATCGTCAGTGCCGCCGGTTCCGACATGGTGTCTTCACTGGCATCGGTTCTCGGCATGGATGGCGGCATCGGCACTAGGTATGTAGTCAATGATGAAGGCGTCTACACCGGTGAACTCGACGGCCCGTTCGTTTACGGGCCGGGCAAAGTACCGGCGATGGAACGCATCGCAGCCCGGGACGACATCGATCTGTCCCAGTCGTGGGCGTATTCGGATTCGGCCTCCGACCTGCCGATGATGCGGGCTGTCGGCAACGCCGTGGCGGTCAATCCGGATGCGCCCTTGGTCGCCGAAGCCAAAGAAAACGGATGGCAGATCATGCGCTTCGACCAGCTCGGAAGAAACCTCGCGGTTGCCGGGACGATCAGCGCGGCAGTCGCCCTTGGCGGGCTTGGAAGCTGGCTCTCGAAACGCCGCTGATCTGGCTCTGGAAAGCACGAACTCATTACGGAATCCTTAAATTGCCATTCGCCTGACCCGGTAGCCTCGCTGTATGGATAGAAAAGTTTTAGCGGTTGTGGCTGCCATCGTTGTCGTGATTGGTGGCGGACTCGTTTACTCGATTTCGGGTGGTTCTTCCGACGATTCGGAAACCAGCCAGACAGCTTCCACGGCCACCGCGGATGATTCGTCGTCGGGTGGCGGCACCGAACCGGCTGCCGACAAGCCCGGCAACAAGGCCACCGACGATACGCAGGCCGCCGGTGCCTACGTGGACTACGCACCGGAACTGATCGCCGAGACACCCGGGAACAAGCTGCTGTTCTTCCATGCGCCCTGGTGCTCCCAGTGCCAGGCCCTCGAAGCGGACATCGAAGCGAGTGACATTCCAGCCGGAACCACGATCTTCAAGGTTGATTACGACACCAATCAGGATCTGCGTCAGGAGTACGGCGTGACGATCCAGACAACCATGGTCAAAGTTGACAAGGACGGCAACAAGGTCGATGAACTGGTCGCCTACGACGAACCGACTTTCGAATCGGTGGAGCGGGCGCTGATTCAGTGACCCGGGTGGGTTAGCCCACCATGGAACTCCTGATTGCTTCATTCATGGCCGGGGTCCTGACGGTCCTTGCCCCCTGCGTCCTGCCGCTTTTGCCGGTCGTGGTTGGCGGCAGTGTCCTGGGCGGGTCCGGTGACCAGGACCTGACCTCGCTGCGTCGTCCAGTGACGATCGTCGTGAGCCTCGCAGTTTCGATAATCGTTTTTTCCCTGCTGCTCAAAGCTTCGACCGCCCTGCTGGGGGTGCCGGATGAAGTCTGGGCCGTGGTCTCTGGAGGAATAGTGGTCCTCTTCGGTGTGATCCTGCTGTTTCCGGGGCTGTGGGACAGGGTGATGGTCGTGACCGGCATAACTTCATCTGCCGATCGCCTCATGGCCCGTTCCGAAGGCCAGTCCGGGATTCGCCGGGACATTGCTCTTGGCGCGGCGCTGGGACCGGTTTTCAACAGTTGCAGCCCGACCTACGCGTTGATCGTCGCGGTGATCCTGCCGGCGTCATTCGGCCGGGGCTTCGCGTACCTGGTCGCTTATGCGGTGGGACTTGCGTCGGTGCTCCTGCTGATCAGCATTTTCGGCAGGTCACTGATCAGCCGGATGAACTGGCTCAGCAATCCGGATGGAGCATTCAAGAAGGTGGTCGGAGCGATCTTCATCGTGGTCGGACTTGCCGTAATTTTCGGTCTGGATCGCGATTTCCAGGCGTGGGTTCTGGAAAACGGCTGGTACGAGCCGATTGAACGTGTCGAAAACTCGATCCGGGGATGAAGTTCCCCGTCGACTGTCCAAGCGCACAAAGGGACTGATGACCCCGTTCGGGAGAGCTGTGCGAATGCCCTACTATTCGGCTACCTGACCTATGGAACCGACCTCAACGCCACCTTCAGAAAGCCCGCCCGAATCTTCCGCCTCCGACAAGGCGGCGAAAGCGGCGGAAAAAGAGTTCAAGACGATGTCGGGCAAACCGATCCGTGCGAGCTACGGACCGGATGATGTCACCGGTGATTCCGATGTGAAGATCGGTGAACCGGGCCAGTACCCGTTCACCCGCGGACCGTATGAATCGATGTATCGAGGCCGTAACTGGACGATGCGCCAGTTCGCCGGTTTCGGCACCGTTGATGAGACGAACGAACGGTTCCATTACCTGCTTGAGCATGGTCAGACCGGACTGTCGACCGCGTTCGACATGCCAACCCTGATGGGTTACGACTCCGACCATGCCCGATCTCTGGGTGAGGTTGGTCGTGAGGGTGTTGCGGTTGACACGATCGATGACATGGAAGTGCTGTTCAAGGGAATTCCGCTGGACGAAGTCAGCACTTCGATGACGATCAATGCGCCGGCTGCGATTCTGCTTGCGTTCTACGTCCTCGTTGGTGAACGCCAGGGTGTCTCGCCGGAGAAGCTTTCCGGCACGATCCAGACTGACATCCTCAAGGAATACATCGCTCAGAAGGAGTGGTGTTTCCCGGTGGAGCCGGCGATGCGTCTGGTCACCGACATGGTTGAGTACTGCACCGACAACATGCCGCGCTGGCATCCGATTTCGATCTCGGGCTACCACATCCGTGAGGCCGGGGCGACCGCCGCCCAGGAGCTGGCTTTCACTTTGAAGAACGGGTTCACTTACGTGGAGCGGGCAATCGAGCGTGGTATCGACGTCGATGATTTCGCCCCGAGGCTTTCGTTCTTTTTCAATGCGCACATCGATTTTTTCGAAGAGATCGGCAAGTACCGTGCTGCCCGGCGAATCTGGGCCCGTGAGCTGAAAGAGACATATGGCGCGAAGAAACCCGAGTCGATGCGTCTGCGGTTCCACACCCAGACCGCCGGTGTTTCGCTGACTGCCCAGCAGCCGCTGAACAACATCGTGCGTACCGCGATCGAAGCTCTCGCCGGAGTGCTTGGCGGGACCCAGTCGCTTCACACCAACTCTTTTGATGAAGCGCTTGCCCTGCCGACCGAAGAGGCGGTCCGGGTTGCGCTGCGTACGCAGCAGATAATCAGCCATGAAACCGGTGTCACTAACACGGCCGATCCGCTTGGTGGTTCGTATTTCGTCGAGGCCCTGACCGACGAACTCGAAGCGGAGGCTTACGATTACTTCCGCCGGATCGACGAGTTTGGCGGCATGGTCGAAGCCGTCCGTCAGAACTTCCCGCAGCGCGAAATCGGCGAAGCGGCGTTCACTTTCCAGCGAGAACTCGACGACGGTGAATTCACGATCGTCGGTGTCAACAAGTACCAGAACGAAGAAGAGGAAGTTCCGCTGCTGCACATCGATCCGGCCCTTGAGCAGGTCCAGGTCGAACGGCTGAAGAAAACCAAGTCCGAACGCAACGCATCCGAGGTTGAATCCACCCTGGCTGAGCTCAAACGCGCAGCCGAAGGTGACACCAACCTGATGTACCCGATAATCGAGTGCGCCCGCGCCCGGGTCACTGAAGGTGAGATGATCGAAGCCATGCAGGAAGTCTTTGGCACATATACGGAAATCCCGGTGTTCTGATGAATGCCGTGGCGGAACCCAAGGTTGACCACAAGATCCGTGTTGTGGTGGCCAAACCCGGCCTCGACGGGCATGACCGTGGTGCCAAGATAATCGCCCGTGCCCTGCGGGATTCCGGCATGGAAGTGATCTACACCGGTCTTCACCAGACACCGGAACAGATCGCCGAAACTGTGATTCAGGAAGACGCCGATGCGATCGGAGTCTCGATCCTTTCCGGTGCACACATGACCCTGGTCCCGAAGATCGTTGAACTGCTCGCGGCCCAGGGCGTCGATGACGTCCTGATCACGGTTGGTGGCACGATCCCGACCAAGGACATCGAGGCGCTCAAGGAAATGGGGGTTTCCGGTGTGTTCACACCCGGATCGCCGACCGATGACATCGTCGAATTCATTCGCAACGGGGTCACGAAGGACCGCCAGCTCTAAGCGCGTCCCGATTCGAACCCGTTGAGGGTTCGGTGAACCAGCTCACCGAGCAGATCCAGGTCGTATCCGCCTTCCTGCACGATCACACTCGGCAGGTCGATCGCGCCGAGCATCTCCCCGGCTTTGGCGTAACCGTCACAACTGATTTCCAGGGGGCTTTCCGGGTCACCGGCTGCGGCGTCGACCCCCAGGGCCAGGACCAGTGAACCGGCTCCTTTCGAGGCAACCCAGTCGATCGCTGCAGCGATTGCCCCGAGCCACGCTTCGTCGCCTGATCCCGGGGCCAGGGGCAGGTTGAGGTTGGAGCCCTTTCCTGCGTCTGTGCCCGTCTCCGAACCGAAACCGAGGAAGTGGGGGAACCAGCCGGCCCCCGGATCTACATGGACCGATGCGGTCAATATCTGTGGATCTTCGTAGAAGATCGCCTGGGTGCCGTTGCCGTGATGGGCATCGATGTCGATCACCGCGACCGGTAGCCCGGTCGATGCGCCCAGCTCGGCAGCGGCGATGGCGGTGTTGTTCAGGTAGCAGGAGCCACCGATCGCGGATCGGGTTGCGTGGTGGCCGGGTGGCCGGCACAGGGCATAAGCGCAATCCACCCCGGATGTCACCAGATCGACCGCGGTCAGCGCCGCGTCGGCGGCTCCGCGGGCGGCTGGCCAGGTTCCCGGGCCGATAAGGGTCATGGTGTCGTACGTATGCTGGCCGGCCCTTGCGGCGATGGCGGTGGGGGTGACCAGAGGCAGTGACCCGATCAGGCCGGGGTGGGGGAAGAGGTACGGGACAACCCGGTCCTGGCCCGGATCGGTCACGAGGCTGGAGGCCTGCCACCGATCCGAGGCGGTCTCCAGGTAGTCGAGCAGTTCCCGGTCGTGAACTCGAAGCAGCTGGTCCTGATGGTGGTCACGTGATTCCACCTCGCGTGATCCTTCCAGCGACAACTGCTTCCGGATCGCGTCCACGCGTGAAGGCTGTTCGCTTCCGTCGGTCCGTATGCCGACCCAGATTTCTCCGTTCGGCTCATGCGCGTAAGAGTCGGAATTCCAGACGACCGGCATTTTGAGACTCATGGGGTTCCAGTTTTTCGGGATCGGGGGCTGGATCTCAGACCAGTGCTTGACAGGCCGGGACCTCGCGGTTAGCTTAACGATCGTTCATGAAGGTCTCGTCCACCGACCGATCGAAACAAAGCCTCGGAGTAGATCGTGTGATCGACCCGCCCCAGGCATTGCCGCAGCCCGCGGAACGTCTCGACGCGTCCGGCCCGGTGGGCGCCAGCGAAATTGAACTGGCAGTCGATCGGCTCTGCCTTGATTCCACCTCGTTCCGGGACATCCGGTCACACGCAGACGGCTCGCCCGAAGCGATGGCAGCACGTGTCCTCGAGATCGTCGGGCAGCGCGGCAAAATGCACAATCCGGAAACCGATTCGGGCGGCATCGCCATGGGCGAGGTCACCGCGATCGGCGACAACTTCGATTCGCCGCCCCGAATCGGGGACAGGATCGTGACACTGGCATCGTTGACCCTCACGCCACTACGGATCGATCGGATTACCGACCTCGATCCGGACTCGGCGCAGATCGGGATAGAAGGCGTGGCCTACGTATTTGACAGCGCTCCCTGGGGGCCGCTGCCGGAAGATATCCCGACCGGTGTTGCCCTTGAAATCTATGACGTTTACGGGGCCGGATCCCACGTTCGCAACCTCGCCCCGGCAAACGGCACGGTTTGTGTACTCGGAGCGGGCCATGCCGGAAAACTGGCGATGGCGGCCGCCTGCGACACGATGGAAGGCGGCACGGTGATCGCGATCGATTCCGATGCCGCGGCCATCGAACTGGTAAAGGACCTCGGCCTCTGTGACATCGGCCTCACCGCCGATCTGCGGGATCCGGTCGGGACCCTCGAGAAGCTACGGGCCCACGGTGCCCCACCCGCCGACCTGACCGTGGTGGTAGTCAACGCGACCCGGTGCGAACCAGCGGCGATTCTCGCTACCGCGGAGGGCGGCACAGTCCTCTTCTTTTCCATGGCCACCAACTTTTCGACTGCGGCACTGACAGCGGACGGCCTTGGAATCGACGTTCGCATGCTGATCGGCAGTGGCTTCACGCCGGATGTCGGCGCCTACTCGCTCGACCTTCTGCGGCGGTCACCTGCCCTCCGCGAAGCGATGGGCGTCCCTGCGGGACATGCCCGATGAACACTTTGCCTACCCACGACGTTGCTATGAGATGGAGGGATATCGATGGACTTGGACACGTCAGTCACACGGCAGTACTCACCTACCTCGAAGAAGGCCGTGATGCGTACCTGGCCGGACTCGAAGTGGGACGTTTCGAATATGTGGTCGGCAGTTGCTCAGTCACCTTCAACGAGGAAATCAAATTTGCCTGGCGTCAGGTGGCCGTCAGTTGCCGCATCCAGAAATTCGGCAGATCGAGCTTCACGACAACCGAGAAAATCCTGAACAGTCGCGGTGAAGTCGCAGTCGAAGCGGAGTTCGCCCTGGTCATGTGGGACCCGGAAAGATCCGGTTCGAAACCGATAAACGGGCAACAGCGGGAAACGTTCATGCTGGAAGTCGAGGCCGGAACATGAAGGCCTGGGATTCGGATCCGGTCGTGCTGACGGTTGCGGTCACCGGGGCGGATGTCTTCCGGGAAAACAATCCGAACATCCCATACACCCCGGCTGAAATAGCCGAATCGAGCATCGAAGCGGGCCGGGCCGGGGCGACCGTGGTCCACCTCCATGTGCGGGAGGACGACGGTACCCCGAGTGGGCGACCGGAACTGTTCGTCGACGTGATCGAGCAGATCCGCTCTGCTTCAGGCCTGGTCACCATGGTTTCGACCGGCGGCAGCAACGACATGACTATCGAAGAACGGACCACCGGCCTCGAAGCGATGCCCGACCTGTCGGGAGTCGAGTCAGGATCGATGAACTTCGGCGACGAGACATTCATCACCGCACCGCCGGACGGCCGCGGGATCGCCCGCCGGGCACTTGATGCCGGGATCGGCCTCGAAGTCGAATGCTTCGACGTCGGGCATGTGATCAGTGCCGTCCGCTGGCTCGAGGAAGGGGTAGTTCCCCAACCGTTCCGAATCAACCTGGTTTTCGGGGTGCCCGGCGGAATTGACGCTTCGCCAGAAGCGCTCGACGCAATGCTGAGGCCACTGCCCCCGGAAACCTTCTGGACCGTCACCTGCATCGGGCGCCAGCACCAGCGGATGATGGCGCTGGCCCTGCTCAAAGGGGCACCTGGCATACGAACCGGCCTCGAAGATGTCGCCTACGTTTCCCGTGGGGTCCACGCCCCGTCCAACGCCGCCCTGGTTGAGCTTGCGGTTGATCTCAGTCGTCGGCTGGGCCGCGACGTCGCCGATCAGGCTCAGACCCGGGAGTTGCTGGGGCTTTGACCGAACCCGACCACACCGGGACGACTTCACCTGCCGGAAACGGTGGCCGGCGACCGCCAGCCCGGCGGGGAATCGAGACCCGCGACGCAATCGATCGGGCGGCAATCGAACTGTTCGCACGGCTCGGCTACAACGCGACCTCGATGCGGGCAATTGCCGATGCCGCTGACGTCCAGCCCGCCGCGATCTACCACTGGTACCCGGGCAAGGAATCGATCCTGACCAGCCTGCAGGATGACTTCATGGAGCGGCTCTCCGAGGTGGTTGAAAACGCCATGGAAAAGGCGGAAGGGCCGATCGAGAGGCTGTCCGCCGCGGTGTACGGTCACGTCGTATTCCACGGGCTGAACGCCAGGGCCGCTTTCGTCACCGACAGTGAAATCCGGGCGCTCTCACCGGAACCCCGCGAACTCCTGATCAAGAAGCGTGATGCCTATCAGGAGATGTTCCGCCAGATGATCGTCGACGGGGTTGCCGACGGCGGATTCACCACCTCCGATGCCTCGGTAGCTACCTACGCCATCCTGCTCCAATGCACCGGGGTGGCACTCTGGTTCAACCCCGATGGACCGCTCGAACTGAAAAGGGTAGGAGAGCTCCACGTTGAACTGGTGCTCAGTTCACTGCGGACGCCGCCAGAGAAGATAGATTTTGCCCTCGAACGCTTGCCTGACGGCACTGCGAACCCGACGAACAGAGGTGAGTAGTTGAGCCGTATCAAGCCCCCAGCCCTGCCCGATCGCGCGACCATCGCCGTCGTTGCCCCGGCCAGTCCCCCGCAGACCAGGTCCGAGATCGAGCAGGCCACCGCCTATTTCGAAGCCCGCGGCCACCGGGTGGTTTTCGGCCCGAACCACCGCAAGGTCCACGGCTACCTGGCGGGAACTGATGCCGAGCGTGCCGCCGACCTGCAGTGGGCATTGTCGGAACCCGGAATCGACATGGTCCACGCACTTGGCGGTGGTTATGGCTGCGCAAGACTCCATGACCTGATCGACTGGGACGCCGTTGGCGACCCGAGAATCGTCTGTGGCTTCAGCGACATCACCGCCCTTCACCTGGCCCTCGCTGCCCATCCTGGCTGGGTGACTTTTTACGGGCCCAACTTCCTGCGATTCACCCGTCGAAAGGAAGAACTGACCGCCGAAACCGAGGAGTGGTTCCACCGGGCGTTTCAGCCCGATCCGCTCGGCAAGGTTTTCGAGGATCCGGAAGATCCCTATGTGCTCACCGTGGGCGACGGCCAGGCTGAAGGTGTCCTTACCGGTGGCTGTCTGACCCTGCTGAGCGCCAGTATCGGCACCCCCTTCGAGGTCGAAACCGAAGGTTGCATCGTGATGGTTGAGGACCTCAACACGGATCCGTACCTGATCGACACCTTGCTGAACCATCTGGTCAGGGCAGGCAAGCTGGACAACGCGGCCGGGTTTATTTTCGGCACCGACGTGAACCTGCGTTCGCTGACCCCGCCCGAAGCGAACGAATCGACGCTGTCGATCGAAGAGGTGCTCGACGAACTGATCGCCCCGCTGGGCATTCCGGCGATCGCGAACGTGCCGGTCGGCCACGGAAAGCACATGGCGACGATGCCACTGGGCGCCCGCGTCCGGCTCGATGGCACCGCAAAAACTTTGGAAATAACCGAGGCCGCGGTCGGTCCGGCATCAGAACAACCAGGAGGAGTGAGTTGATGAGGTTGAAACAAGTGGGGACCCTTGCCGGAATTGTGTTTGCTGCGATCGCCTTGCTGTTCGCGGTCGCAAGCCCGGCCACGGCGGCCGGCGATTCGGAAAACGACGTACTGCGGATCGGCTGGGCGCAGGATCCCCAGACCCTGAATCCTTTCGTTGGCCTCGATGAAGAGGACTACACGGTCTGGGCGATCAACTGGGATCTCCTGGTCAACTTCGATCCGGTGGACCTGTCCCCGGCACCCGGAATCGCCGAAAGCTGGGAAGTGTCAGGCGACCGCAAGACTGTCACTTTCACGCTCGACCCCGACAAGAAATGGTCGGATGGCGTTCCGGTCACATCGAAGGACGTCAAGTGGACCCTCGAAAACCTCGGTGAAGAGGGCGAGCTGTTCACCAGCTACACCAACAACGTAACTTCGATCAAGACCCCGGACGATGAGACAGTCGTGATCGAGACTTCCAAGCCTGACGCCCGGATCATCGGTGGGCTTCTGATCTACATCCTGCCCGAACACATCTGGGGCAAAGTGCCGCTGGAAGAACTCACCAGCACCTACCAGCCCGACCTGCCCCTGGTCGGAACCGGGCCGTTCATCGTGACCAAGTTCGACCGCGGTCGCATCATCGAAATGGACAAGAACCCGGAATTCTCCGGTGGAACGCCGAAGTTCGAACAGATCCAGTTCATCAAGTACGGCAACCAGGATGCCGTCGAGCGGGCACTGCAGCTCGACGAAATAGACATAGTTCCCGAGGTCCAGGCAACCACCTTCGAGCGGCTTGGAACCGAGTCCGACATCGCCACGGTGAAGAGCCCGTCACCGGCCTTCACCGAACTGGCGTTCAACGTCTGCCCCGAATCGGAATGCCCGGATGCGGAAGTCAACCCGGCGATCCAGGACAAGGCTGTCAGGCAGGCCATCGGCTACTCGGTTGACCGTGAACGGATCAACGAGATCGCCAACCGGGGAACTTCGTTCATCGGCCACGGTCTGTTGCCTTCGTTCTACAAGGCGTTCTATGAAGAGCCGGCGGAGGACTACGACTTCGATCCCGAGAAAGCCAACGAGCTGCTCGACGAAGCCGGCTACACCCGTGAAGGTGATGGCATCCGTTCAAAGGATGGCAACGAGCTTTCGTTCAACCTCTACGTGCGTTCGGAATCGCCTTCGAACATCCAGGCCGCCAAGCTGGTCGCCGAAATGGCGCGGGAAGTAGGAATCGAGTTCAACGTCGAGGTTGTCAGTGTCGACAAGCTGACCGAGCTCACGATCCGGCACAAGGACGGCAAGCCCGCACCGGCTTTCGACAGCTTCATCTGGGGCTGGGGTGGAGATGCCTATGACCCCAGCTTCCTGCTGAGCCTGATGACCACGGGGGAGATCGGGGGATCCTCGGATTCCTTCTACTCCAACCCGGAGTACGACAAGCTCTACCAGGAACAGACCGGGGTTTTCGATGTGGCTGAACGCAAGGAAATCATCGGCCAGATGATCGACATGCTGCAGGAAGACATGCCGTATCTGGTGCTTTCGGAAGACCCCAACCTTCAGGCCTACCGGACCGACCGGCTGGGCGACGTTGAGGTCACCTGTCCCGAAGGGGACGGCGATGTGTTCTGCGAGCAGGCCGGCTACGCGCCTCTGCTCACCCTTGAACCAGCAAGCGGCTCTTCGTCAGATGACGGAGGGGGCGGTGGTTCCGGAGTAGTGATTGGCGTGATTGCGCTGGTCGTGATCGGTGGAGTCGTGTTCTTCATCATCCGTTCACGCCGGCGCCGCGACAACGAGCCAGTCGAGCTCGAAGAGTAAGAAAGCCCGAATGATGACCGGAGACGAAGCGTGAGTGGTCGCTGGCTGGCTGGCAAAGTCGCAGCGGCCATCCTCACGCTCGTCTTCGTCATCATTTTCAACTTCTTCCTGTTCCGGGTGATGGGCGACCCGACCACCCAGCTTGCCCGTCTGCCCCGGGCGACACCGGAAGAGATCACGAAGCTTCAGGCCCAGTACGGACTCGACAAACCGCTGATCGGGCAGTTCACCGACAACGTCGCTGACACGGCCAGACTCGACCTCGGAATCAGCCAGCGATCGCGCCGGCCGGTCTGGGATGAAATCAAGGACGCGCTGCCCTGGACCCTGCTGCTGGTCGGCACCGGAACCCTGATTGCCACGCTGCTCGGAAGCTGGATGGGGGTGATTGCCGCTACCCGGCGCGGCCAAAAGTCAGACGATGCCTTGCTCGGGTTCAGCCTGTTCACCTACGCATCACCCGAGTACTGGATCGGAATAATCCTGATTCTGGTTTTCGCTGTCTGGATCCCGATATTCCCGTCGGGGCTGCAGATGACCCCCGGGATTGATTTCTCCAGTTTCTTTGCGCAGGCGGCCGATGTCGCCAAACACCTGGTGCTGCCCGCGACCGCGATGACCCTGATGCTGCTCGGGCAATATTTCCTGATCATGCGTTCGTCGATGGTCGACGTGCTGACCGAGGATTTCATCACCGTCAAACGGGCCACCGGCATGCGCTGGGACCGGGTCGTGCGCCGTCACGCGGTACCCAACGCCCTGCTGCCGCTGGTCACCCTGTCGGCGATCCAGTTCGGTGCGGTGGTGGGCGGGGCAATCACCATCGAAACGATCTTTTCGTGGCCCGGCTTGGGTGAACTCACCTTCCAGGCGATCAACGACAAGGACTATCCGGTGCTGCAGGGCACCTTCCTGGTCTTTTCGTTCGGGGTGATCCTGGCCAACCTGGCAGCCGACATCCTCTATTTCTACCTCGACCCGAGGGTTCAGACCAAATGAACGACCGGAACCCCCTGCGACTGCTGGTCGATACCTGGCGGGGCCGGTTCGGGCTGACCATCCTCGGGGTGGCGTTCTTCGTGGCGATCTTCGGCACGGTAATCGCGCCGTATCCGCCGGAAGCATCAAGCCTCGACGTGCTCCAGCCACCCAGTTTTGACCATTGGCTGGGAACCACCGAAAGCGGAGCGGACGTGTTTTCGCAATTGCTGGTCGGAACCAGAGTGTCGATGCTGGTCGGTTTCGCCGCCGCGGTGATCTCGGCGATCCTCGGATCGGCGGTCGGTATCGCCAGCGGCTATTTCGGCGGCTGGACCGACCGCATCCTTGACGCCCTCGAGAACTGGTTCCTGGTGATTCCGACGTTGCCCCTGATGATCGTCCTCGCCCGGCTGCTGGACCCCACCCTGACCGTGCTGATCGCGGTGATCGGACTCACTTCCTGGGCCGGAACCGGCCGGATCGTCAGGGCACAGGTACTGACCCTGCGGGAACGCGCATTCGTCGAACGGGCCCGGGCCCTCGGTGCCGGGGACACCTACATCATCAAGACCCACATCCTGCCGAACACGCTGCCCCTGATTTTCGCGAACACGGTGCTGATCATCGCCGTCGCAATCCTTTCCGAAGCTGCCCTTTCGTTCCTCGGGCTTGGCGATCCCACCCGGATCTCCTGGGGCACAATGCTCGAGAATGCCTTCAATTCCGGGGCCCCGAGTGCCGGAGCGTGGTGGTATGTGATTCCGCCCGGACTGGCGATAACCCTGCTTGTACTCGGGGTTTCACTGCTCGGTTTCCTCTATGAGGAATACATCAATCCACGACTGAGAGAAGACGGATGAGCAGCCTGCTCGAAGTCAGCAACCTGAGGGTCGAACATCGCGGCAAGCCGATCGTCGACGACGTCAGCTTCAGCCTGAAAGCAGGGGAGGCCCTCGGTCTCGCCGGTGAATCCGGATGTGGCAAAACGACAACTGCCCTGTCGTTGATGAAGATGTTGCCGGCCGGGCTGAAGCAGACCGGCGGGATAATCCTCAGGCCACCGGAACTGGAAGAACCGATCAAGGTCGACCGGCGCACCGAAGCCGGCATGCAGCTGGTCCGGTGGCGGCACATATCGCTGGTCTTCCAGGGTGCGATGAATTCGCTCGATCCGGTCAAGTACATCGATTCCCAGATCGCCGAAGTGATCCGGCTGCATGAAGACGGAGTCAGCGGCAAGCAGGTCCGGGCCCGCATCGATGATCTTCTGACCACGGTCGGATTGACGCCCGCCCTTGGCCATCGTTACCCGCATCAGCTTTCCGGCGGTCAGCGCCAGCGGGTGATGATCGCCCTGGCCCTGGCCTGCAGGCCGTCACTGGTGATCGCCGACGAGCCGACCACTGCTCTCGATGTAGTGATGCAGGCCCAGGTTCTGCAGCTTCTCGAGAAACTGCGCCGGGAACTGGGCCTCGCCCTGATCCTGATCTCCCACGACCTCGGGGTGCTGGCAGAAACCTGTGACCGGATCGCGGTCATGTACGCGGGCCGGATAGTCGAGACCGGCCCGGTCGCCACGGTCTTTGCGGCGCCCCAGCACCCGTATACGAAAAGACTGCTCGATTCGCTGCCGGTGATCGGCGGGAGCCGCGGACTCGCGCCCCCGATCCCGGGTGGGCCGCCCGATCCCGGAGATCCGCCCGAAGGCTGTGCTTTCCATCCACGCTGTCCCTACTCCACCGAACGCTGCCTGACTGACCCGGCGCTGAGGGAAGTAGCTCCCGGACAGTCTGCCGCCTGCCATTTCGCGCCGTGGTCGGCCTGGCCCGAGATCAAACCGGTCGCTTCAGAGAGTCGGGTATGAGTGAAAACAACCTGATTTCCGTGAACGACCTCGAGGTCCAGTTCCGCCAGCGGCGGAAAGTGGCGCGGGCGCTCGACGGGGTTTCCCTGGACTGGAAAAAAGGCGAAGTCCTGGGCGTGGTCGGGGAATCCGGCTGCGGCAAATCAACACTCGCCAGAGCGATCCTCGGACTTCAGGACCTTGCTGCCGGGGAGGTAATACTCGACAGCACACCCGGTTCCGGGAAGAAAGCCATGGGTGAGCTTCGACGCCGGATCCAGATGATTTTCCAGGATCCCTACCAGACCCTGAATCCACGCCAGAAGGTGAAGGAAATCGTCACCGAGCCACTGGTGATCCAGGGGGCTCCCAAGAACGATCGCGAAGAGAAGGTGAGGCTGGCCCTGAACGATGTCGGCCTCGATCCGGAGCGTTATCTCGACCGTTATCCACACCAGCTCTCCGGGGGTCAAAGGCAGCGGGTGGCGATCGCGGCCGCCCTGGTTCTCGAACCGGACGGCCTGATCTGCGACGAGCCGGTATCGATGCTGGACGCGTCGGTCAGGTCACAGATACTTTCGGTGCTGCTGGAACTCCAGAAGAGCCGCGGCCTGGCCCTGATCTTCATCACTCACGACCTGAGCCTCGCCTGGTCACTCTGCGACCGGATCGCGGTCATGTATCTCGGCCGGGTAGTGGAAAGCGGCTCGGCGGTCGAAGTGATCGAGGATCCAAAGCATCCCTATACGAAAGCTCTGGTCACGGCGATTCCGGTGCCGGAACCGGGGGGCGGCGGTTCACGCGAACTGCTGCAGGGCGAACTGCCAGACGCGACCGACGTGCCGGGCGGATGCCGGTTCCATCCCCGGTGCCCGAAACGGTTCGAGTCCTGCGATCAGATCGACCCGGCGCTGCAGCCGGTCGGGGCCAAAGGCAGGGAGGTCGCCTGCCTGCTCTATTCAGATGCCGCGCGGGGCGATGAAACGGGGCCGGCCAATGGCTGACCTGCGATGGCGGGACCTGATCGGTCCGGTCGGCCGGCTCGAAACAGGGCCGCTGAACGCAATTACCGACGTGGAAGGAGTAACGGTCGGTAGTTCCCAGGCGGCCAGCGGCGAAGCGACCGGGGTGACCATCATCGCCCCGCCGAACTTGCCGGCGCCGGCTGGCGTAGCGACGATCAACGGCGTTGGCGAACTGACCGCCAAGCTGGAAATCGACGAACGCGGCGTCATGGAAACGCCGGTCCACCTTTGTGGATCGCATGCGATCGGCACCGTGCTGCAGGCAGCGATCAACGGGTCGGGGCGCGGCCCGGAGCACGTGGTGCTGCCGGTGGTCGGGGAATGCGATGACGGCGACATGGCCGATTCGCGCACTGTCGTCACCGGTGACGTCGACGCCGCCCGGCAGAACCTTGGCCGGACCGTGGACGAAGGCACCGTTGGAGCCGGAACCGGCATGAGCTGTTTCGATTTCCCCGGGGGGATCGGCACGGCTTCCCGAACTGTCGGACAGCATCGGGTGGGGGTTCTGCTGCTCTGTAACTTCGGCAGCCGCGAATACCTTGCTCTTCCAGGAATACAACTGGATCCAGCCATCCGGAAAGCGGCCTCCCATGGGTCATGCATCGCCATCTGCGCCACCGACGCCCCGCTCAGCGCCCGCCAGTTGAAACGGCTCGCGTTGCGGCCCCTGCTGGGCCTTGCCCGGGCCGGGTCGTTCGCATCCGAAGGGTCGGGGGAGATCGGGCTCGCCTTCTCCACCGCCGACGGCGGAACCGGGCTGCCCAACGACCAGCTCAACCCGTACCTGGCGGCCGCCTGGGAATCCGCTCACGAAGCGGTCTACAACTGTCTTGTCGCGGCCCGTCCCGGAACCCGGCTGGACGGGTCATCACAGGATCAATTCCCGATCGAACAGATAGTGGCCGCATCGAACGGTGAAACATGAGCACCCGTGACCTTCAGGACGAAGTCCTGGAAGTAGCAACGGAACTGATCCGGCTCGACACATCCAATCCGCCAGGCAACGAAACCCCGGCCGCCAGGTACCTGGCGGGATACCTTGAATCATCTGGACTCGAAACAGAGCTGGCCGGCCCCGATCCGGCACGGCTCAATCTGATCAGCCGCATCCGCGGAACCGGCGAGGGACCTTCGATCCTGTTCATGGCCCACACCGATGTGGTTCCCGCACCGGTGGACAACTGGACGGTTCCGCCTTTCGAAGCGGTCCAGCGCGACGGCTACCTGATCGGCCGTGGTGCCGTTGACATGAAGAACGAACTTGCCGCCAGGGCAGTCGCTTTCGCCCGTTTTGCCCGCAGCGGCAACCGCCCGAAAGGTGATGTCGTATTCATCGCCGAATCGGACGAAGAACGCAACACCTCGGATGTCGGAATGTCCTGGCTGGCCCGCGAGCGACCCGACCTGATGTGCGACCTCGCCGTGAACGAAGGTGGCGGAATGCTGCTCGAACTGGCCGGGGGAGGGCGTGCGGTCACGATCTCGGTTGGCGAGAAGCTCGTCACTTCACTGCGGCTGAGGATCTTCGGCACGGCGGCCCATGCTTCGGTGCCGGACCGGTCCAGCAACACCCTGCTTTCAACAGCGACCGCGGTGCGGCGGCTCTTCGAATACGAGCCCCGGGTTGCGGTCTCGGATTCCGTGCGACGTTCGCTTGAAGCTCTGGGTTGCCCGGAAGGCACCGATGAATCCCGGCTCGAATGGTTTTCCGCCCAGCACGAAATTCTTGCCGGGCTGGTGCCGGCGATGACCCGGATGAGCGTGACCCCGACCGGGCTGGCCACGCACGAGCCAAGCAACGTGATTCCGCCCCTCGCCGAAATCATCTGCGACTGCCGGGCGCTGCCCGGTCAGACCGAGCAGGACGTGCGGACCCACGTCGCCGAAGCACTCGGTGACGGGATCAGGTTCGAACTTGATTTTCTTGAACCGATGGAGGGCGGTTTTGAGTCGGACATCGATTCTCCGCTCTACCGCGTGATCGAGGAATACCTGGCCGACCGGCTTCCCGGTGCCGTCCTGCTGCCGATGGTTACGCCGGGATTCACCGATTCACACTGGGTGCGCCAGGCAGCCGGCACGACCGCCTATGGCTTTGCGCCGGTTTTCGACACTTCGATCGCCACCTATCTCGAATCGATGCATGGGGCAGATGAACGCCTGAAGGTCAGCGACCTGGTCGAAATGGCCAGTTTCCATCAGTACGTGCTGGAACGCTTCGCGGAATGAGCGACATCCGCCGGTGACTAGAGTGGTCGTGTGGAAACGACCACCGCTTCGATTGAGGTTCTCGGCCTGGCTGACTGCGGCAATGCTGAAGACATGAGCCAGGCGGAGATGGTCGCCAAACGAATCGCCGGGTTCATCGGCAAGGCCGAGAAAAGCCTGGTTCTCGCTCTCTACGACATCCGCATTCCCGATCCAATTGGATCAATTGTCGCCGACGCTTTCCGTGACGCCGCGGCACGCGGGGTCAAGGTGAGGCTTGCTTACAACGAGGTCGGACGCAGTCACGAAAAGGTCAATTTCGTGCCGGCGATCAGTCCTCCTCCGGAAACCAGTCCGCAGATCCTCGCTGAACTGCCGATTGAGACCCGGGGCATAAGCGGCGTGCCCGACCTGATGCACCACAAGTACATGGTGCGCGACGAAGCGGCGATCTGGACCGGGTCGGCCAACTGGTCGATCTATTCCTGGACCCGGCAGGAAAACGTGCTGGCGATCGTCGAATCCGCCGAACTGGCCGGCGAGTACCTGGAGAACTTCGAAGAACTTTGGAGCACCGGCGACGTTGACCGCAGCGGCAGGGGAGATCCCAACCCGATCCCGGTGGGGGAGGCCACGGTCCGTGCCTGGTTCACACCCGGTCACGGCGAAGCCCTCGCCCAGCGGATAGCAACCAGGCTCGGGGCGGCCAGACACCGCATCCGGATCGCTTCCCCGGTGCTGACTTCCGCTCCGATTCTCGGCACGCTCGCCGAGTACGGTGACCGGCCCGGAAAGGTCGACATCGCCGGGGTGGTCGATGAACCCCAGACCGACCGGGTATTCGAGCAATGGGCCGCTTCCGGTTCCAGATGGAAGATCCCGCTACTGGAGAAGGTTCTCGGCTCGCTGCCTTTCTCGGGAAAGGAATCGGTTCCGTGGGGCACCGGTGAACTGCGCAACTTCATGCACGCGAAAGTCACGGTCGCAGATGACACCGTTTTCCTCGGGTCCTTCAACCTTTCCCGATCCGGCGAAGAGAACGCCGAAAACATGATCGAAATCGAAGATGCCGCAGTCGCCGAACAGATGGTCAGTTTCATCGACCAGACCCGCGGCAAATACCCCCGTTCAACAGTGCCGCGACTGGCGCTTCCACCTAAGGATTGACATGAGTCTGATTCCGCAGCAACTGGCCGAAGTAATAGACCGGGCGATGGATTTCACCGTGGTCCCGGGATTCAGCGCGATCGGCTACCGGGTCCGCCGCCGGCTTTTTGACTGGCAGGCGCCCGACCTCACCGGCAAGTCGGTGATGATCACCGGGTCAAATTCAGGGCTTGGCAAAGCCGCAGCCCTTGAGTCCGCCCGCTGTGGGGCCATCGTGCACATGGTCTGTCGCAACCCGCAGAAAGGACAGGCCGCCCGGGACGAAATCGTGGATCTCACCGGGGCTGATGTCCGGCTCCATATCTGTGACCTGTCGGACCTGGCTTCAGTCAGGGAATTCACCTCCGACTTCCTTGCCTCCGCCGCGCCACTCGACGTGCTGATCAACAACGCCGGGGTGATGCCGGAAGAGCGCCAGCACACCGACGACGGCTTCGAATTGACTTTCGCGACCAACGTGCTCGGGCTGTTCCTGCTGACAGAGGAACTCTCGATCCGGATCGGTGAAAGCGAGGATGGCCGGGTGATCACGATGTCTTCCGGCGGAATGTATTCCAGCGGGTTCAACCTGAATGACCCCCAGCTCGAAGACGAGGAGTACAAGCCCACGACTTTCTATGCGCACACAAAACGGGCTGAAGTGATGCTGACCGATGAATGGAATGAACGAGCGGGCGAAAACGGACCCTCGTACTTCTCGATGCATCCCGGATGGGCCGTGACCCCGGGGATGAGTGCCGCACTGCCAGGTTTCAACCAGGTTCTGGGTCCGGTTCTGCGGGATACGGCGGAAGGCGCAGACACCGCTGTATGGCTGTGCGCGGCCGGACCTGAGGAAGCTTCGGGTGGCTCCTTTTTCCAGGATCGGAAGGTCCGGTCAAAGCATAGGATTCCTCGCACCCGGGACAGCGCGGAGGACCGTCGGCGGCTTTATGAACTCTGCGCGATGCTCTGTGTGACGCATCCCGATTGACTGGTCAGTCAACCATTTGCTGTAAACGGTAAGATCCACGGTCGCAAAACGCGTTTCGGCTTAACAACACACTTTCAGCCTAAGGAGGCTTCAGTTGAAGATTTGCGTCCTGGTGAAAGAGGTGCCAGACGCCGCGGTACAAAAGCGCATCGATACCGGCAGCATGCGGCTCGATCGTAGCGGCGAAAACAACCTCAATCCCTTCGATACCCACGCCATTGAAGCTGCCATGCAGCTCAAGGAAGGCGGCGAACTCGCAATTGACGAAGTAGTTGCCGTCACAATGGGCCCCGGTTCCGCCCAACGCGCCCTTCAGAAGGCCGTTGCTCTCGGTGCCGACCGCTCCGTCCACCTTTCGGACGACGCCCTTCTCGGCTCCGACGTCTGCGCCACCGGCCTCGCCCTGGCAAAGGTGCTCGAGTCAGAAAGCCCCGACGTCGTTCTCCTCGGACAGCAGTCCGACGACGGCGAGTGCTACACGATCGGTGCTGTTGTCGCCGATCACCTCAAGATGCCTTCGCTGACTCAGGTTGTCGGCATGAAGGTCGACGGGGACAAGCTCGTATGTGAGCGTCAGGCCGAATACGGATACGACACGGTGGCCCTTTCGCTGCCGGCCGTCATTTCCGTTGGCGACGCAATCAACGAACCCCGCTACCCCAGCCTCAAGGCAATCATGGGTGCCAAGAAGAAGCCGTTGGACACCAAGTCCACCGGTGACGTCGGCATCGATGCCTCACAGGTTGGCGAGGCTGGATCCCAGACCACAGTCGTCGCCCTGAACCCGCCGCCGCAGAAGGCTGCTGGCGAGATCATCGAAGACGAAGACACAGCCGAAACGGTCGAAAAGATCGTTGCCTGGCTCGACGAAAGGAAGCTGATCTGATGGCCGGCATCCTGGTTTACGCCCTGCATGATGACGAGGGTAATTTCAACAAGAACTCGCTGGGCGCCCTTTCCGAGGCCGCCAAGCTCGCCGGTGAACTCGGCACCGAAGCCGCTGCGGTAATCGTTGGCGACATCGCTGACGACGCTGCTGCCGGACTCGGCAACTACGGTGTGACCAAGGTCTACCGTGCCAAGGACGTGGCCGAAGGCCTCGCCCAGCCGATCGTTGACGTGATGGCCAAGGTCATTACCGACGACGGTTTCTCCTACGCGCTGTTCGGCGGAGGCCTGCTCGGCTTCGAGATCGGCGCTGGACTCACAGCCCGCCTCGGCGCCGGTGTGACCATGGAAGTAACCAAGGTCAAGGTTGACGGTGGCAAGCTGATTTCCGAACGTCCGATTCTGCAGGATTCGCAGATCGCTGACGTCGGTTATGTCTCCGAACCCGGCATCATCATTGGCCGTCTCAACGCATTCGACATCAAGGAATCCGGCGGAACCGCCGAAGTCGTTGACGTCGCCGTTGAGTTGTCCGAATGGTCGACCAAGGCCGAGATGATCACCCGCGGCGAGCAGCGTGGCGCCGACATCGACATCGAAGCTGCCGACACCCTTATCGGTGGCGGTCGTGGACTCGGCTCAGCTGAAGGATTCGACGGTGCCCAGGCACTCGCCGACGCTTTCGACAACTCCGCCGTTGCGGCGACGCGTGCCGTCGTCGACGCCGGCTGGTGGCCCTACGCCGGTCAGATCGGTCAGACGGGCAAGACCGTCGCGCCGAAGCTGTACCTGGCTGTCGGTGTTTCCGGCGCCATCCAGCACAAGGTCGGAATGATGAACTCCGAAAACATCGTCGCGATCAACAAGGATCCGAACGCGCCGATTTTCGAGTTCTCCGATCTCGGAATCATCGGCGATCTCAACAAGATCATGCCGAAGCTCACCGAAGCCATCAAGGCCAAGAAGGGCTGAAGCTCGCAGTAATCAGCTGGCCAGGGAGCGGTGTGGACGTCACACCGCTCCCTGCGGCCGCTGAGTAGGCTTTTTTCACCGTCCGCCTCCGAAAGGACCGTCCAGATGCCCCCCGTAGCGCCCTCCGAATTTCCGCCACCTTTCAGCTCCGAAAGCGTGATCACCAAGCCGACCGATCCCGAAGACGAGCGCATTGAAGTAGGCGCCGCAATTGTCGGTGCCGGACCGGCAGGTCTCGCTGCCGCCATCAAAATGCTCCAGCTGCTCGAGGATCGTCCCGAGCTCGCCGAAAAGCTGGGTGAAGTCCCCGTCGCCGTTGTTGAAAAAGGCAAGGTCGCTGGTGCCCATGCGATGTCAGGCGCCAACATGCGCCCGTCCGCGATGGAAGAACTCTTCCCCGACATGGACCGCTCCGAATGGCCGGTTTACCGCGAGGTAACCAAGGATGCGGTCTATCTCCTGACCGAGAAGCAGGCGCTGCCGCTCAAGCCGATGCCGCCGAACTTCAAGAACCACGGCAACTACGTCACTTCGGTTGCCAAGCTCTCACGTTTCCTCGCCGAGAAGGCCGAAGAGATGGGCGCTTACATCCTCACCGAGACCGCGGCCGACAAGCTGCTGGTCGAGGACCAGATCGTCAAGGGCGTGCGCTCCGGCGACCGTGGCCGCGACCGTACCGGCAAGGAACTTGGCAACTTCGAGCCCGGCTCCGACCTGATCGCGAAAGCAACTGTCCTGGCTGAAGGCGTTGTCGGTCATCTCACCTATGCCGCGCTCGACCATTTCGACATCAACGGTCTTGACCCGCAGCGTTTCGAGCTGGGTGTCAAGGAAGTATGGGAAGTCGAAGAGCCGCTCGACCAGGTGATTCACACCATGGGCTGGCCGCTCCGCAAGTCCGCCAAGTACAAGGAGTTCGGCGGATCCTTCATCTACCCGATGGAAGACAACAAGGTCGCGATCGGTTTCGTAGCCGGCCTCGATTACACCGACGCCACTTTCTCGGTCCATGACGTCCTGCAGCAGTTCAAGGGCCATCCCTTCGTCAAGAAGATTCTCAAGGGCGGCAAGCGGGTTGGCTGGGGAGCCAAGACCATCCCGATGGGTGGCTACTGGTCAATGCCGAAACGCCTCGCCGTTCCCGGCATGGTCATGGCGGGCGACAACGCCGGCATGGTCAATGTCGCCGAGCTCAAGGGTGTTCATTACGCGATGCACGCCGGCATGTACGCCGCTGAAGCGATCATCGACGCCCTGGAAAAGGATTCGGTCGATTTCTCCGCTTACGACGAGAAGGTCCACAACTCGATGATCGAGAAGGATCTTTACAAGTCGCGGAACGCCAGCCAGCCGTTCACCAAGGGATTCTTCTTCGGTGGCGCGATGGCTTCGATGATGACCGCCACCGGCGGACATTTTCCGGGCGGACACTGGAAGAACCACGACGACGCTACTTACAAGATGGAAATCGGCAAGGCCGCCGACAACTATCCGAAGCCCGACGGTGAATACACCTTCGACAAGCTGTCGTCCGTATTCCTTTCCGGTAACGCGACCCGTGACGACGCGCCGAACCATGTGCGCATCCAGACCGAAGTGCCGCGCGAAATCGCCCAGACCTGGGTGTCGATGTGCCCGGCGCAGGTGTACGAGATCCCGGAAGACCAGCTCGAAAGTGATGCCGCGATCGTTGATGTCAACGTAACCGCATCGAACTGTGTCCAGTGTGGAGCGATCACGGCCAAGGGTGGAAGGCTCACCCTGCCCGAGGGTGGCGACGGACCGCTGTACACCGAGACCTGATCGACCTGGCTGAATCTGATCGGTCTGGCTGAAGTCCGACCGGTTGCAGCCGCATTTATGAACGAAGGCCGCCCGAACTGGCGGCCTTCGTTCGTGCAGGGCCTACACACGAGAAGGTCCGGGTCGGTTTCACCGTAAAGCTCGCGGCAAAGTCGACCCGGCAACGCCGGTAAAGGTCCTGGCGCCGGATTCGACGGCTCAGTTCGGGACCAGGTACTCAATTCCGGGAACCATTGCCAGCGGTGCTGACGAAGGCGTCACCAGCAAGGCGCGGGCCGGATGGATCGTGATGCCATCCACCGCCGGGGTCAGGAAGTCCTCCCTGTGTTACGACACCACCGGAGGAACGGCGATCTTGAAATCACCGTTGACTGCGACTTTTTTCAGTTGATGCTCAGGCTGCTTCGCGGAAGTCCAGCTCGACATCCTGGAGTCTGACTGGCGCATTGGCGTCAAACAGGGTCCGGGAAGTCGCGCGAGCCTTGCGAGGCGGCACAACCCATTCATCAATTCCGCGAAAAGCCTCAGCGAAAAGCTGAGCCTTCACACTTTTGGGACGAGCTTGGTCGAATACCTCTTTAGCCATAGGGGCAATCCTCTCCTACCACGGGGGTTATGGAAAGTCTCTTCGAGGCGTCGGACGGAAAACCTGCCGCAAATCGCGACTTTTTTCACAGACCCCGGGGAGGGGTGCATTCAGGGCGGCCTGATGCCGAGTTGACCGGTCGTCTAAACTTCACTATATGAAGGCAGATATCCATCCCGAGTACACCCTGGCCAGCGTGCGTTGTTCGTGTGGCAACCATTTCGACACACGGTCAACGAAGTCAGACCTGCACGTTGAACTCTGTTCTGCCTGCCATCCTTTTTACACCGGCAAGCAGAAGTTGGTTGACACCGGTGGCCGCGTCGAGCGTTTCCAGCGCCGCGCCGCCAAGCGTGCCAAGGCCAACGCCGGCCAGGAATAACCACTACAAGCTTCCGGCCGGGCCTCAGGCCCGTCCGGTAAACGCTTCGACTACGGCCCTTGTTTAGGGTCGTTTTTCGTGCACGAGGAAACTTCAGCCGATAACGGCTCCAGCAGCAACGGAACTGACCCGAGCGGCCGGGTTGTGGACAGCCGCATGATGCCGGACGGAGCCCTCGTCGCAAAACGCGACGCACCCGTCGGCGGCCAGGCGGTCCTCGAAGGCGTGATGATGAGGGGGGTTTCCAACTGGGCTGTGGCCGTACGCAACCCCGACGGCGAAATCGAAGTCACCCGGGAAGGGGTTGTCTCCTGGGCAAGGCGTCACCCGGCATTGCGCTGGCCGGTCATCCGCGGAGTGGTTGCCCTTGCCGAATCGATGAAGATCGGATTCAAGGCATTGGGCATATCAGCCAACGCCCAGCTGGCCGAAGATGAGCAGGAAGAAGAAATCGGAGGCCTGGCCTGGGGTCTGACGATCGCCCTTTCACTGCTACTGGCCGTGGGACTGTTCTTCGTCATCCCCGTCGGGCTGACCAGCATCTTCAAGGACCAGCTCGGGTCCGCATTCCTGTTCTGGCTTGTTGAAGGCGTGCTGCGCACCGCGATCTTCTTCGCCTACATCTTCGCAATCAGCCGACTGCGCGACCTCCGCCGGGTATTCGAGTTTCACGGAGCCGAACACAAAACGATCTCGTGCTACGAAGCTGAAGACGAACTGATCCCGTCCAGGGCGAAGCTTTACTCCCGGCTCCATCCACGATGCGGCACCGCATTCCTCCTGATCGTGATGGTCCTGGCGATATTCGTATTTGCCCCGATCGGCCTGCCCGCCTGGTACTGGCTGCTGCTCTCCCGAATCCTCGGCGTACCCCTGATCGCGGGGCTTTCATATGAGGTAATCAAGTGGGCGGGACGCAACCGTGACCGGAAATGGGTTCGTGGGGTCATGTGGCCCGGACTGATGCTGCAGAATCTGACCACCCGCGAACCCGACGAAAGCCAGCTCGAAGTCGCGATTGCGGCGCTCCAGGCGGTACTTGAGGTCGAACGACCTGAAGATAACGCGGACCTGGAACCGATCGAAATAGTTGCCTGACCACCCCAGCCGGTCGCGGTCGTCACAATCAATGGCGTGATCAATCGTCTCATTGAACAGATCGAAGAGCGCTTCGTCGAACTGGAACGCGCGATGAGCGACCCGGACGTAATCAACGACCGGGAACGCTACGCCGAAGTCGGCCGCGAATACCGTCAGATATCGAAAGCCCACGCTTTCGTGGTTGAACACCGGACCCTGAGCGACGACCTGGCAGGAGCCCGGGAACTGATCGAAGAAGTAGGCGACGACGACGAGCTCCAGGCTGTAGTCAACGAAGCCCCGAAACGACTGGCCGAACTCGAAGAGGAAATCCGGCTGGCGATGGTTGATCCGGATCCCAACGACGACAAGAACGTCCTGGTCGAGATCCGGGCCGGTACCGGCGGCGACGAAGCTGCCCTGTTTGCCGGAGACCTCTACAAAATGCTCACCCGCTACGCCTCCGAACGTGGATTCTCGACCGAGGCACTTTCGGAATCAAGGGCGGAACAGGGCGGATTCAAGGAAGTCACGTTCGCGGTCAAAGGAGATGCCGCCTACTCGGTTTTCAAGTACGAAGGTGGAACCCACCGTGTCCAGCGGGTACCCGAAACTGAATCCCAGGGTCGCATCCACACGTCAACCGCAACAGTCGCGGTCTTGCCGGAAGCAGAAGAAGTCGAAATTCAGGTCGACCAGAGCGACCTCCAGATTGATGTGTACCGCTCATCGGGACCGGGTGGGCAATCGGTGAACACCACCGATTCCGCGGTTCGAATCACCCACAAACCAACCGGAATCGTGGTTTCAATGCAGGACGAAAAATCGCAGCTCCAGAATCGTGAAAAAGGAATGCGGGTCCTGCGGGCGCGCATCTACGAACGCCAGCTCGCCGAACAGCAGGCAGAGATCGCTTCCGAGCGCAAGGCCCAGGTCGGTACCGGGCAACGGGCCGAAAAGGTCCGCACCTACAACTATCCGCAGGGCAGGGTCACCGATCACCGCATCAAGCTGACCTCACATGACCTCGAAGGAGTGCTGAACGGCAGCCTCTCCGAGTTCACTGGCGCCCTCGCCGGTGAAGAGAAGCGCATGCGCCTCGAAGCGGCACAGGTCGGCTGACCCATGCCTGACTCGAAGATCACCGAAGGCGCACCCCAGGGTGACGCCCTCAGCGCCGCCATCGAATCATTTGCTGCGGCCGGAATCCAGATGCCTCGCCTCGATGCCGAAGTAATGCTCTCCAGCATCACCGGCCGCGATCGGTCCAACCTGATCGCCAGCCCGGAAACAACCCTGTCGCCAGCGGAGTCACGTTCTTTTGCGACAGCCGTCCGGCGTCGACTGCGCCGCGAGCCGGTCGCTTACATCGTCGGCTCGAAAGGCTTTCGCTACATCGACCTGATCGTTGATCCACGGGTACTGGTTCCCCGTCCCGAATCGGAAATGCTGGTTGAATTCGCACTGGAACGCAAACCGAGAACCGTGCTTGAGATCGGCACCGGTTCCGGGGCAATCGGACTTGCGGTCGCCAACGAGATCCCGGAGTGCGAAGTGCTCGCCACTGACATCTCGGCCGATGCGATAGCCGTAGCCAGGGCCAACGCGATGAACCTCGAACTCGATGACCGGGTTGAGTTCATAGTCGGCTCGCTGCCCGACGAAGGTGATTTCGACCTGATCCTGGCCAACCTTCCCTACGTGGCGGACGGCGAAGGACTGGCCCCGGAAATTCGCGGGTGGGAACCGGACGTCGCCGTATTTGGTGGCAAAACGGGGTATGAAGTGTTCGAAACGGTCCTTGCCGAACTGGCGGAAGGTGAGATCACGACCAGGGCGATCGGTCTCGAAATAGGCCATGGCCAGGGTGACGTGATCTGCGGACTCGTCGAAAAAGCCGGCTTTACCGACGTGACGCTCTGGCCTGACCTCGCCGGCATCGGACGGGTAGTGGTCGGTGAATCGCCTTCGCCGGAGTCCGCCGATTGAGATGATCTGGTCGTGAAAGTCATTGCGACGGACATCAATGCGGGAGACGCTGCCCGCCAGGCCCTAGAAAGCTGCATCAGCAAGGGCGAGGTGGTTCTTTTCCCGTCCGACGGGATCTACGGTCTCGCCTGCGATCCCCTGAACGAGAAGGCGGTCGAACGCATCCATCAGATCAAGGGCCGCGATGAGGGTAAACCTTCAGCGGTCATGTACTTCTCGCCCCTGGCGATGCGGGAACTGATCCGCGACCTCGGCCAGAAAGTGGGCGAGGCTGCCGGTCGCCTGCTGCCGGGTCCGGTGACCCTGGTCGTGCCGAACCCGCGTCACCGCTACCCGCTTGCCTGCCGTGAAAATCCGTCACGGCTCGGGATCCGGGTAATCGAAGGGCCGCTTTCCGGCGCCCGGTGCCCGATCTTCCAGACCAGCGCGAACCTGAGCGGGGAGCCTGCCGCCGCGACTTTCGCCGGTGTAGTTCCCGAAGTTCGGGATGAAGTCGACCTCGCGATCGACGGCGGTGAACTGACCGGCCTGCCGTCGACAGTGGTCGACCTGACCGAGCTCGACGAAAACGGGGTCTGGACGGTGCTCAGGGAGGGCGGCATGTCACGCGGGGATCTGATTGCCGCGCTCGGCCGTTAGCACCTCGATGGTCTGCCTTTCCTGAACGGCAACCTCACGATCTTCTGTGACACGTTGTTTCGCTTTTCGAGCTCGAAAAGCGAATCGAAGGGATCGAGTCGCAGCAGGTAGGCGAAACATCCCTTCAGCCCGGTTACGTCGATCCATTGCTGGTCATAGGTCGAGGGGTAGATGTCCGACCAGCCGACCGAAGTGCCGAGGGTGACCCGCCGCTCTTTCGGGTTCTGGCTGCAGGCCGGATAGACGGCTTCATCGGGTGCATACGGACCCGGTTTCGTCAATTCGAGGTCACGGAAGCAATAGAACTGTTTCGGGCCCTCTCTGACCTGCCGTGTCTTCCGGCGCTTCGAGTTGACTTTCCAGAGCTCAAAGTGGAGAGGGTGGGCGACCTTCCAGTAGGCGCCGCCATATTCATCGCCGACGTTGAAGAAACGCAGCCTGGCCTGGGTCGGGAAAAGGGCGAAACCACCTGAACGTCGCGCGATTGCCTGGGTGACGTTCATCGAGCGCGGCCGGTCACTCCTGCCTCGCAACTCCATCGGACCCTGGCCGCGGCTCATTATGTCGTTGGTCGCTCTCAGCAGCGTCCGACCCTTCTTCGTCTTGCGGTCGATGTACATCTGCGAAGGCTTGGCGATGCGCAAATCGGGGCAGAGCAGCCTCGCCTGCTGTTTCGCGGTGCTGGCGCAGGGCCCGCTGCCGTCAGCCGAAGCACTACCGGCAGCGGCAAGGCAGGCGACGAGGAAAATCAAGCAAAAAGAGGTCTTCGGAATGCCCATTTTCACAAGTGAATAGTTACCGATTCGGGTTGCTGGAACCTTGCCTACGGAACACCCGGGCTCGATGGTAGTCTCGGCCGATGCGCATTGCAATGGGGAGCGACCACGCCGGATTCGAGCTGAAAGAAGCCGTTAAATCCAAACTTGAGGCCGACGGTCACGACGTCAACGACGTTGGCACATACTCGGCCGAATCGACCGACTATCCACCTTTCGCCGCGCAGGCCGCGGAACTGGTAGCCAACGGTGAGGCCGAACGTGGCGTGATCGTTTGTGGCTCCGGCAACGGCGTTGCAATCGTTGCCAACAAGGTGAACGGGATCCGTGCCGTGAACGCGCATGACGTTGCCGAAGCCGAAATGGCCCGCCGCCACAACAACATCAACGTGGTCACCCTGTCCGGATCAAGGCTTGAACCTGATGAGGCCGGAAAGATCGTCGATGAATTCCTTTCCGAGGATTTCGAAGGCGGACGTCACGAGCGCCGGGTGAATGAAATTACGGAAGTCGAAAAAGGGACGGTTGGATAGGCAGCCCGCTGGCTTTTTAAGATGACTGGTCGCCTCTACAACCTCGCCTCGTTCTGCATCCGCCACCGTCGCCTTGTGGTGGCGGCCTGGTTGATAGCCGCAATTGCTCTCTCGATCCTTGCCAGTTCCTTTGGCAAACAGTTCGCTGACAACCTGAGCCTCCCCGGTCGGGACAGCCAGGAAGCAACGAACCTGCTCGACAAAAAGTTTCCGTCACAGGTGAACGGAACGATCCCGGTGCTCTACAAGGCCGAGCAGGGCCAGATCACTGATGCGGATAATCAGGAGAAGGTCACCAATTCGATCAGCGAGATCTCGAAGCAGCACCTGGTCGATTCGATCAACAGTCCTTTCACCCCTCAGACTGCCGGTCAGGTAAGCGAAAAGGGTGAGGTTGCGTATGCCTCGATGATCCTGAATGAAGGTCCGGGCGATGTCAGCAATGAGGATGCCGATGCACTTGTAGACAAGATCCATGAATCGGCGGGCGGCCTGAACGTCGCGGTCGGCGGATCGCTCGGTAACCAGGTATCCAGCGAATCGAACGAAACCGCAGAAGCGGTTGGCCTGCTGGTCGCGATGGTAGTCCTGCTCTTCACCTTCGGCACGATCGTCGCGATGGGCCTGCCGATTTTTACGGCCGTGTTCGGTCTGGTCGCGAGCATGGGCATCCTGACCCTGCTCAGCAATGTGACCACGGTTTCGACCGTAGCGCCAACCCTGGCAACGATGATCGGGCTCGGGGTGGGCATCGACTATGCGCTCTTTGTCCTGACCCGTCACCGGGCGGCAATGCACGAAGGCCACGAACCGGATGAAGCCGCCGCGCGTGCGGCGGCCACCGCAGGCGGAGCTGTCGTTTTCGCCGGCACCACCGTGGTGATCGCCCTGCTGTCCCTCGGACTTGCCGGAATCCCGCTCGTCTGGACCCTCGGTTATTCAGCCGCGATCGCAGTGGTAGTGGCGATGCTTGCAGCCGTCACCTTGCTGCCTGCCCTGCTCGGGCTGGTCGGGCATGGCATCGACCGCCTGAAGATCCCGCTGCCCCATGACACTTCCGCCGGTCATTCTTCACATGGCTGGCGCCGCTGGGCTGAAGGCGTGGCCCGCCATCCGGTGGCGGCATCAGCCGGCAGCGTGGCCCTGCTGCTGGTGATCGCTCTGCCGGTACTCAATCTTCATCTCGGGCAGCAGGACGACGCCGCCCTGCCGAAGTCAACCGAGGTCCGCCACGCGTATGACCTCACCACCCAGGGATTCGGGGTCGGTGACAACGGGCCGTTGCTGATCGCGGTTGACGACACCAGTTCGACCGGCGTCCAGAACCTCTCGAACGCCATTTCCGACGACAAAGGCATCGCCGGGGTCACACCACCTTTGCTGAACGACAAGGGTGACGCGGCGATATTCAACGCGATCCCGACCACCGCACCTTCATCGATCACCACTGAGGACACGATCAACCGGCTGCGGGACACGACCATCCCGAAAGCTCTGAAGGGAACCGATTCGGAAGCCCACGTCGGTGGTGCCACCGCCGGCTACGTCGACCTAGCGGAAGAGATCGGAGAGAAGCTGCCCCGGGTGATTCTCCTGGTGGTGGTCCTGTCTTTCCTCGTTCTGGTTCTCGCCTTCCGGTCGATCGTGATTCCCTTGCAGGCCGCGGTGATGAACCTGCTGTCGATCGCCACCGCCTACGGTCTGGTGACCGCGGTATTCCAGGAAGGCTGGGGGGCGAGCCTGATCGGGCTCGACGGGCCGGTTCCGGTGGTGAGTTTCCTGCCGTTGGTGATGTTCGCAATTCTTTTCGGTCTCTCCATGGATTACGAGGTTTTCCTCCTGACCCAGATCAGGGAGGCCTACATGAGCAGCGGTGACAACAACAAATCAGTGATCGACGGACTGGCCCACTCGGGCCGGGTGATCACCTCGGCGGCGCTGATTATGGTCGCGGTCTTCTTCAGCTTCGTATTGAGCAGCGACCCGACCACCAAACAGTTCGGGGTGGGCCTCGCTTTCGCGGTGGCGATCGATGCAACCATCGTCCGTTGCCTGCTGGTGCCAGCGGTGATGGTGCTGATGAAGCGCTGGAACTGGTGGTTCCCGAAATGGCTGGACCGTCTGGTGCCGAAGATCGACATCGAGGGCGACGAATACTTCGACCGGATCGAGGGCGGCACCAAATAGGTGGGGGGAGGAGCCTGCCGGGATCTCCGGCGTTGGTAGTCTGGATACTCGTTCCTGTCCGCGTGTAACCAGCCCGAACGGCTGGTCAGAGCCGAAAGGTTGTCTAGATCCGATGAGCGCCGTTTCCGAGCAGTTGCTCGATGCCCCACTGGCCGATGTCGACCCCCAGGTTGCGGCCGCGCTCGACGGTGAGCTTGCCCGTCAGCGTGACACGCTCGAAATGATCGCTTCGGAGAACTTCGTTCCGCGCGCCGTGCTCGAAGCGGCCGGATCGGTACTCACCAACAAATACGCCGAGGGTTACCCCGGGCGCCGCTACTACGGCGGCTGTGAACAGGTCGACATAGTCGAGCAGCTGGCGATCGACCGGGCGATGGAACTCTTCGGCGCGGGGCACGCCAATGTCCAGCCCCACTCCGGCGCGCAGGCGAACAATGCGGCATACATGGCGCTGATCAATCCGGGCGACACGATCATGGGACTCGCCCTCGATCACGGAGGGCATCTCAGCCATGGCATGAAGCTGAACGTTTCCGGCAAGCTCTACAAGGTCGTGCCCTACCACGTGTCCCGTGACGACCTTCGGGTTGACATGGATGAAGTTGCGGCTCTGGCCAAGGAGAACAGGCCGGACCTGATCGTCGCCGGCTGGTCCGCTTATCCCCGCCAGCTTGACTTCGCGGCATTCCGCGAGATCGCTGATTCCGTCGGAGCGAAACTGATGGTTGACATGGCCCACTTCGCTGGTCTGGTCGCGGCCGGTGAGCATCCCAACCCGGTTCCGTACGCCGACGTGGTGACCACCACGATTCACAAAACCCTTGGCGGCCCCCGCAGCGGCATGATCCTCAGCAGGGAAGAACTGAAGGCGGACGTAAACCGGGCGGTATTCCCGGGGCAGCAGGGTGGACCCCTGATGCACGTGATCGCGGCAAAGGCAGTAGCCCTCGGCATTGCCGGCACCGACGAGTTCGCCGAACGTCAGCGCCGGACCATCGCCAACGCCCAGGCCCTTGCCGCGGGATTGATGGATGGCGGCATCGATGTTCTCACTGGTGGTACCGATGTTCACCTGGTGCTGGTCGACCTGACCTCCACCGGGCTCGACGGACAGACCGCGGAGGACCGCCTCGACCAGGTTGGAATCACGGTCAACCGCAATGCGATCCCCTTCGATGAACGTCCGCCGATGAATCCTTCCGGACTCCGCATCGGCACACCGGCGCTTACTACCCGCGGTTTCCAGCCTGAAGACATGACCGAGATCGGCGCGATCATCACCGCCGCCCTGGGTGACGGATTCGACGCTGAACGTGACGCCCTGGTGGCACGCAGTCGCGTGCTGATGGACAAGCATCCGCTTTACCCCGGGCTCGGTTGATTCGAACCGGTACCAACCCGGGGATCGTGCTGGCCGGGTCCCGATGAAAGTCTGGTTCGACTGCACTGCGGCGGCGCATCCACTGGTGCTCAAACCGGTGATCGACCGCTTTCAGGAGCGTGGCGATGAAGTGCTGGTCACTGCCCGTGAATACGGCCAGACGGTCGGCATCCTCGAACTGCTCGGCATTGAGCACAAAGTGGTCGGGGCTCACGGCGGGGGATCGAAGTTCGGCAAGGGAAGGGCGCTGGTCGGGCGTTCATTGCGCCTCGGCGGCGTTGTCTGGAAGTTCCGGCCGGATCTGGCCGTGGCCCACGGCTCGGTTGACCTCGCTCTGGTGGCCGGAACCAACCTGATCCCGTCAGCCCAGCTTCAGGATTACGAGTTCGCCGGCCTCCAGCGCCAGCTCGCCTTTCGCATTGCGAAGCGGGTGCTGGTTCCCGACACGATTCCGGTCGAACGCATGGCCAAGGTGGGGGCGAAGGGTGACAAGCTCGTTCGTTACCCCGGCCTCAAGGAGGATTACTACCTGGCGGGTTTCGAACCGGATCCCGCGGTAATCGCCGAACTCGGCATTGACCGGGAAAGGGTCCTGATCGTGGTCCGCCCACCGCCCGAAACCTCGGAATACCACGCCGACAACCCCCTTTACGAGCAGGTAATCGACCGGCTCGCGTCAGCTGAAGGCGTGACGGCTGTGGTGATTCCCCGCACCGATTCGCAGGCCGGGAAGGCCCGCGCGCGGAACTCGCCGAACCTGATCGTGCCCGACCATGCTGTCGATGCCCAGAGCCTGATCGCTTACGCCGACCTGGTGGTGAGTGCCGGGGGCACGATGAACCGTGAGGCAGTTGCGCTCGGCACCCCCGTTTACACGACGTTCGCCGGACGAATGGGTGGGGTGGACGAAGCCCTGATCGCTGAAGGCAAGCTTCTGGTGCTGGAGAGTGCGGAGCAGCTCGAGCTGGTCAAGCGGGTCGGGGAACCGGGACCGCGCGAACCCCAGGACCCGGATTTCCTGGTCCAGGGAATCCTCGGTGCCCTGCCAACCAACTGGCAGCCTCCGGAGTAGCTAGTCGGGTGGCAGGCGGGGTGGCGGTTCTCGCCATAGCCCGCCAGGATCCATGAACCGCTACCCCACCTGTCATCGCGCCACGACGACAACGATCCTTCCTGGCTGCGCTCCGCGCGCTAAACAAGGAGCGATGCCCTCATGGGCTGCGTCTGCCAAGGCGGAAGTCCGGTTAGACCGACCCGTGTGAGAATCTTTGACGATGGTCGACACCTCCGACGCCGTCTACGCCTTCCTGGCGGCGGCGCTGATCACCTGGGCCACGGTTCCCGTTGCGGAAATCCTGGCTCGCCGCGTCGGGGCTATCGACACCCCTGGTCCACGCAGCGCCCATCTGGTTCCGACCCCGCGCATGTCGGGTATCGCCATCCTCGCCGGAGTTGAGATCGCCGGCTGGGTATTCCTGCCGACCAACACCGAAGCGACCGGGATCCTGCTCGGGGCGGTCGCGATCTGTCTGGTAGGTGCCCTTGATGACATGTTCGACCTTCCGGCCCTGGTCAAACTGCTCGGCCAGATCGCGGCTGCCGCGATCCCGGTCTGGGCCGGGGTGCGTCCCGATGTGCTCACGATCCCCTTCATCGGCGGCTTCGAACTTGGCTGGACCGCCTATCCGTTGGCCATCCTTGGAATCGTCGCGGTGGTCAACATCATCAACCTGATCGACGGCATCGATGGTCTTGCCGCAGGGGTGGTCGTGATCGCGGCTGCGACGATGAGCGTGATCGCGCTGTCTCTGGGTCGGTACGAAGCTGGGGTGCTGGCAGCCCTGACCGCCGGAGCCGCCCTTGGGTTTCTGCGCCACGGCTTTCCTCCCGCATCAAGCTTCATGGGCGACAGTGGATCGAACCTGCTCGGATACCTGATCGCCGTGGTTTCAATTCAGGGTGCCCTCAAGACAAATGCAGTCGTGGCCCTGGCCTTTCCCCTGGTGATCCTTGCCGTTCCGATCTTCGACACGGCATTCGTGGTCGCCAAGCGTCTCAAGTACCACCAGCCGATCTATCAGGCTGACCGCTGGCACTTTCACCACCGGATGGCGAACCTCGGGTTCTCCCAGCGCCGGACGCTCGCCTACTTCTATGGCTGGACGCTGGTTCTGGCCCTGCTCGCACTGGCCCTGAGGCTGGTCCCGTACAGCGACAATCGCGGAAATTTCGACCCGGCATGGACGATCTTCATGGGGGCGATGATCCTCATCGCACTCGGGGTCACGGTCTACCTTGTTTACGTGCTCGAAATCATCAAGGGCCCACGCTCCAGGGACGAACCCGGCCAGTAGCCGTTCTTGGCTTGATGAAAGAAGAAAGTGCCACTTGTCACGTTGCCATATCGCAACGCTTAAGCGGTGATGGTCGGATATAGTCCCGACCCCTTGTCCGCCCTTGCCGCAAAGACCTCCCCCGAAGGGGAAATGAGTAACCGCAGCCTCACCTTTCTTGCAAATCTGGATCTGCTCGTGCTTGCGATCGCACTTCCGATTTTTATTACCGCCGGGTTCCCGATGGTTGGTTACCTGGTCGCCGCGGTTCTGTGGATCGCTTCGCGTCTGATCCACATGACCGCCGAGCGCAAAGCCATGGAGAACCTCCTGGCCGGCAAGCGCAACTCGGCGATGGGAACCATCGCCGCCACATCACTCGGCAGCGCCTGGCTGATGGCCATCGGCGTGCTCGTCGCGGGCGTCGCGATCTCGAATGAGGTCGGACTCTCAGCCGCCGTGCTTCTCGTTGTCCTCTTCACCCTTAACCTCGCGACACGCGGTGCCGTCGCCCTCGCCAAGTCCGACCGGGAAAACCAGCCTTCATGAGCGAATCAACCGACTTCGAGTACGACATCGAAAATGCGATCGAAAAAGAGATCGAAGACGACCTGAAGGGCGGGCTTTCAACCAAAGCCAAGGTCTTCCTCGGCTTCGCCGGTTTCATCGCAGTCGCAATCATCCTCGGCCTGATCACCGGTACCGGCGGCAAGAACGAAGAGTTCAAGCCGCAGAACGAATTCAAGCTCGACGCCTGGATCCCGCTCAACATCGGTGGCCTGGACATGTCGATCAACAAGGCCGTGATGTACCTCTTCATCGCTTCGGCCCTGACCATCGGCATCATGCTTTACGTCGCCCACCGGATGAAGCAGAAGCCCGGTCGTCTGCAGACCGCGATCGAAGTCGCTTACGACGTCGTCAAGGTTGACATCACCGGCGGCAACATCCCGGACGACCGCCTGGCAAAGAAGTGGTTTCCTTTCCTCGCGACCCTTTTCTTCTTCATTTTCTTCTCGAACATGATCGGCTATCTGCCGCTGCCGACCAACACCCACGAGACCTTCAGCATCTTCGGCCTCGAAATACCATCCTTTGCCCTGTATGCGGCGACCGCGAACATCGCGATCCCCCTGGCCCTGACCCTGGTCGTCTGGTTCTCATACCACTACGAAGGCGTTCGAGCCAAAGGCGTTTTCCCTTACCTGGCCAGCTGGTTGCCGGCCGGACTCGAAGACATGAACCCGATCGGCAAGGGTCTGATCTTCCTGATCGAAGTGGTCTCCCACTTCGTCCGACTGATTTCTCTCTCCGTGCGACTTTTCGCCAACATTCTTTCCGGCCACCTGCTGCTTCTGTTCATGGGTGGTGGACTGGCCGTGCTGCTCGGTATCGCCTCTCTGGGGGTCCTGACCTTCCCGATGGCCTTTGCCTTCTACGTTTTCGAAGTCGGCATCGTGGCAACCCTGCAGGCTTTCATCTTCTCAATCCTGACCGCTATCTACATCGGCGGAGCTACCGCCGAAAGTCACTGAAAAAGGAGTCTCTTCAATGGATCTGACCCTACTGGCCGAAGTAACTGACGACGGCGTCGAAGCCGCCGGCAAGGCGATCGCCCTCGGCGTTGGTGCCGGCCTCGGTTCGATTGGTGCCGGTATCGGCATCGGTTTCATCTTCGGCAAGGAGATCGAATCGGTCGCCCGCCAGCCCGAACTCAAGTCTGAACTCCAGTCGATTCGTTGGCTCGGTTTCGCTCTGACCGAAGCTGTCGCCTTCTACACCTTCATTTTCGCGCTTATCGCGTTCTTCCTGTAGGCCGCTATGGAGCCGGTGCTGTCACATATCCTGGCTGTTCTTCCTCTGGCATCCGAAGCGGGTGCCGACGAGGGTGGCAGCTTCCTGGTGACGCCAGGTCTGGGCCTGATGGTCTGGACCCTGCTCGTCTTCGGCTTCACGATGTGGGTGCTGAAGAAGTTTGCCTTCCCGGCGATCACTGAAGCAATCGACAAACGCGCCACAGTGATTCGGGAGAGCATCGAGACCGCCGAGAAGCAGAAGGAAGAATCCGACCTGCTGCTCGCCGATTACCGCCAGCGTCTGACCGAAGCCCGTGAACAGGCCGACGAAATCGTCGCCCGTGCGCGGAAAGCGGCAGATGCGACCAAGTCCGAAGCGACCGCCGAAGGTATGGCGAAGCGTGAAGAACTGGTCAATGCTGCCCGCAAGGACATCGAGGCCGAGACCCGCAAGGCTCTCGAAGACATCCGCAAGGAAGTCGCCAATCTCACCGTTCTTGCCACAGAGCGCGTTACCCGCAAGTCACTGACAGAAGCAGATCAGAAGGCACTCGTCGAAGACGCACTTCGCGAGGTCGACTTCTCTGCCCTGTCCGGAGAGCGGAACAACTAATGGAAGAACTGGCTCGGGTATATGCCGGGTCCCTCTTTGGCGTCGCCAAAGAGAAGGGCACCCTGGACACGGTTCGAGATCAACTCGGCCAGTTCAGTGCTGCCCTGGATGAAGACCGTGACCTTCAGGTCTTCTTCTTCAGCCCCTCCTTTTCTTCCAAGGAGAAGCTGGATGGCCTGCATCTGGCCGTAACGGACGTCGACCCCGAGTTCCAGAATTTTCTCGAACTGCTGATCGAGAAGCACCGCATGCCGGCGATTTTCAGGATCCGGCGGGTGTACGACGAGATGTGGCAGGAAGAGAACAAGCTGCTGGAAGTAACTGTGACCAGCGCCATCGCCCTGGATCCGGCTATCGCCGAACAGGTTGGTGCCGAGGTTGAACGTCAGACCGGCAAAAAGGTCGAACTGACCAGCCACGTCGATGAAGACATCATCGGCGGACTCGTACTTCAGGTCGGGAACATGGTTCTCGACAGCAGTATTCGAAATAACTTGGAGAAACTCCGCCTGAGCGTTGCTCGGGCGGCATAAGGAGGATTTGAACCGAGATGCAGATCAAGCCAGACGAGATTGCCAGCATCCTGCGGCAGCGCATCGAGGGTATTGACCCGGGAAGTGCAGACCTTTCAGAGGTCGGCACAGTGCTGTCTATTGCGGATGGAATCGCCCGCATCCACGGCCTCGACAACTGCATGTCCTTCGAGATGCTCGAGTTGCCCCATGGTGTTACCGGCCTTGCCCTGAACCTCGAAGCCGACAACGTCGGTGCCGTGCTGTTCGGTGAGTGGGAACACATCAAGGAAGGCGACACGGTCAAGCGCACCGGAGAACTTCTGTCGATCCCGGTTGGCGAAGAGTTCCTCGGCCGCATGGTTGACCCGCTCGGCCGTCCGCTTGACGGCAAGGGTGACATCAACACCGGCAAGACCCGTCCGGCCGAGTTCAAGGCCCCCGGTGTCATCAGCCGTCAGCCCGTACGCGAGCCGATGCAGACCGGCATCAAGTCAATCGACGGAATGATCCCGGTCGGTCGTGGCCAGCGAGAGCTGATCATCGGCGACCGCCAGACCGGCAAGACCACGGTCGGCATCGACTCGATCATCAACAACAAGGACACCGGCGTCATCTCCGTGTACGTGGCCATCGGCCAGCGCATGGCGACCGTCGTCCAGGTCCGCGAGGTCCTCGAGGCCGCCGGCGCGATGGAAAACA
>JBAWHK010000039.1:0-7783 GCA_049593795.1 Solirubrobacterales bacterium
CTCGGGTCCGGGTCGACTTTGCCGTAGTCCCTGCGGCAAAACCGACCCGGAACCGAGGACAAACCGCCAGCGCAGGACCGGGTCGACTTTGCCGTCGTCCCTGCGGCAAAACCGACCCGGAACCGAGGACAAACCGCCAGCGCGGGACCGGGTCGACTTTGCCGTAATCCCTGCGGCGAAACCGACCCGGGGCGCGGGGCTTTGGGGCGAGGCTGGTTCTGGGTCGACTTTGCCGCGGCAACAACGGCAAAACCGACCCGGACCCCGGGCGCGAGGTTGTGCGACCGAATAACGTCAGGGTTGTGGATTCGATTGAAACCGACGTGGTTGTCGTTGGGGCCGGACTGGCCGGCCTCAGCGCTGCGCGGAAACTGGCTGCTGCCGGAACCAGGGTCGTGGTTCTCGAGGCCCGGGACCGGGTCGGTGGCCGCACCCTGAACGAACCGATCGGTGACGACAAGGTCGTGGAACTTGGCGGGCAGTGGGTCGGGCCCGGCCAGGACAGGATCCTGAAACTGATTGCCGAACTTGGGCTAGAAACCTTCCCCACCTTCGGGGACGGACTCAGCCTGACCGAACGCCGGGGACGGGTCCGCAGCTACAGCGGCACCATCCCCAAAGCGAATCCGCTGACCCTGGTCGAAGTCGCCAGGGCCCTGCGGAAGATCGGGCGTCTGGCCGCGAAAGTGGATCCCGAGAAACCCTGGCAATCCGACCTGGCCCACCTCGACCGGATCACCTTCGACACCTGGATGCGCCGCAACGTGAAAACCAGGGAGGCGCGGGAAATGCTGACCCTCGTGATCGAAGCCGTGTGGGCAGCGGAACCCGAAGATATTTCGATGCTCCACATGCTCTTCTACACCGCGGCAGCCGGATCGCTCGACCGCCTGCTCGACACGGAAGGAGGAGCCCAGAATTCGAGGATCGTCGGGGGCTCCCAAATGATCTCCACCCGGATGGCCGACCAACTGGGAGATTCGATCTATCTCAACGCACCGGTGCGGCGCGTCCTCTGGTCGGGTGACCAGGTTTTCGTACTGGCGGACGGAATACAGGTGACCGCCAAGTCGATCGTGGTGGCCCTGCCACCGGTGCTCGCCGGGCGCATCAGCTACGAACCGGCCCTCCCGGCGATGCGTGACGGCATAACCCAGCGGGTGATCCAGGGCAGCGTCATCAAGACGATGTCGATCTACCCCGAACCTTTCTGGCGTGAAGATGGATATTCGGGCCAGGCGACCAGTTCCGACGGTCCGGTCTCGGTGGTTTTTGACAACTCTCCGCCCGATGGCAACCCCGGGGTGCTGCTCGCCTTCTTTGAAGGCAAAGCCGCCCGCGATGCCGCCGCTCTCACAAAAGAGGTCAGGCGCCGTCTCGTGGCTGATTCACTGGTCCGGCTGTTCGGTGAACAGGCCGCGACGCCAGACCGCTACCTTGAGAAGGTCTGGGCCGACGACGAGTGGTCCCGAGGCTGTTACGGCGGATATCTGCCACCAGGGGCCTGGACCGCATACGGTCCGGCCCTGCGGGAACCGGTCGGGCCGATCCACTGGGCCGGGGCCGAAACCGCCAGTCAGTGGGCCGGCTACATGGAAGGGGCGATCCAGTCCGGTCGACGGGCGGCCAACGAGATCCTCGAAACAGAAGGCGGAGCGGGCGCATGAAAGTAATGGGAATCGTCAACGTCACCCCGGACTCGTTTTCCGATGGCGGGCTCTACCTCGACGCAGAGAAAGCAGTCAGCCACGGGCTCTCCCTGGTGGAAGATGGCGCTGACGTGCTCGACATCGGTGGCGAATCAACCCGTCCCGGTGCGGCAGAAGTCACGGCCGAAGAAGAAATCAACCGGGTGATCCCGGTAATCCGGGGGCTCGCCGGAGCGGCACCGATCTCGATCGACACGACCAAAGCATCGGTTGCGCGCGAAGCGATAGCCGCCGGTGCCACGACCGTGAACGATGTCTCCGGACTTCGGGCAGACCCGGAAATGGCAACGGTCTGTGCCGAGACCGGGGTGGACGTGGTGGTGATGCACATGATTGGCAGCCCCCGCACCATGCAGAACGATCCCCGGTACGACAACGTGGTGTCGGAAGTCAAGGAATTCCTCCTGACCCAGGTCGAACTGGCAATCGCGTCCGGAATAGAACGGGAGCGCATCTGGATCGATCCCGGCATCGGATTCGGCAAAACAGTCGATCACAACCTCGCGTTGCTGAAAGCAACCAGGGAGTTCGCCGAGACCGGGCTGCCGGTGCTGCTCGGGCCGTCACGCAAGACCTTCATCGGCAAGATCGACGGATCGAAAGAAAGCCATCGCCTCGGAGGAACGATCGCTGCCTGTCTCGAATCACGGCGCGGCGGGGCAAAAATGGTCAGGGTTCACGACGTTGCCCCGGTTGCCCAGGCGCTGCGAATCGCCGACGCAATCGACGGTGCCTGATACCGGCCGGTAGGTTTCCGGGATGCCATTTTCCGGATTGCCAAACCCGATGGTCACGATCCAGCTCCGGGGAGTGTCTGTTCACACGAACCACGGAGTAGGGGAGGCCGAACGTGAGGTCGGCCAGCGCATGGTTTTCGACGTCGATCTGTCCCTGCTCGAATGCCCGGCCACCCAGTCGGACGAACTCGATGGAACCATCGATTACAGCGTGGTGACTGAACTTCTGGTCGAAATCGCGACCGAACGCAGCTACCTGACCCTGGAACGACTCACCGCTGTAATCGCGGAAAGGTTCCTCGACCAGTTCTCCGCGACCATGGTCCGGGTCCGTGCGGCCAAGCCCGAACCGCCGATCGCGGTAGTCATGGATGACGCGGCAGTCGAACTGATCCTGCGCCGGATCCCCGATCCGGCAAGCGAATAACCATGGCCGACAGTTCGGGCGAGACGGTCTATCTCGGCCTTGGTTCCAACGTCGGTGACCGGTTCGAGCAGCTGAATACCGCGATCAAAGGTCTCGAATCAGCCGGGATCGAAATCGAGAAGATCTCATCCGCCTACGAAACCGAGCCGGTAGGGGAGATTCTCGACCAGCCGGACTTCCTGAACGCGGCGATCCGGGTGAAAACTGAACTCGGCCCGGAAGAACTGCTTGACCTTTTGAAAGCGGTCGAGGCCGATCAGGGCCGCCAGCTTGGCCTGCCACGGCATTCACCTCGAACCATCGACATTGACCTTCTGCTTTACAGCGACCTCGAATACGAATCCGAACGGCTGAAACTGCCGCACCGCGAGGTCACCAGCCGCAGGTTCGTTCTGGTTCCATTATTGGAACTCGACCCCGACCTCTGCCAGCCCGACGGCAGCCGTCTCGACACAGCCCTTGAAGCGCTTCCTGAAGGACAGGAAGTCCGTCTCGCCGGAACCCTCGCTGCTTAGGCTCTGAGCGGTTCGAGCCATTCGGCCGGCAGGCCAGGTGGCATCTCCCCGGCGTAATCCGGTACCAGCTGCAGGGCGAGCTTGCCGATCGGACGGTTCTCGATTGCCGGACGCAGATCATCGACCGACATGGCGAGCGCGAGGGAAGGGGCAATCTGAAAATCGGCCGCATTCGGTTCGGGGTTGCCCAGCGTGCCGTCAGCCACCCAGGCGTCGAAACGATCCAGCATCGCGGGAAGCGAAGCGATGCCGGCCTTCACGTTCTCGTCAGTCGCCTTGTTGAAATGTGCCGAGGCGGCCACCAGCGGCCAGGCAGTTTTGGTCGCGACCGGTATCGGAATGCCCGTATGTGAGCCTTCGAGGTAGCTGCCCATGGCACTGCCATTGCGTTTCAGCAGCCACCAGAGAATCTGGCGGATCGGATGCTGCAGCTCTTCGTCGCCGACCCTTTCGGCTTCAAGGACCGACTGGCGCACCGCGGGATCCTCCGGGAGCAAAGAGGGATCTGGCACGAGACGGTCAAGCTCACGGGCGATCGGGCGGGATCCCTGAACCCGCGAATCGTCGATCTTGAGGGCGGGAACCGTGACCCCGGAAAAGCCGTTCAGCCGCAAAGCACCTTTGGAGACGATCGGCAGCAGATCAACCCGTTTGAACGGAATCGATTTGTGTTCGAGCATCAGCGCGACGGAAAGCGCCGGGTGAGAACCAGGGATCGTGTAAAGCTTTGCCTCTCTCATTGAGCAGATACTAAGCGGCCCGGGTGGATCACCGGACATCGCTCTGGAATGTCCGGCAATGTCCTGAAGAGCCGAGTCCTGCGACACTCTTACCGATGCTTCTAGCTATTGATGTGGGAAACACCCAGACGCACGTGGGCGCATTCAGGGGAAAGACTCTTTCCGAGCACTGGCGTTTCCAGACCCGGGCCGGGGCAACCGGCGATGAACTCGCCGAACGGCTTTCCGGACTGATGGACCTGCGCAACGTCGGTTTCGATGATCTCGAAGGTGTAGTCGTTTCGTCGGTGGTGCCACCACTCGGCAACGAATACCGGCGGCTGGCCGAACGTTATCTCGACGTCGATTGCCTGATAGTCGGCCCCGGGATCAAAACCGGCATGGCGATCGAGATCGACAGTCCGACCGAAGTCGGGGCCGATCGGCTGGTCAACGCGATCGCCGCGTACGACCAGGTAGGGGACGTTTGCGTCGGCGTTGATTTCGGTACCGGCATCAACTTCGACGCGGTGTCCGCGAACGGCGCTTACCTCGGCGGCGCGATCGCCCCGGGGGTCGAGATTTCCCTTTCAGCCCTGACCGAAAGGGCCGCCCGCATCTCAAGAATTGACCTTGATGCACCGAAGAACGCGATCGGAACCAACTCCCGAACCGCGATCCAGTCAGGGGTGCTCTTCGGATTCGCCGGTCTGGTTGACGGCATCGGCCGGCGCATAAACCGTGAACTCGGCGGCAACGCCCGGTTCATCGCGACCGGTGGTTTCGCGTCGACGATCGTGCCGTTCACCGAAACGATCACCGAGATTGACGATCTGCTGACCCTCAAGGGTCTGCGAATCATTTTCGAGCGGAACCGTGCCTGACCGCCCCGCCCTGACCGACCCTTTCGAGATTGGCGGAATCACAATCTCGAACCGCGTGCTGCTCGCACCGCTGGCCAGTATCGGCAACTGGTTCGTGCGCCTGCAGGCCCGTCGATTCGGGGCCGGACTTGCCGTGTCCGAAATGGTTTCCAGCTACGGGCTTCATTACGGCAACGAAAAAACGATGACCGAACTGATGCGAATCCACCCGGACGAGCACCCTGTCTCAATGCAGCTGTTCGGGAACTCGCCCGAAGCAATGAAGTCAGGGGCCGAGATCGCCGCCCGGTCGGGAGCCGACCTGATCGACATCAACATGGGCTGCCCCGTTCCCAAGGTCCGGAAAACCGGGGCCGGCGCCGAACTTCTTTCCGATCCGGAACTCGCACTCGAAGTTGCCCGCGCGGCAGCCGAAGGCTCCGGATTGCCGGTAACCGTGAAAATCCGTTCCGGGCTTATGCCGGGCGATCGATCGGGTTTTGACCTGGCCGTCCGCCTGGTCGAAGAAGCGGATGTCGCCGCAATCGGTTTTCATCCGCGGGTCGCAAAGCAGGGTCACAAAGGCCAGCCTGACTACGCGATGGCCCGTGAACTGTCGGAACGGATCGACGTTCCGATGATCATCTCTGGCGGTCTCAGCTCCGCCGATGCTGCCCGTGTCGCTTACGAAGAGTCGGGTGCGGCGGCGGTAATGATTGCCCGTGGCGCCCTCGGTTACCCCTGGGTTTTCTCGGAGCTGACCGGCCGGCGCATCGATCCGCCAAAGCGTGACGAGATCATGGATGAACTGCTCTGGGTGATGGACTGCGCCGAGGACCACATGGGTCCTGACCGGGCCGGCCGTTACCTGCGCAAGTTCTACCCCTGGTACCTGGAGCGTCTCGATGTGCCCAAATTGACCAAGAACGAACTTTGCCAGACAGCCGGGCTCGACCGGGCCCGTGAAATCGTCCGTGAAATCCGCGATGGGGAGCCGGTGGCGGTATGAGCCTCACGGAACGGACAGAAGCATGGCGGATGAAAGGCAAGCTGGTCGATTTCCGCGGACACTCGATCCAGACCTTCCACCAGGCCGGTGAAGGGCCACTGCTCGTGCTGCTCCACGGGTTCCCGACCAGCTCGTATGACTGGCGCCACACCATCAAACGCATGCCGGACCGGGCAATCCTCGCTTTCGACTTCCTTGGGTTCGGCCTTTCCGACAAGCCGAGGGACCATTCGTACACATTGTCCTGGCAGGCCGACCTGACTGAAGAACTGGTCAGGCAGTACGCCAACGACGAGCCGGTCTATGTCTGCGCCCACGACCTCGGCACTTCGGTCGCTACCGAGCTTCTCGCCAGGGACCTGGCCGATGAACTCGAATTCGATCTGGCGGGAATGCTGCTTTTCAACGGTTCGATCCTGATCGAACGGGCAAATCCAACCCTGGCGCAGAAGCTGCTGCGCGGACCGTTCGGCCCGCTGGCCGCGCGCTTTGCCAACGAGTCGTTTTTTCGCCGCCAGTTCGCATCGATCTTCTCCTCCGGCCACCCGGTAAGTGACGACGACGCGTCCGACAACTGGTCGCTGCTGACCTACAACGAAGGCAACCGACTGGGACACAAGCTCGTTTCTTATATGAACGAACGGGAAATCTACGCCGACCGCTGGCACGGAGCGGTAAAGAACTGGGAAGGCGACCTGCGCCTGATCTGGGGCATGAAAGACCCGGTCGCGGTGCCGGAAGTGATGGAAGGACTGCTCGAGCTCAGGCCCGACCTGCCGGTGCGCAGATTCAGCGATATCGGCCACTATCCGCAGGTTGAGGATCCGGCCCGTTTCACCGCTGCCCTTGCCGAGTCCATGGCCGCAGCGGACGGCTCGTTATAATCGCGCGTCCGTTGCCCTTTCGGCACCCCACGGGTCGCTGGTCAAGGGCGTTATTTGCAGGGCCGCAGCAGTATCCACCGGCCATCCAAGAGAGGTTGATGCCAAGTGAGTCGCACGTCTGAAATCACCCCAGAAGGTCTTATCAAGCTTGAAGAAGAGATCGAGCATCTCTCGACGGTTCGTCGTCGCGAGGTGTCCGAACGCATTCGTGAAGCCCGCGATTTCGGCGATATCTCCGAAAACGCCGAGTATGACGACGCCAAGAACGAGCAGGCACAGGTCGAAGCACAGATCAGCCAGCTCGAAGAACGCCTGCGCCGTTCGACTGTGGTCGAAGAAGGCGGCAAGGACACCGGATCGGTCGGATTCGGCTCGATCGTCCACATCAAGGATCAGGACAGCGGTGATTCCCGCAAGTTCCAGATCGTTGGATCAACCGAAGCCAACCTGGCTGAAGGCAAGCTTTCGTCAGAGTCACCGATCGGTTCCGCGCTGATTGGCGGCACGGTCAACCAGATCGTCAAGGTTCCGGCGCCCAAGGGCACCGAGAAGCAGTTCAAGATCACCAAGATCGAAGCTTCCTGAACCGATGATTCCGGTTCAATCTGGAGCCGGGACCCAATGACCGAGCCTGACGACAAGCCCGAGATCAGCACCCTGCTGGCCGAAAGGCGGCAGAAGCTCGAACGTCTGCGCGACGCAGGCATCGACCCCTTCCCGCACAGCTTCGAGGGCCGGGAGGACATCAACCGGGTACTCGAAGCCCATGAGGGCCTGGAGGCCGGCACTGAAACCGATTCGGTCCATCGGGTTGCCGGTCGTATCGCCGGGCGTCGTGGTCACGGCAAAGCGGCATTCATCGATCTGCGTGACGTTTCCGGCCAGATCCAGCTTCATGCCAAAGCGGACGTGCTCGGCGA
>JBAWHK010000040.1:0-7485 GCA_049593795.1 Solirubrobacterales bacterium
CTGGTCGACGTGACCCGCGGCATAAGCAGGATCGCTGAAAGGCAGGCTGCCGATCCCGGTGGTTGACCAAGGTTGAATCCGGTCGAGAAGCTTCATGAGATTTCCTTCATCCGGGCGGCCGTTACGCGCGGCCACGATTGTCGGTGCCCATGAAAGGGCGAAATCGACAGGTCTTCGGACTTGGACTCATCTGGGAAAGCAGCCTTCCCGGAAACCATCTTCCAGTGGCACTTTTGCTGTCCCGTAAGTCCCTACCGCTGCGCGCCAGTTCCGGATTCTGACCGGATTCCCTGGCCCCGCTCTGGGGGCACGATCGACTTCAGGCACCACTTTAGAGCAGCGACCGGTTTACTTCGGCGGGGTCGTCGTCCCCGGTTTACCCGGAGTGCCCGGAGTCGGCTCGGTAGGTGGTTCTACCGGCGGCTGGGTCGGCGGTGTGACCGGAGGATCCGGTTCTGGTTCGGGAGTCGGCGGGGTCGGCTCGGGCTTGACCACGGGAGGTGCCGGTTCCGGTTTCGCTACCGGCGGGGTCGGGTCCGGCTTGCCGCCTCCGCCACCGCTTGACGGACCTGGATCCGCAGACCCGTAACTCGACGGAGCTGCCGGTGCCACATCAACCACCTCGGTTTCCGGGGCAGCCACTTCCACTGGTGCGGCCGCCTTGCGCTCCTTCTTCCTGTTCTGGTTCTTCTTCTCCTGTTTGACCGGCTCCTTTGCCGAAACCTGCTCGGCGGCCGGTTCACGCGGAAAGAAACCAGCCGTGCCATCCCCGGTCTGGCTCGCGAGGACTGCCATCACCAGGGCCGCCAGCATCAGGGCACCCGCCCCGATTCCGGCCAGCGTAGACGCACTCCACCGGCTCGCAGTCGCGGCCGGGCCATGCACCGGACGTTCGATGCCGGACCAGTCGGATCCGGTCAGGGTCGCTGCTTTGGCCAGGGTGTCCCGGAACATGTAGGCGGCGGGAACCACCGGCGCCCAGGCCCGGTAGGAAATACCGGCTTCGGCCATCGCTTCTTCGGAAAGGCGACAGGTTTCGCAGCCAAGCATGTGAGTTTCGAGCCAGATCCGCTGTTCCGGCTGGTTGAGTTCACCATCAGCCCGGGCAGCCATCAGCGGCAGGGCCTTTTCGCATTCGACGGATCCGGCAGTGATTCCGGAGGCCGCTCCGAGCCGCATCTCCCCGCGCAGCTTGGTCCGGGCGCGGGAGATCAACTGCGCGACCGCGTTCGGCTTCATTTCCATCGTTGCCGCGATCTCGTCGTAACTCAGCCCTTCGACCTCACGCAGCACCAGTACCTCACGTTGCCTGACCGGCAAGCGGCCGTTGGCTTCCCGGACGAGCTCCCGCTGAGACTCGAGTTCAGCTGAACGTGCCGGATCCTCTTCAACGGCGGCTACATCCCGGTGGATATGCCCGCTCCCGGTGTCAGGAACTTCGTCCATTACTTCAGTTCTGTTCGACTTCTTGATCATGTCGTAGCTCGAATTGCGGGCGGTCGTGAACAGGTAAGGACCGAACTCAAAGTCACGGCCTTCCATTTCCGGAAGCCGGCGAAGCACTTTGAGGAAGGCTTCCTGGGTGGCATCCTCAGCTTCGTGACGATCGTTGAGGATCCGCAGGCAGTAGTTGAAGATTCGCTGTTCATAACGGTCGTACAGGTCGGCGAAGGCCTGGCCGTCGCCGCCGGCCGCAGCCAGGGCGAGAGCCCGTTCTGCCGCCCCGGAAGCAGCGTCAGATGACGATTCGTCACTCAACGCATTTTCCGGGACGGGAACGGCCATAGTCCGATGCTACCTGCGCTTGGCTCCAGATAGCACGATTTTCATCGATTTCTTCACGTTTCGGCTGTTCCCAGCCTGGTCTTTCACCTTGGTGGAAACCAGTGCCTTGCGGGCCTTTGGCTTCGCGGTGAGCAGGCGACGCACCGACCGGCTGAACTTCAGCTTGACCACCTTGGTCTTGCCGGAACCAACCGAATACTTCACGCTGGCCAGGGTCACCTTGCGGGACTTGCCTTTGATCCGGACCTTCTTTTTGGTCTTGACCTTGACCCGGCCGGAGCAGGGCCCGTTCTCTTCGCCCGAAGGACACTTCAGCTTCAGGGTGGCAACCCCGTTGCTTTTCGCCTTCAGCTTCTTGTTGAGAATCCGAATTGTGGCTTTGGTGTCAGGCACTGCTTCGGCGATCTTCCAGATCTCATAGCCACGCTGTCCATCAGTCGCGAAGAAGTACAGCTCGTCGTTGAACAGGTAGTGGTCGTACGGGTCAGAACTGTCGTCGCCACTGAGGAGATCAGTAAACGGAGCCGCTCCACCCACTTCGACGGTCATTGGTTCATAGCCACGGACGCCGTCGTCGGCCACGAAATGGATCTTGTCACCGACTTTGTGGAATTCATACGGGTAGCTGTTGTCTTCCCCCGGGTTGATGTCAGAGACCTGTTCGGCGCCGGCACCGGACGAGGACCAGAGTTCGTGGCCGGTCACGCCATCGTCGGCATCGAAGTAGATCCGGCCGTCAATCTCCGTGGTGTGCGACGGGGTTGATCCGTCAACCCCCGGGTTGATGTCTGCAACCAGGTTGGTCATCGCTACAGGCCATTCTCCATCAGTTCTCCAGAGTTCATATCCAATCGCTGGATGGCTTGCCCGGAAATACAGATGTCCGGCCATTTCCTCGAAATTGCTCGGATTGGCATCGGACGCACCCGGGGCGATGTCAGATGCCAGTTCAGTAACGACACCATTTGTCCTCCAGAGTTCAGCTCCATTCACCCCGTCGTTCGCGGAAAAATAGAGCGCACCTTTGAACTCATGGAACTGGGTGATGTTAGGGGTAGCTGCGCCTGGCCTGATGTCTTTCCAGAGCGTCGCTACCGTCCCGTCCGTCCTCCAGAGTTCGGCACCGTTCACACCATCGTTCGCCCGGAAGTAAACGTAATCTCCCAGCCGTTTGGACCCGCTCGGCGACGATGAGTCGCCGCCCAGATCAATGTCCTTGATCTGGCTCGCGACCGCACCATCGAACTTCCAGATTTCCCTGCCATCAACGCCGTCATCCGCGCTGAAGATGAGCGTGTCGCCCAGGGCTTCGAACCACTGCGGTGAGGAACTTTCGCTACCCGGCCGGATGTCAGCGACCATCGTGGTTACGTTGCCGTCCGTCCGCCACAGTTCGGCACCGGAAGTTCCATCGTTGGCGCGGAAGTACATGTAGTTGCCGACTACCATCATCGACGAAGGATGCGAACCATCCTTGCCCGGGTTGATGTCAGCGATGAGTTCGGTACCGGTCCCCGGGTTCGCGACCCGTCGCAGTTCGTAACCATGCTCGGCGTCCCTCGCGGAAAAATAGAGCCTGCCGTTGAACTCGATCGGACTGCCACCGTCAGAGCTGCTGGCCCCCGGGTTGATGTCATCGACGAGCTGGACTTCCTGCTCTGCGCTCGCGTTGCCCGCGAAACTGAATCCCGCGAGCAGGGCAACCAGGAAAGCGACTGCCCATCGCATCTGTCGTGATTTGGCCTGGGTGGGTTTGGCGCACATGGTTCAAACACTTCCTTCGACGTTGTTTGGCCGGTTGCGGCCCTTTATCTGTCTAACGAAGGTCTATCGCGTTTGTTACGCCATTTCCAAATTTTTCTTTCGTTCGAGTTCACGATTGAGTTCCAGGCCGAAAAGAACAGCGAGATTCGAGATCCAGAACCAGATCAGCAGGACAACGAAACCGCCCAGGGTCCCGTACGTCTCGTTGTAAGAACCGAAGTTTCCGACATAGAACGTGAACCCTGCCGAAGCGAGGATCCAGACGATCAGGGCAACCACCGCCCCGACGCTGGTCCAGCGGAATCGCCCCTGGTCGACGTCGGGCGAGAACCGGTAGAGCAAGGCAAACATAAGCAGCACCAGCATCACCATGATCGGCCATTTCGCGATCTTCCAGATATCGAGGGCGGTCGAGCTGATCCCGAACGGGTCGGCGATTGCCGCGACGATCGGTCCGGTCATGACCAGGCCAACCGCGAGAACGGCCAGGATCAGGAGCATCGCCAGGGTGAGGAGCAGCTGCTGGGGACGCAGCTTCCAGAAAGGCCGTTCCTCGGACGTGTCGTAAACCACGTTCGCGGCGCGACCGAAAGCACCGATGTATCCCGAAGCCGACCAGATCGCCAGCAGCAGGCCGAATACGAACGTAACCCCTGAAGCACCACGGTTCGAAGTGATGCTTTCAACCGGGCCCGCGAACGAATCAACTGCGGTGTCCGGCCCGAGGTTCGAAACGATCTCGGTCAGCTTTTCGGTCGTTGACTGGGGATCAGCGAAAAGGCCGATCAGTGAAACAAGCGCGATCAAGGCGGGAAACAGCGACAGCAGACCGAAATAGGTGAGCGCTCCGGCCCGGTCGGGCATGTCGTCATCTTGAAACTTTGCCGCTGTGCCTTTCAGCGTCGTGAAAACCGATTGGCCCAGATCTTTCATCCGGTCAGTGGCACCTGTATCTGATTCTGATTCTTTGTCGATCAACTGAAACTACCCAAACTGGGTCGCCTTCAAGCAGGAAAAGACTCTCAGTCACCCAGCTGTTGGCGCAAGGCATCGAGGTCTTGACGAAGCGAAGCCACCTGTCGCTCAAGCTCTTCAATCCGTTCAGTCTCCGGAGTGTCCTGCGGAACCGGAAGTGGCTCGGGGGTTGAGGAGGCGGAGGACGGGGCATCACGTCCTCGCCGGGACGGCGGCTCCGGGCGCGATGCCCCGTCCCCCGCCCAACCAGGCGTTTCTGATGGTTCGCTCGTTGCCGAATCTGCGTCATCAATCTCGCCGCCTAGTATCTGCCGGTAACGCTCCTCCTTCTGGCCTGGACGGCGCTGAAGTCGTTCAACGAAGTCTCGAGAGATCAGGGCGTCGAGGGTTGTGTGGATCGCGGCCAGGTCGTGGAACGAGAAGAGACGGTCGGCGCGCTGCTTCAGCTCTCCGGGCGTTTGCGGACCACGCAGCATCAAGACCGCCAGAACGGCGATCTGGTCAGCGTCGAGCTTCAACTCGGTGTCGAGTAGCTGGCGGTATTTCTGGGTCCGGCTGGTGTGACCGGAAGCCCCGCGGATCCATCGTCGCCGGCCAAGTTCTCCAAGCGCGGCCCGTACGGTCGCTTCGTCGTATTCGACGACCGGGTCCCGGTTGGTCGACTGGTTACAGGCCAGCCGCAAAGAATTAAGCGTGAGCGGGTACTGGTCCGGGGTGGTCTTCTGCTTCTCGATCAGGCATCCGAGAACCCGCATTTCAACATCGTCTGGTCCGATCATCGGTCCAGAGACTATCCCCAGCAACGACAGAGGGGGCCGCTGGCGGCCCCCTCTGGGTTCGTCGTTATGTGCCGGAGGCTCAGCCGGTGATCTTCATTCCCTTGCGAACCTTGCCCGCATCCTTGACTTTCGCCACGGCAACCACTTTGCGGGCCGCCTTGTTCTTGCGGATCAGGCGTTTCGTTGCTTTGCTCACCTTGAGCTTGACCGTCCTGGTCTTGCCGGCCGGAACCTTGAATCCGGAACCCGCCAGGGTGATCTTCCGCTTGCCTGACTTGGTGCGCAACTTGCGCTTGGTTTTGATCGTGACCTTACCCGCGCAGGTTGTCTCACCGGAGCAACGCAGCTTCAGCTTGAGCTTGCCTGCTTTGTTCAGCGGCAGTTTCTTGCCGACTATCTTCAGGCTGTCGGCTTTGTCCGCTTCAGCGACCTTCCACAGTTCCCATCCGTGGATACCGTCATCGGCTGAGAAGTACATCTCGCCGCCGTAGACGATCGGGTCATACGGGTCGGAGGAATCGCTGCCCGGAAGGATGTCGGCGAACAGTTCGGGGTTCACTTCACCCATGGTCCAGAGCTCATATCCGTGCTGTCCATCATCGGCCGCGAAGTAGAGCTCACCGTCAACCTCGGTGAAGTCATACGGGTATGAGCCCTCTTCGCCCGGATTGACGTCGCCCGCCGGCAGGGTGACTGCGCCGTCGGTCCTCCAGGGTTCACTGCCGGTGAATCCGTCATTGGCCGAGAAGTAGAGGTGGGTGCCGATCACTGAGAACTGGCCGATCGATGAAGAATCGGCTCCCGGCTTGATGTCGCTGACCAGGGTGGTTCCGCCACCGGAACCATCGGTCCGCCAGAGTTCGGTTCCGACCACGCCATCATTGGCACGGAAGTAGAGGTAGTCGCCGAGTGCTGCGAAGTTCGCCGGATTCGAGTCAGCACCCGGATTGATGTTCTTCACGAGCTGAACCCCGAACCCAGTGGTTTTCCAGAGCTCGTAGCCGCCCACACCGTCGGTGGCGCGGAAGTAAACCTCACCCTTGAACTCGGTCAGCCCGTTCGGGGAGGAACTCGGGGCGCCCGCATTGATGTCGGCCCAGATGAAAGTGTTGCTGCCGTCGGTCTGCCAGAGCTCCCTGCCGGTGACGCCATTGTCAGCCCGGAAGTAGACGAAGCCACCGGCCTGGGTGAGCTGCCCCGGCCCTCCGCTGCCGTTGCCAGGGACGATGTCCTTCAACAGTGTGAGAACTCCGCCCTGAAACTTGAAGATCTCCTTGCCTGTAGCGCCGTTGTCCGCAGTGAAGATCAGCGCATCTCCGAGGGCCACAAGTTCGTTCGGCGAAGAGCCGTTTGCCCCCGGATAGACGTCGGACGCCATCTCGGTGGTGGTGCCGTCGGTTCGCCACAGTTCCCTGCCGCTGCCTTCGCTCGAGGCGGAGAAATAGAGGTAACCGCCAGCTTCGGTCAGGTTGTACGGGCCGGAACCAACGGGGCCGGGATTGATGTCGGCAACGAGTTCGAACTCCGTGCCGTTGGTCCGCCAGAGTTCGGTTCCGTTCACGCCGTCACGGCCAACGAAGTAGAGCTGGCCCTTGAACTCGGTCGGATTCTCGGCGTTCGAAGAACTGGGGCCGGGATTGATGTCGGCAGCAAGCTGTGCCTGTTTCGCGGCCGAAGCCGGGCTGGCCATGACCGCCATCGCCCCGAAAGCCGCAAACAGGCAGAGCAGGATTACCCTGACAGCCCGCGAGACCGAGTTGCTTGGTTTCAGATTGTTTCCTTGCTGCGAATTCATGCTCAGTTACTCCTTCAGATTGGTCGGCTCGTTGAGCCCGTATAACCCTCTATCGGAGTGACTGCCGGTTTATTACGCGAATCCGGAAAAACTTTTCGATTCAGGCAGCATTCGGTGCCCCAGGCCAATGCTGAAGCGGCCTGGGAAGCTGTGAAACATCCCGGGATCAGGGACGCGGAAGGGGAAGCCCGGCTGCTTCGACGACTTTCAGGGCCGCCTGCGGCACAGTCAGGTTCTCTTCTGCCACAGCGGCCTCTGCCGCCGCTATCGCCGCCGCCACACCGTCGCGGCGATAGAACTCGTTGAGCACGGCTTCTTCGATCATCGAAGCCAGCCAGCGCTGTTGCTGCTGCATTCGCCGCTCGGTCAGCAAACCGGATTCTTCAA
>JBAWHK010000041.1:0-2598 GCA_049593795.1 Solirubrobacterales bacterium
TGACCCCGGAGATCCTGCGGGCAGCGATCCTCGACAGCGGTTGCCTGCTGGTTCGCGGACTGATGGATCAAGGGACCGCCACCGGACTGGCCAACGACATCGAGAAGTCTTTTGCGGTGCGGACCGAACTCAAGGGTTCGGATCAGACAGATTCCGAGGGTTTTTACGACGAATTGATGCCGGAAGAACCGTATGAGGTCCAGAAACGTGACTGGATCGAGGAGGGCGGCGGTGTGCTTGCCGCCGATTCACCGAAGATGTTCAACGACATGCTCAGTTCTTTCGAGTCGGTCGGGCTGCGTCAGGTGATCGAGGGATATCTCGGCGAGAGGCCCGCCGTTTCCGCGGACAAATGCACATTGCGCAAAGCGACCCCGGATGTGGTCGGAGCATGGCATCAGGACGGCAAGTTCATGGGCGATGACATTCGCGCAATGAACGTCTGGCTTTCACTTTCGAACTGTGGCGGTGACAATCCGGCCCCGGGCATGGACCTCGTGCCGCGCCGCCTCGAAGGTCATGTGGCTGCCGGAACCGAAGGCACTTTCTTCCCGTCACAAGTTTCGCAGGCGGTGGCCGAAGAAGCAGCCGGTGACCGGGGCATCGTCAACCCCGAGTTCGCTCCGGGAGACGCCTTGCTTTTCGATGAGCTTTACCTCCACCAGACCGGAGGCAAAGAAGGTCTGACCGAACCTCGTTACGCGATCGAGAGCTGGTTCTTCAGCCCTTCGGTTTTCCCGGAAATCTACGTTCCGCTCGCGTTCTAGAAACCAGTGGTGTCGGGCCGGTCATTGGGTGACTGGGGTCCGGGTCGCAAAGCGGCCCTGCTGCTGTTCCTGATCACGCTGGCAGGCGTAGTCCTGCGGTTGATCCGGTACGGCGAGCCGGTAACCGGAGATGAACTTTCCACGCTCTGGATCGTCACCAACAACGGACTCGGGGGAACGGTCGAACTGGTCCGTGGTGATGCCGAGATCACGCCTCCGCTCAGCTTCATCCTCAGCTGGTTTGCGGTTCAGCTCGGCTCGGCTCCCGAACTTATCCGTCTCCCTTCACTCCTGGCCGGCATTGCGGCGATCCCGCTTACCTGCCTGCTTGGCGTGAAAACAGTCGGGTTGCGTGCCGGCCTGGTCGGGGCTGCGGTGATGGCGCTCAGCCCCTACCTCACCTACTTCTCGGCGAACGGCCGTGGCTACACGGTTCTGATCCTGCTGCTTCTCGGCTCAACCCTGACCATGCTCAAGGCCGACGAAACCGGGCAGGCGCGCTGGTGGGTCGCCTACGCCGTGCTCAGCTGCCTGGCGATGCACAGCCATTACACGGCTGTTTTCATCCTGCTCGCCCAGTTTCTCTGGCTGTTCTTCCTTCGGCCGGAATCCCGGAAACCTTCGGTCATTGCCTGTGTCGGGGCCGCAGTTTTCTACCTGCCATGGATACCCGGACTCCGGGCTGACCTTGATTCACCCAGCCAGCCGATACTCGAGGCACTCCAGGGTGACGGGTTCGGTGCCAAACTGGACGCCGTGATCCAGTGGGTGATCGGACGCGACTATCTGGCCCCCGCGGACGTCCCCGGGAAGCTGGTCCTGGTCGTGGTTTCGGTAACCCTTGTGGTCGCCCTGATCATGGCGGTCAGGAAAGTCTGGCTTGATCGCAACGACGGTCAGGAAAAAGTCGGCCGTCGCCTGCCGATCGCGCCCGGACTCCTGCTGGTCCTGATGATTGCCCTGGCCGCCCCGGTCTGCGAGTTGCTGCTCCAACTCGCAGGAACCGACATTTTTGGTTCCCGCAACGTTGCCGCCTCCTGGTACGGCCTCGCCCTGGCGATGGGAGCTGTCCTTACCTTGCCCGGAGGGGCGGTAACGGCGGTCGCGGTGACGCTGGTTCTGGGTGGCTATGGGGTCGCATCGGTCACTGCGCTGGGGGAAAACAAAGAAGTAGTTGACTTCCGGGCGGCAGCCAGCCAGATCGAGGAGGAAGCCGGGCCGGGAGACGTGGTGGTTGACATGTACGGGGTGCTCGCAACCCCGGTTCCGTTGACCCCGTTGGCGGCCTATCTCGATCCCGACCTGGAGCGTTTCGAGATCGGCTTGCCGAAGAGTCCACCGCCGAACATTCCCGGCCAGACCGATGTGACCCCGGCCCAGCAGGAATTGCGGGAAGCCTTCCGCGTGGCCGAGGGCGGCAAGGTTTACCTGCTGACTATCCCGCGGATCACGAACATCGAAGACGGGGAAGAGGGCGGCCGGTCGGTGAAACAGGTCACGGTTGAAGGACAGTCAGTCCTGCTGCCGGACTCGGCCACCGTGACCGAGGTTGAAGATCTGCCCGGTTTCCTTCCGGCGCGGCTCTACACGATCGAAGTCTCGCGGCCCGGCCGCCAGGTTCTCAAGTAGTTCAGGCGGGGGGCCGTGTATTGCGGCCAAGGCGGGTGCCGATGATGAAGCGGATCATTGTCAAGCCGAGGATCACAGCCTGGACCGGATGGCCGGTCACCGATGAGGTGCCGACCCGCGGCAGGTAGTTCACCGGGACTTCGACGATCCGCCGGTCGGATTTGATGGCCAGCAGCATCATTTCCGGGCCGGCGTGGCTGCC
>JBAWHK010000042.1:0-11467 GCA_049593795.1 Solirubrobacterales bacterium
CAAGACCGAACCAACCTGAGCCCAAGGGCCGCAGGACTCCGGGTCGGTTTCACCGTCCCCACCGCGGCAAAGTCGACCCGGACGCCTTTTCGACGAGCGAGGCCGATCTTCCGGGTCGGTTTCACCGTCCCCACCGCGGCAAAGTCGACCCGGACCTTTGGGCTTCCGGTGGCCCTGCCGGACACCCCACTCCCGCGCCCTACAGTTTGCCGAGCAGATCCTCGTTCGACTCGCTGCCTTCGATCAATTCGACCAGGCGGGCTGCTGCCGGTGCCGGTTCCATGTCCTTCAGTTCGGCCCGAAGACGACGGACCGCGTCGATCTCGTTTTCGTTGAGTACAGCTTCCTGACCCGAGATGGCGCATGAAGTTACGTCCAGCGCCGGTTTCACGCCGGCGGCTGCCAGTCCGGAATCAAGGCGGATCGTGGCGTTCTCGGTGGTGTGGACGGCATCCATCACGGCCTGATCGCCGGGAGAACCCCAGAGCGCAGTCGCGATGACGGTCACCGAACCGGCACCCTCTTCTTCAAGTTCACGTCCGGTACCGAAGAACGGTTTCACCGAACCGGCATCGCCATAGGCGTTTCCGAGGCGGGTAAGGGAGTCAACGATTATCACGACATCCAGTCCGGATTCGGCCTGACGCTTGACCTTGGCCAGGGCACGTTCAGCGACACGAACCTGCTCATGGGCACCGAGGTCGGCCGGGGCGGCGGCGATCTCCACGTTCGGCACTTCACGAGTCCACGCAGTCACTTCTTCGGGACGCTCGTCAACCAGAAGCACGGTCACTTCAGTGCCCTCTTCGGTTCCGGCAGCGATCGATTTGGCGAGAGAACGCAGGAAACTGGTGCGTCCGGAACGCGGCTGAGCTTCAACCAGCACCCGCTGGCCGAATGCCAGTGGCGCGAGCAGGTCGAAGGAGCGGGCCAGAACATCGTCATTTTCCACTTTCAGCGGAATGTGGCGGTGCGGGGCGATCGGGGTGAGACCATCAAAGGCGGTGCCACGCTCATCCTGGGGCGGTTCGCCATTCACCTTTTCGACCCGGACCAGCGACGGGCGGCGTTCGCCACGGCGGGCCGGACGAACCGGTCCGTTGACTTCGTCGCCACTGCGCAGCTGGCAACGACGGATCTGGGCGGGAGAAACATAGATGCCGGCGTCAGCGATGCCGTCACCTTTCAGCAATCCGCTTCCGCGGGAAAGGACCTCGAGGATTCCGGTCGCTTCAGTCAGTTCGGGTTCGGCTTCGGTGCGTTCCTCGGAACGCTCACCGCGTGGTTCCCGTTTGCTGCGGGGCTCACGGCTACCGCCGCGGGACTCACGGTCACCGCCGTTTTCGTTGCGGGAACGGTCTCGTCCACCACGGCTGCGGCGGCGGCGAGGTCGTCCCTGGCTGTCGCCGGACGAATCGCTGTCACCTCCTGCCGGGCTGGAAGCAGTGCTGCCGCCGTCGAGTTTCTCGATCAGGTCTTCGCGGCGGAGACGGCGAAAGCCGTCGATTCCCGCATCGCTTGCGAGCTCGTGGAGCTGGGCAAGGCTCTTGGATTCAAAGTCAGTCATTGACCTAGGTTATTGGAGAGGGCTCTACGAACGGTTGCTCAGGGCCGCCGGGTTCAATCCTTCTGCCTTCGCGGTGTCGAGCCACGCCTCTGACTGCTTGCGCACTTCGGCCTGCGTCCAGCCCAGGGATTTCGCCATCAGATCAGCCACACCTTTCACCGATTCGACCGAATCCAGGCTCGAAGCTGCGGTCAGCCCGAGCCGGGTTCTGCGCAGCAGGACATCACTGATCGTCTGCGCCTGTTCAAGTTCGGTTGCGATCACGACTTCAGCCAGGAGGTCGGGTCGGCCTTCAACGATCGGCTTCGCCAGTTCCGGGTCGGCTTCAGCCAGTCGCAGGACACCCCGGGCGCCGTGTCCGTACCGGAACGCGAGCTGGGTTATCGCTTCTTCAGTAACGCCGTCCGGGGCTTCGAGATCGGCCGGGTTCACTTCGAGGCCCAGCGGGATTTCGGCTGTCTGGCAGTGGGCTTCCCTGCCGGAGCGTTCAACCAGGCGATCGACCGTCTGTTTCGCCATTCGGCGCCACGTCGTGAGCTTGCCTCCGGTGATCGTCAGCATTCCGGACGAAGTTTCGTACAACTCGGCCCGACGGGAAATATCAACGGACTTGCGCGGATCGCCGGTGCTGATCAAGGGACGCACGCCGGCGTAGGCGCCAACGATGTCCCTTGCCGAGAGGTTCTTGCCGGAAAAGGCGTTTACGGCTTCGAGCAGGTATTCGATGTCGTCCTCGCGTGGCGCCACCTCATCGATGCCACCGTCATGGTCGACGTCGGTCGTTCCGACCAGGGTTCGCCCGTACCAGGGCAAAGCGAATATTCCCCGGCCTCCGCCCGCCGGAACCACACAGGCAGCTTTGCCCATGTCGAGGTCGTCGCTGTCGAACAGCAGATGGGCCCCGCGGCTTGGAGATATCTTCGGCACGTCCTCTTCGCGCTCGATCTCGCCAGGACGGATGCGGTCCGCCCAGACCCCGGTTGCGTTGACCACGTTGTCGGCCCCGACGAAGATCTTTTCGCCGGACGCCTCGTCGATGAATTCAACCCCGTTCGCTTTGCCGCGCTTCTCGGTGACTTCGGTTACTTCGGCGCCATTCAGGCTGACCGCCCCGAAACGCTGGGCTTCGCCGAGCACGGTGAGCACGAGGCGAACGTCGTCGGTCTGGCAGTCGTAGAAGAGATAGGCGGATTCCGGGTCGCGGTCGGCCAGCATCGGCACCAGGTCGATCGCTTCGTCCCGGTCGATGGTGCGGTGGCGATCGGGCGACCAGCTGCCTTCAGCTTCACCTGGACGACGCCGCCAGCGTGATTCCCGTTTGGGCCGGTTGCCTCCGACCCCGGCCAGGACGTCATAGGCGTTCAGACCGATCCCGATCTTGCGGTCGGGCTTCTCGTTCTTCAGGGTCGGAACGAGGAACGGCGTCGGGTAGACAAGATGGGGTGCGAGCTCAACCATCAACTGTCGCTCCAGCAGCGCTTCACGAACCAGGCCCAGATCGAAGTTTTCGAGATAGCGGAGCCCGCCGTGCACCATCTTTGAAGAACGTGATGACGTTCCGATCGCGTAATCACGGGCTTCCAGAAGGGCGACCGAGTACCCGCGGGAGGCAGCATCGAGGGCTACGCCCACCCCGGTGATGCCGCCACCGATCACCACAACTTCAAAATGCTGACCGGCGATCGCTTCGATTGCTTCGGTTCGCGAAATCAAGCTGTTACCACTGGAAACGCCGGGCCAGCAGAACCGTGCCGCCGGCAAGACCGCCGGTCACGACCAGGCAGATCAGGGTTGCGATGATTGCCGATGGGCTGGACCCGGCCTCCGAAGCGGCCAGCACTGCCGCGCTCGGCGGGGCGACCGGCACTACTGGCACAACGGCAGCCGGCGGCACCGCACTCTCGCCAGTGTCGTTACCCGCACCGGGATTGGTGCCACCCGAGTTGGCCCCGGCGGCGCTTCGCTCCGAGATCGTCGGGGGGCTGCTCGAAGGGGTCGGGCTACTGCTGGATGAACTGCTTCCCGATCCGGAAAGATCGGGTGTGTAGGTCGGAGTGGTTGTTGAACCACCGGTCCCCGGGGTCGCGCCGCCATTGGAATTCGAGTCATCGGCGGGATCATCTTTGGGTTCCCGTGGTGGAGCGGAAACCGGGAGTGACTCGCCGGCAAGGGCGGGAAGCGTGTCAGCGGTAACCCACACGATCGACTGGTTCTGCCCCTCGGCATAGAACATGCTGCCGTCTTCCTGCTGGCGATTGAGCAGATAGGCGTGACCTGACGGCCCGTACCGGTGCGGATAATTTTTGCCTTTGCCGTTCGCCACGGCACCCTGGACCACAAGCCCGGTCGATTGCGTGTTGACGGTTCCGAAGCTCGCAAATCCACCGTTGCTCTTCTGAATGCTCTTCAGATAGCTCATTGCCTGCCGGACGGTTTTGTCACCGCCAACGGCCTGCAGCGTTGCCCCGGTCGAGTCCGGGTCGCTTTTGGCTTCATCGGAAATTCCCCAGCCGCCATCATCGTTCTGGGCGCTGCGTAGCCATTCGACGACGTTGTCGCGGGGTCCGGTCGCCTGCGCCGACTGGAAAGCGAGGGCTGCGAATGCGGCCGTGTTGACTTTGTTGTGGTACGAGTAATCACTGCCCCGGCGGCCTTCACCGTTCAGGGCCTGGACCAGGTTGCGGCCCTCAAAGTTCTTGGGATTGGAACCGACCGTTCGCAGCGCCAGGATCACGAGCGCGAGATCGGCGGAACTGTCGATGTCGTTCTTGCGCGAAACGAGGTACCCGTATGGCGACACATTGGCCTTTTTCACGTCAAGCGGGTTGATGTCCGCCGCAGCGAGGGCGATCATCGAGCGGGCCGTGATGTTCAAGGAAGAATCTTCACCGGAGATCGAGCCGAAGCCGCCGTCATCGTTTTGCTGGGCTTTCAGCCAGTTGGCACCTTTGACCACCTCGGCGGACTGTGCCGCCGTGGCCGGGGCCGGAGCCATCACGACAGTGCCGAGTGCAGCTACGACGAGCAGCACCCCGGCAACCGAGGTTGCCTGCTGCCATTCGAAGCGTTCACGGAAACGGCGCAGGGCACCAACCATGGTCGGGCCTGCCACCAGGGCGAAAATCACGTTGCCGGTTATGTGTGCCAGATCGAATGGAATTGCTCTTGCCTCCAGTACAAGGTACCGGTCGAGGGACATTTCCCCGCCAAAACTGACCATTGTCTGAAAATTCATCCACGCCCCGAAGACCAGTCCCGCTGCACCACAGGCCAAAGCGAGGGTGAAACGATTCGCCCGGCCCCTGGTCAAATGCCAGAAAGCACCGCCGGCAACTCCGGTCATCCCCCACCCGACCATCTGCCACGGGGTCCACACTCCCTGGCCCAGCCAGAAGTTCGAAACCAGCCCGCCGAGTGCCCCGACAGCGAATCCGGGTGCCGGACCGAGGGCAAAACCGGCGAAAAACACGATGTCGGTGGTGGCAACTACGTTCGGGATCGGTGCCAGCACGATCCGTCCGGCAACCGCAAGCGCTGCGAGCACGGCGACCAGCGCAACGATCTGTGAGGGCGGCCGCGAAGTTTCGTACCACAGCATGCCGCCGCCAAGGGCGAGCATCAGCACCACCAGTGTCCCGATCTGCCAGCTCACCGTCCCCGGTCCGTCCCGTCGTTCTCGGTGAGCCAGGCAGCCCCTTCGGCGACGCTGACGATTCCAGGCCGGTCCAGCACCCGCGCTACTTCGGTAGCGAAATACCAGCCACCGGACAGGACTGTGGACGTATCGGCGTCGGCGATCAGTTCGCCGTCACCGAGCAGCACGACCCGGTCGGCGAAGGTGGCGGCAAACTCAACGTCATGGGTTGAGATCAGGACCGCGGCCCCTCGCCTTGAAAGGTTGATCGCCAGTTCGGTCAGGCCATCCTTCAGCCCCCGATCCATTCCGCGGGTGGGTTCATCAAGGGCAACCAGTTTCGGCAGCGCTTCTCCTTCCATGCGTCCGGCGAGGGCGATCGCGAGTGCCAGGCGCTGCCTCTCACCGCCAGACAGGTCACGTGGATCGCTGTCGGGACTGACGTCAAGCCCGACCGCCCGCATCGCTGCTTCGCCGGTGTCACCGGGCAGTTCGTCGCCGACCCGTTCCCGAACGAGGTAATCACCGGGATTCTGGGTGAGCAGGGCGATTCCGCCCGGGGCTTTCACTTTTCCCTTGACCGGATCTGTCAATCCGGCGACCGACTTGAGGAAGGTTGATTTGCCGGCACCGTTGCGGCCCATCAGGGCGACCCGTTCCCCCGGCTCAATTTTCAGGTCGATGCCACGCAATACGTCAATCGGGCCTTCACCGGGATCCAGTTCAACCCAGAGCCCTTTGCTGTTCAGCGCCAGGCCTTTGCCGGCGGGCCTTGATTCCTGGCCCTGAGCCTCCTTTTCAACTGGCGCCTGCTCAGGCTGGGAGCCGGGTTTGATGCCACGCGCCCGCAGAACCGCCCGGGCGTCCCTGACCCCGACCGGAAGCGGTTTGATGCCGGCGCTGGCGAACATGCGGGCAGCGGGGGTAGCGAGTGCCGGATCGTGGCTGGTTGCGTATTCCAGGAAGTCGCGGGGTCCGCCGTCGAAACGGATCGCCCCGTCTTCCATCGCGACCACGCGGTCGGCTGCTGCCAGACAACGTTCCAGACGGTGCTCCGCGAGTACCACCGCCACCCCCCACTCTTCATTCAGACGCCGCAGGAGCCAGATCAGTTCATCCCCGGCAACCGGATCAAGTTGCGAAGTCGGTTCGTCGAGCAGCACCAGTGGTGGCCTGGTGACCAGCGCCACCGCCAACGCGACCCGTTGCATTTCACCGCCCGAAAGCGTCGTGATGGTTCGCTGGAGGAGATGCGGGATGTTCAGTGCGAGCGCCACTTCTTCGACCGCCCTGGCGCGCTCTGCCGGGTGATCCCCGCGGAAACGCAGCGGCAGGTCGAGTTCGGCGGCGACAGTGGTCGAAATGATCTGGGTTTCGGGGTCCTGGGCTACGTAACCGACGAGGTCAGCCAATTCACCCGGCCCGGATTCCCGGGTGTCGCGCCCGCCAACCATGGCCGACCCGGAGATTTCACCACCGTGAAAATGCGGAATCAAGCCGCAGGCAGCTCTCAGCAGCGAGGTTTTGCCGGTGCCGGAACGTCCGGCAAGCACGATGAACTCACCGGGAAGCACATCGATTGACACGTCCTTGAGGGTGGCTTCGCTGGCTCCGGTGTACCGGTAGGTAAGCCGATCGATCGAAAGCGCATGGTGTTCGAGGCCACGCTCGACCTGTCCGGTTTCAGTTACGCCGGGCATTCCGCCTCCCCCCGGGTCGCCATGTGGTGAAGCCCGCCACCAGGAAAAGCAAAGCGAGTCCCACCGAGTAGATGTCAGGTGAATACTCGACCGCCGGGTACTGGATGAATTCGCCGACCTGGAAAACCAGTCCGGCTATTGCGGCCGCCATCAGGATCAATCCGACTGCCCAGAAGCGCAGATCAAACCGTGAAGGAACAGTCGCGAACTTCGTTCGACCGCTCGATTGCCCGTACCCGCGCAGTTCCAGGGTTGCGGCGACATCAACCGCGCGGTCGAGGGATCCCGACAGCAACCGGTGGACCATCGCGGCCTTGCCGACCGGTTCGGCCCCGGGGCCACGCAACCCGGCCGCTTCACTCAACCGGGCCTGATCGGTCGCGGCCAGAGGCACCAGGCGTGAAATCAGGGTTGCCGTCAGGGCTGATCGACGGGCGACCCCATGGACCGCACGAAGGATGCGGTCGGGATCGACACAGGCCGAAAACACTCCGATGACAATCATCGTTCCGAGCGCCCGCAATCCGATGACTGCTCCCGCCGCGATCGCTTCGAGGGTGACGTCGGTCCGGCCCAGGATCGGCCAGTCGCCAAGCCTGGCCAGAACGGTTTCGCCGCGACTGGTGACAAGGGCATTGACCGCGATCAGGGTCACCGCAAGGAAAGCACCGAGCTTGAAGGAGAACCAGACAGCACGATCGGCCTGGCACCCATATCCGGCAATCGCCGCGCCGGCCGTGGCCGCGATCAGAACCATCGGGTCCGATGACAGGAAACAGATGACCAGATAGGACCCCAGAAAAAGGCTGACCGGTGCGAGCGACCCTGTCTGCAGGGTGCCTCGGCGGGGAACATACGCGATCGGGGATAGCTTGTTCATGGGCTGACGAAAGTTTCAGGGTAGAGGCAGAGATGAAACAAGACCGTCGGAAACGACGGCCGCATAACGATGTTGCAGATCCGCAGCGGTAAGGATCGAAGCTGCTGCGAGCGCACCTGCCGGTGATCCTCCGGTGACGATCCAGACCGGCGGTCCATCGTTGTTGCGAACGGCGGCGACCAGGCCGGCTTCCGGCCCGAAGTCACGGGAATCACCCAGGTCCTGGGCCAGGCCGAGCAGGTGGTCCTTGCTGCCCTCGTTCACGAACTTGGCGAAAACACCGCTGGCCGATGGATCTTTTGCGAGGCGGCCAGCGTCACTGTCGGCGGCCATGTCGGCCCAGTTGCCAACCAGGATTCGCAGTGTGTCATCCGACGAAGAACCGGCACCGGTTTCCATGGTTGCGTCGATTCCGGCGCTTGCAAGCTGTTCTTTTACGAGGTCACAACCGGATTGCGGATCAGTTACGCACTGGATCACCACGGGCCAGACAGTGCCGTCGTAACCGGTGGCAAGGGGCGCCGGGTAAGCACCCACCACCGCACCGATTTCCATCGCGTCGGTCCAGTCACGGTTGTCCCACCAGACGAGGTCCCCGGCGCCAACCTCGAACTCGGCCGATCCTCGTTCGGAAACTATGCCGTTGACCGAGTAGAACCAGTCGCGGCTGCGTCCTCCCTGGTTACCCCCGGATATGCCGTTGACAGACTGGACGAATCCGCCGCTGTACCGGGTCTCAATGTCGGTGGATCCATCGAGGACCCGCATCGCGGTTTCGGATTCGGTCAGATCACCGATTTCCTTCTCGACCAGAACCCGGCTGCCGTAATCGGTCGTAACCAGCAGCTCGACCTTTCCGTCCTGCGATCCGGCACCCAGGCCGCATCCAGGCAAAACAGCCACAGCCGCCATCAGGGTGATGGCGACTGTGGCCCACTTCATTGAAACGGGTGAGTTGATTACTTCTTGATCTTGATCGTGGCGCGATTCGAAGGGATCGTGCCGGAGTAACGAGCCAGCAGGTTCGTCTTCCTGTTCAGCTTGACCCTGGTGTATCCCTTGGCGTTGGTGAGAGCAGCCGAGGTGCCGGTGATCCGGGCTCCCTTGACCGGCTTGCGCTTGCCTTTGCCGTTGTATTCGAAGACACGCACCTTGAACGATTTCTTCTTCTTCACTTTGGCCGGGGCCTTGAGGAAGAGTTCGTTCGGTGTCGCTTCGTTGTAGCTCTTCGCGAGGTACCAGAGAACAGTGCCGCCCTTCTTGACTACCTGTCCTTCACCTCCAACGAACGAGTCCGTGTGGTCGTACTTCAGCACCCACCACTCTTCGTTCTGCGCGACGGATGAACCGACGCCACAAAGGCCGAGGCCGAAGTCGAAAGCGTTGGATACCTGAAGCGGGCGCAGCGACTTGATTGAAGATGAAGCGTCATTCAGGAGTCCCAGTGCGGTCGGGCCTTCGATCGTCTTCGATCCGTTGGTCGGACTTCCACCGAGACAGGTGGCCTGGCTGCTTGTCTTGACCTTGGAGGTACCGGTCTTGATGGTTTTGTCGGCCAGGACTTTTCCCTCGTAGGTGACAACACGCAGTTGAACGGGGACCTTCGACGCGGCGTTTGCCGGTCCGGCCATGAATGTGAACAGCAGTGCCGTTCCGAGGGCGAGCCCCAGTACGGGTGAGATGATTCGTTTGGTCATTTGCTTCCTTGTTTCCGGCGGCCGGTTCGCGTAGCCACTGTTTTCGGGACGCCCGATATCGAGCGTAAAGCCGGCAGGTCTTCGGACTAAGACGTTTAGAAAAAGCAGCCTTCCCAAGAGTTAACTCAGTGGCCTGTGTGCTCTTCAGTACGTCCCTACCGCTGCGCGCCAGTTCCGGAGTTTGACCGGATTCCCTGACCCCGCTAAGGGGTGCGACCGACTTCAATGCCAATGATAAAGACCTCAACGAAGGTCTGCGACCAGACAAGACCTTCGTTATGTCCTATACCGTCGCGGCGATGGAATCACTTCTCAACCTGCTGCCGCACCTCCCAATGGCCCTCGGCCCCAGCTGGCTCGACCCCGAAAGCCTGATCAAGAAGTTCTCGATGATCGGTCTGCTGGTGATCGTCTTCATGGAATCCGGGCTGATGGTCGGCTTCTTCCTGCCGGGCGATTCGCTGCTCTTTACCGCGGGACTCCTTTCGGCAACCACTGACGTCCTGCCGAACATCTGGGTTCTGGTGGTCCTGATTCCAATCGCGGCCATAGCCGGTGACCAGTGCGGGTACTGGATCGGACGCAAGTTCGGGCCGCCGCTTTTCAACCGTCCCGACAGCCGGTTCTTCAAACGTGAGTTCGTCGACCAGACCGCCGCCTTCTTCGAGAAGCATGGGGCCGGGGCGATCATCCTCGCCAGGTTCGTGCCGATCGTGCGGGCTTTTGTGCCAGTGATGGCCGGTACTTCGCGGATGGATTACCGGACCTTCCTGACGTTCGACATCATCGGCGGCATTCTCTGGGGAGCGGGCGTCACTACCCTCGGCTACTTCCTCGGCCAGATCCAGTTCGTCCAGGACTACATCGAGTTCATCCTGCTCGGCGTCGTTGCGATCTCGGTGATTCCCGTGGTGCTCGAACTGAACAAAGCCCGCAAGTCGGCCAGCACCCACCAGATGCCGGAACCGTTCGAGAATCCGATCGATGAAGACGGCGAGCCGATCCACCCTGAAGTTGACCGGTCGATCGCTGCGGCGGAAGCAGAAAAAGAACTTCCTTAGCCGCGAGGAATCTTTCGTGGTTTCAATTCGGGCAGGCAACGGGGTTCACCTCTGTAGCCTTCTGTGCTTGCGCCGAATCCAGGGAATCCTCATCGCCCTCATCCTGCTCACCCCTTTCGGGCTGGCTGGACCGGCCGATGCCGTCACCATGAAAACCACCCGGTTCGTCGCGAACTTCGAAGGTTTTCTTTCCTGCCCCTATAACGATCCGGCCGGGCACGCCACGATCGGGTACGGCCACCTGCTCCATTACGGAGGGGTAACGAAGAAGGACCGTCGCAAATGGGGTTGCCTCTCCGAAGCCCAGGCATTGAAACTCCTGCGCAAAGACCTGAAAGCGACCGAAGACCAGGTTTATGAACGGATCGGTAATGCCCGGGTTACTCCCTCGATGGTCACAGCGCTGACCTCTTTCGCTTTCAACCTCGGTGCGGGTGCCCTTGATCCGACCAAGCACAAAGGTTCCGGCAAGACCACCCGGATCGGGCTCCACATACGTCAGGGCAAGTACCGCCTGGCGGGCAAGGAGATCCTCCTTTACGACGGTGTGATCGTCGGTGGCAAGCGAATCGAACTGAAGGGCCTGCAGATCAGAAGGCGCAAAGAGAACCGCCTGTTGATCAGGGACATCAGCCAGCTCAAGCCGTGCACCAGCAAGTGCAATAACGGTGGCAACAGCAGCGGCAATAACTCCACGTCCGGCGGCCTCGGCGTCTGAAGCCTGACCCCCCCACGATCGGACCTCAGCGGACCTCACCCCAAAAGTGCCGCTGGAGAGTACTTTGATCCGTGGTCGGACCGCCGGAGTACGCAGATGGACCCACGCCCGATCCGCTGCCATCTTCAGCGCATCCGTGTAGAACCGCGTCAGGCGACTGAGTCAATATCGCATTGATAGCGAATCTGGTTTTGCGATGAAGTTCACGGC
>JBAWHK010000043.1:0-2298 GCA_049593795.1 Solirubrobacterales bacterium
GTCCTTCTCTTCTCCCGTCATGGGAACAGTGTAATCCCTCCCGGCAAAACTTGACCTTGTAGTCAATCGCACTTTGGGGTACATTCCGGCGATGGAGGCCTCGAGTACACCCACAGCTGGCGCCCACACCGACCGGAGCCTGAATGGCTCGATTTCTTCGAGTTAAGACGCGATCGTGGTCGGCGGCGGACACAACGGACTGACCACAGCCGCTTACCTCGCGAAAGCGGGCATGAAGACACTGGTCCTGGAACGCCGGCCGATCCTCGGCGGGGCCTGCGTCACCGAAGAGGTATGGCCCGGCGCCCGGGTTTCCAGATGCTCCTATGTGGTCTCCATGCTCCAGGCGAAAGTGATCAGTGACCTGCGGCTCAAAGACTTCGGTTATCAGGCCTACCCGCTCGATCCGGCATACGCGGCGATGACCGAGGACGGCCCGATCTTCTTCTTCAACGAGGTCGAAAAGACAGTTAAGTCGATCGCGAAATTCTCGACCAGAGATGCTGCCGCATACCCCGCCTTCGAGGAACTGCTCGAAAGTGCCGCCGAGTTCGTCCGTCCGATGCTGCTGAGGGAACCCCCGGCACTCGGATCCAAATCACCCGGTGACATCGCCGGCATTCTGCGCGAAGGCGCCCGGATCGGTGGCATGAGCAAGCGTCAGGTCAACGACCTGATCCGGATCTTCACGATGTCGGTCGGTGACCTGCTCGACGACTGGTTCGAGCACGACGGCCTGAAAGGCTCGATTGCTTCCACCGGCGTGGTCGGCGTCTGGGCCGGACCGCGAACCCCCGGAACCGCTTACAACCGGCTTCACCACGCGCTCGGCGAGATGGACGGAGTCGGCGGTGTCTGGGGCCAGGTGGTTGGAGGCATGGGGATGATCTCAACCGCCATCGCGCGCTCCGCCGAAGCAAACGGCGCGACGATAATGACCGACGCCGACGTCGCGAAAATCAACGTGAAGAACGGTGAAGTGACCGGAGTGACCCTGGCCGGAGGCCAGGAGATAAACGCCCCGATTGTCGCTTCCGGCGCCCACCCCAAATCAACTGTGCTGGATCTGGTCGGCGGCGAAAACTTCCCCGATCACGTGCGCACCGACATGGAGCGCTATCGCACCCGCGGCGGCTCGGTGAAAGTGAACCTGGTGCTGAACGAAGCACCGCAATACGCCAACGTCACACCCGAGGAACAGAAACTTCTGCTGAGTGCCGGCGTGAACATCTGTCCGTCGATCGACTATCTCGAAGCCTCCTGGCAGGACGCTCTTCAGGGCCGGCCGGCCGCGCACCCCTATGTCGAAGCCGAACTGCCATCAACCGGAGACGACAGCCTGACCGACGACGACCGTCTGATCATGACCATGTTCACCCAGTTCGGCCCTTCCGCAGAATCCGAATGGAAAGACGGGGACCGTGAGCGTTATGGCCAGACCTGCATCGACCAGCTGAACCATTTCGCGCCGAACTTCGCCGCATCGGTCGATCAGCACGAGGTACTGGCCCCACCGGACCTCGAACGTATCTTCGGCCTGCAGGGAGGCTCAATATTCCAGGGCGAACAGGGCCTCAACCAGATGGCGTTCATGCGACCGACCCCGGACATGGCCCAGTACGCCACTCCGGTTGGCGGCCTCTACCTGTGCGGGGCCGGAACCCACCCGGGTGGTGGAGTGACTGCCGCCTCCGGCCACAATGCAGCCCAGCGGATTCTGAAGGACAAGCGAAAGGTCAGGATGCCCTGGAACCGCCGCAAGGCATCCGCCTAGGTCACCGGCAGTTCTTGCCGGCCCTGAATTTGGCCAGGGCGAAATCGTCATTGGTCACGGTCCGCTCCCGGGACCCGGCCACCACCACCCCATTGCCGCTGAGAGTTGAGGCGGCTGCGCGGGATGCTGACTTCCGCCCGAAAGGAAGCAGTGTTTTGCCCCGGCGGAATCGTTTGTCGGCGTTACCTCCGGCGGTGAACCTGGCCACGCCGAAGTGTGACTGGGTGCGGTATCCCCGGTGGTGCGGACCGGATACGAAAGTCCTGTTACAGCGATCCACCGTCATTGCCTCGGGCAAGAGGCCGCCCGTGTAGCGCACCCCGTGTTTGGCGAAACGGCGCTGCAGTTTGCCGTTCGATCGCAACTTCAGGATCGCCCCTGCCTGGAGCGCACGACTGTCAGAGGCTCCCACCAGGATTCCACCGCCCGGCAGGACCACCATCGCCGTCGCCTGGCGTGAAGGCTTGTAAGTCACGTTGAGGTTTCCGAACCGGGGGCGCTCTTCGAGGCGAACGACAGTGACG
>JBAWHK010000044.1:0-8141 GCA_049593795.1 Solirubrobacterales bacterium
ACCGCGAACACGCTCAACTGCGCATTTGGCGACCTCGCGGCCCAGGGTTCAGTCGAAGTCACGGTCACGGCGCCGACTGCCTTCGAAGCCTGCGCCACTCTCGTCAATACCGCAACCGCAGCGGCAACCAATGCGCCCGACGCCACGGATGACGCGACGATCAACTGCCAGAAGCCGAACCTCACGGTGCTCAAGTCAGGCAACGGGACAATCGATGCTGGCGACAAGGCCGAATTCACCATCCAGGTTACGAACGCCGGCCCGGGAGTCGCAAAGGTGGTAACGCTCAACGATCCGCTGCCGAACAATGTCTCAGGGGCCTGGAGCATCGACGCGCAGCCGGCAGGGGCGCCCTGCCAGATCACCGGTACTACGCTCAACTGTCAGTTCGGCGACTTGGCCGCTGGCGCTTCAGTCACGGTCACGGTGAGCGCCGCCACCACCAACCAGAAGTGCGGAACCTACGACAACACCGCCACGGCATCCTCAACCAACGCTCCTGCCGCAAGCGGGCAGGCAACGGTTGTATGCGAAATCGTCTGTCCGGTCGCGAGTCCCGTAAAGGGCAAGCGAACCAAGAACAGGGCGCTGTCGGATTGTCCGAAGCCAAATATCAAGCTGAAGAAGACGGCCAACAAAAAGAAGGTGTTCCCCGGAGACGTGGTCCGCTACAAGATCTGGATCCGGAACACCACGAAAAAGACGGTCGCACTCAACGTGAAGATATGCGACAAGCTGCCACCGAAGATGACGATCGTCAGCAAAGGAAACGACGCCTTCTTCGAGGACGGCAAACTCTGCTGGAAGGTAAAGCGCCTTCCGTACTCCAAGAAGTGGAAGACGTTCTCCTACAGGTCAAAGGTCGACCAGGACGCCAAGGCCGGCGACAAGCTGAAGAACGTCGTGACCGCGGGCGGGAAGAAGGCGACCAAGACAGTGACCGTAAAGGCAGCGCCGGTTGAGACGACGGGCCGGGTCACCCGGGTCACCGGTTGATGAGGCGGTCGCAAAATGTGCTGGCAACTCGCCAGAAGGTCAATCGTGGTGGCCTGCTTCATGATGATGCTGGCGACGGTCCCACCGGCCGTCGCTGCCATCCCGCAAGGTACGTCATCGCCTGAGCTGGGCCTCCGGGTGAAGTCCATGCCCGGAGATACAGTGCCGCGACCGTCACGGAAAAAGGGCACCTACACAGCCCGGATCCTGATCGACACACAGGTGCGCCGGAAACCGGGAAAGTCCGGGGTGGTGTGGCGTGCCAGAACACGAACCAAATGGTCAAGTTCATCCCAACGGCTGATGGTGCTCGGTTCCAGAACTGTGCGTGGCGAAGTATGGCTCAAGGTTCGCCTGCCGATCAGGCCGAACCGGGCCGAAGGATGGATTCCACGGGATCGTGTCCGGCTGATTCATTCGAACCGGTTCGTCCTGATTGACAGATCCCGGCGTCAGGTCCGGGTATATGGCAAGAAGGGTGTTATTTCACGGTTCAGGATCGTGGTCGGAGCGCCCGGCACGCCGACGCCATTGGGGCTCTTCGCGATCAATGACCGGGTGCGTCAGGCCAACCCCGATGGTTTCATCGGTCCTTGGGCCATACCGCTCACCGCCTATTCCGAGGTGCTGAGACGTTATGACGGAGGGCCTGGCCTGGTTGCCCTTCACGGGCGTGACGGAGCCAGCCTGCTGGACCCGCTCGGTAGTGCGAGGTCACATGGCTGCGTGCGAATGAACAACGCGAGGGTGGTGCAGATGGCGGCCCTTTCCCTGGGAACTGCGGTCAAGATAATCCGGTGAGCGGATCAGACCGGAAAGCCGTTCTCCACAGATTCCAGAACCCAGTCGGCACCAGCTGATTCAAGTTCTGCTGTCGGAAAATGGCCGGTGGCGACACCAACGACCCGGATACCGATCGTATGGCCAGCCTCGACGTCCCTGGGGGTATCACCGATCGCGATGAAATCTTGGAGTTCGAACTCGCCATTCGACGCATCGATACCCCTTTCGACTCCGCGCAAAGTGAGCTCCGAGCGGATGTTCGAGTCCGAGCCAAAGCCACCGAAGCTGAAGAAGCGGTTCAGGTTTCCGCGCTCGAGTTTGATGCGGGCAGCGGGTTCAATGTTGCCCGTGGTCAAACCGAGCAGATACCCGGATTCGACGAGACGTTCGAGACATTCGACGATGCCGGGGGCCAGGCGATAGCGGGTAGATTCCTCAACCGCTTCAGGCAGATATTCGAGATAGAGCCGGGTGACCGCAGCGATCTCTTCCGGCAGCGGCTCGCGGCCGAGAATCGATCTCAGGGATGCGCTTGCGACTTCGGAATCGGTCATGCCGGACTCGGTGACAGTCTCGATGTCAACCGGCACACCATGAACGTCCTGGAAACTCTTGCTCCAGGCTGTTGCGCCGGCGCCACCAGTGGTCAGCAGGGTGCCATCGATGTCGAAGAGGATCGCTTTTATCGAGGGGTTTGCTGCCGTTTCTCCGGCGGACACGGCTTCTACGTTCACGCCCGGTCCTGGGCGTCGCGGTAGCGGCGAATCAGGGCGTTGGTGGAGCTGTCATGAGTGAGTTCGGGCGCGGACTCCGACTCAAGCTCCGGAATGATCTTCTGGGCGAGAGCCTTGCCGAGTTCAACTCCCCACTGGTCGAATGAATCGATTCCCCAGATCGCTCCCTGGGTGAAAACCGAGTGTTCGTAAAAGGCGACCATCGAACCGAGCGAGTGGGGGGTCAACCGGTCAACCATCAGGGTGTTTGTCGGACGGTTGCCGCTGAAAGTCTTATGCGGAATCAGGCTTTCGGCTACACCCTCAGCCTGGAGCTGCTCTTTCGTCTTGCCGAAAGCGAGCGCCTCGGCCTGCGCGAACACATTCGAGATCAGGAGGTCCTGATGGTTGCCCAGGGGATTCAACGAATGGTTGAACCCGATGAAATCGCAGGGGATCAACTGGGTGCCCTGATGAATCAGCTGGTAGAAGGAATGCTGTCCGTTGGTGCCGGGTTCGCCCCAGAAGACGGCGCCGGTCGAATAGTCGACCGGTTCGCCGGCCAGGGTGACGCTCTTGCCGTTTGATTCCATTGTCAACTGCTGCAGGTAAGCCGGGAACCGGTGCAGATATTCGCTGTACGGCAGGACCGCCTGGGTCGACGTATCGAAGAAATTTCGGTACCAGACCGCCAGCAGCCCGTGTATGACCGGCAGGTTCAGATCAAGTCGGGTGGACAGGAAATGTTCGTCCATCTCGTGGAAGCCGGCCAGCAGTTCGGAAAAGCGGTCGGGGCCGATCGCCAGCATGGTGGAAAGGCCAATCGCCGAATCCATCGAGTAGCGGCCACCGACCCATTCCCAGAACCCGAACATGTTTTCAGTGTCGATCCCGAATTCGGATACGCCGTCAGCGTTGGTCGATACAGCGACGAAGTGTTTCGCGACGGCGGATTCATCGCCGTCGAAGGCGGCCAGCGACCAGTCCCTGGCCGTTTTCGCATTGGTCATCGTCTCGAGCGTGGTGAAGGTTTTGGAGGAAACGATGAACAGGGTTTCTTCAGGATCAAGGTCCCGGGTAGCTTCGAAGAAGTCGGTGCCGTCAACGTTGGAAACGAAACGGAAATCCAGGTCCCGGCGCGAATAATCCTTCAGTGCTTCGTACGCCATGACCGGACCGAGGTCCGATCCGCCGATGCCGATGTTGATCACATTCCGGATCGGCTTGCCGGTATGGCCAAGCCAGCGTCCCGAGCGGATCTCTTCCGAGAATGACGCCATGCGGTCAAGCACTTCGTGGACCGCGCGGACCACGTCGGTGCCATCAACTATCAGCGACCGGCTGCGGGGCATGCGCAGGGCCACATGGAGCACGGCGCGGTCCTCCGAGCCATTGATGTGCTCGCCGTTGAACATGGCGTCACGGCGGGCAGGCATCCCTGACTCTTCGGCCAGGTCGACCAGCAGCGGCAGGGTATCGCCGGTTATCCGGTTCTTCGAATAGTCGAAGTAGAGGTTCGCGCCCTCGGAAACAAGGGTGCTGCCGCGCTCAGGATCATCCGCGAACAGGTCGCGCAGATGAAGGCTTTCAATTTTGGAATGGTGGCTCTCGAGAGCCCTCCATGCCGGGGTCTCTCGGAGCGCACTCATCGGCTCAGGCGTTGGCCGCGATCTGGGCTCTGGCGGCTTCCACCACCGCATCCGGCGTGAAGCCGAAATGCTTGGCCAGGTCCGGGAAGGGCCCCGAAGCGCCGAAGGTGGTCATGCCGATCACATGGCCGCTATCGCCGACGTAACGTTCCCAGCCCATGGTCGAGGCCTGTTCGATCGCTACCCGGTTGGTGATGTCGGGGGGCAGGACCGAATCCCGGTATTCCTGGGTCTGCTGTTCGAACAGGTGCCAGGAAGGCAGGCTGACCACCCGGGAGTTGATTCCCTCGATCAGGAGCATTTCGTGAGCTTCAACGGCAAGGTGGACTTCGCTTCCGGTGGCGATGAGGATCACTTCAGCTTTGCCGTTGCCTTCGGCGAGAACGTAGCCACCCTTGGCCAGGCCGGACGCCGGGGCGTACTTTTCACGGTCGAGCACCGGGATCTTCTGGCGGGTCATGACCAGGGCAGTCGGCTCGTCCTTCTTGGCCATGATTACCCGCCACGCTTCCGCGACTTCGTTCGCGTCGGCCGGACGGATCGTGTCCAGTTGCGGGATCGCGCGCAATGAAGCAAGCTGCTCGACCGGCTGGTGGGTCGGACCGTCTTCGCCGAGGCCGATCGAATCATGGGTGAGCCAGTGAACAACCGGCTGCTCCATCAGGGCCGAAAGGCGGATCGCCGGACGTGCGTAGTCGGAGAAGATCAGATAAGTCGACCAGATCGGACGCAGGTGGCTGAGTGCCATGCCATTCGACATCGCTGCGGACTCGTGCTCACGCACTCCGAGATGGATTCCGTGCCCGGAGCGGTTGCCCGGTTCGAAAACACCGGACACATCCGGTTCGAGACCGCTTGAGGCGGAACCGGTCAGATCGGCTGATCCGCTGAGCATCCACGGGACCTTCGGGGCGATCGCGTTCAGGACCTTCTGCGAAGCGGAACGGGTGGCTACCTCTTTACCGGCTTCGAAGGTGGGGATGTCGGTGCTCCAGCCGTCCGGCAGGTTGCCGCTCAGCATCAGGTTGATCGCGTCGCGGGTTTCTTCGGAGGCAGCGCCGAAACGTTCCCTCCAGGCGGCACTCAGTTCGGCGCCACGGGCCCCGACACCATCCGAGAAGTGTTCATAGACGCCGTCCGGAACGAGGAAGTGGGCGTCGTCCGGCCAGCCGTAAGCCTCTTTGGTCAGCTTGGTCTCTTCGGCTCCGAGGGGATTGCCGTGGACGTCTGCGGTGTCAACCCTGTTCGGCGACCCGTAGCCGATGTGGCTGTGAATCAGGATCAGGGTCGGCTTTTCCTTTTCGGCCTTGAACTTGTCGAGTGCCGCGCCGATTTCGTCGAGGTCATTCGCGTCCATCACATGATGGACGTTCCATTCGTAGGCCTCGAAGCGCTTCTCCACGTCTTCGGTGAATGCGAGGTCGGTGCTGCCGTCGATCGTGATCCGGTTGGCGTCGTAGACCCAGAGAAGGTTGTGGAGTTTCTGGTGGCCGGCGAGTGAAGCGGCCTCATGGGAAACGCCTTCCATGATGTCGCCGTCTCCACAGATCGTGTAGACGTCGTAATCGAAGATTTCTTCGCCGTACTCGGCTTTCTTGAACAGTCCGGCGATGGCCATGCCGACTGAAGTGGCGACGCCCTGGCCGAGCGGGCCGGTGGTCGTTTCGATGCCGGTGGTGATGTGTGACTCGGGGTGGCCCGGGGTGGTGGACCCGAGCTGACGGAAGTTCTTGATGTCTTCGAGGCTGATCGAAGGCGTATCAGTGACATTGCCGTCATGGTCGACCCGTTTCACCTGTGCGAGGTGGATCATCGAGTAGATGAGCATCGAGGCGTGACCGGCAGAAAGGATGAAACGGTCACGGTTGGGCCAATGCGGATCGGCCGGGTCATAACGCAGGTATTCCTGCCACATTTTCAGGGCCAGCGGGGCGAGCGCCATTGCCGTCCCCGGATGACCCGAATTCGCCTTGTCGATCGCATCGATCGAGAGGGTCCGAATCGTATTGATCGAAAGCTGGTCAGGACTCTGGGAAGCGAGGGTGTCGGTCACGGGTTGGATGCTACCGCGCGTCGGGTTGGCGCGTGGTCAGAGATTCAGCGGGCGGGTGGATTCCGGGTCGGTTTTGCCGCCCGGACCGCGGTGAAGTCGACCCGGTGGTTTCAGGGGGCCAGGGCCAGCAGATTCCGGGTCGGGATTGCCGTGAGTTTTGCGGTGAAGTCGACCCGGAGCTCCGGGTTGCCGAGTCTGCACCGGATTCGCAGTCGGGCCGGCTCGGCCGGCTGGAAGGCTAGTACTGGCCGCTGGGCTCGCCGAGGCCGTGAGAACCGGCGCTCATGGCCGACGTTGCTTTGTCGACCTCGGTCACTACTTCCTGCGGGTTGGCCACACCGTTGAAGACAAACTCGTTTTCACTGTCCGATGAAGCGGTGTCGAAGTCGACATCGCCGACCTGAAGCAGGCGCTGGAAAACACCCTGGCGGTAATTGACGTTCTGGACCCGTTCAAGCCGGGTTTCCTGAATGTCCCTGGCGAAAATGCCGCGTTTGATGTTCAGGCGACGGTTGGTGATCGTGTAAACGGTCGCCATTCGTTTGATGAAACCGACCAGGATGTCGATCCCGATGGCGGCCAGAACCACCACGAAAGTCAAGACAGCGGAACTCCAGATCAGCTGGACCAGGACCCCGAGGACAAGGGCAATCGCTATGCCCTTGAGGTAGAAGGCCAGAAGGGCCCGCCATGACGGGTGTCCCTGAAAAATGATCTGTTCGCCGGGGCTGGGTGTGAAGCTCATGCCGGGCAGCTTATTCGAGCCCGGTGACGTTGTGGGAAGCACGAGGTCATTCGTCCGCCGTTCACCGTAACTTGGACCGGTGTCCATCGCGCGAGTTGAGCCGCTGACGACGGCCCGCGCCTTGCGGGGGCCATTCGACTACTCGATTCCGGAACGGCTGGGCGAGATCGGGGTGGGGGACGTGCTCCAGGTTCCGTTCGGCCCGCGCCGACTGACCGGGGTAGTGGTCGAACTTGCCACCGAAACTGAAATCGCCGCCGACCGGCTTGCCGAACCGGTAAAGGTCCTCGGCAGCGGCACCACGCCCGAACTGGTCGACCTCGGACTCTGGATTGCCCGCGAGTACTGCTCAACACCGGCCCGGGCCCTCGGGTTGATGCTGCCGCCCGGAACCGGTACCGGCGGCGAGCGGACCAGGGCGAAAGTCGAAAAAATCAACCGTCTGACCGGGGCCGGTCGTGAAGCCCTGACCGGCGAACAGCGGCTCGGGTCACGCCAGAAGCTGGTTCTCACGTCGTTGCTTGAAGGTGAAATGACCGGCAAGAACCTTTCCGAAAGGACTGGGGCTGACAGCTCCACACTCATGCGGCTGGCGGATCGAGGCCTGATCGAACGGGAAGAAATCAGGGTGCGCCGCCGGCCGGCAGGCAGCGTGGTCGGATCTGCCGCGACCGAAGCCCCGGAACTCACCGCCGACCAGACGGCAGCAGTCGCCGCTTTCGCCACCCAACTCGACTCCGAAACCACCACCGAAACCCTGCTGGCCGGGGTAACCGGGTCCGGCAAAACCGAGGTGTACCTCGCGCTCGTCGAGCAGGTCCTGGTCCGCGGTCAGACGGCGATCGTCCTGGTCCCCGAAATCGGTCTCACCCCGCAGGCGGTCGGCCGTTTCCAAGCGCGTCTGGGCGACCGGGTCGCGGTGCTTCATTCGGCGCTCAGCGCCGGTCAGCGCTACGACGAATGGCAACGTCTGCGCAGCGGAGAAGCAACGGTTTGTGTGGGGCCACGCTCAGCGATATTCGCCCCGGTCGAAAACCTCGGCCTGATTGTGATCGACGAAGAACATGATCCGTCCTACAAGCAGGAAAGCGACCCGCGATATGACGCCCGGGAAGTCGCCCGCCACAGGGCGGAAACGAACGGATCCCTGCTTGTCGTCGGTACAGCGACGCCCAGGCCCGAGACCTGGAGCCGACTGGACC
>JBAWHK010000045.1:0-2961 GCA_049593795.1 Solirubrobacterales bacterium
CGCCCGTAGTTGGCGATCCCGCCAGCCGGAAGCGAGGCATCCTTGGCCAGCAGTTCAAGCCGAACGACATGGCCTGCTTCGACTTTCCAGCCGTTGGCGTGAAGCTGGAAAACCTGAGGGCCGCTGCCGGCCGGACGCCACAGGCCGCGGGCGATCAGGGTTTTGGTCATTGAACCGGGGCCGATGTCAACCAGCCTCGCTGCCAGCTGGGAGGTGTCGCCCGCCTGTTCGATTCCGGCAACCACGGTCGGGGCACCGAGGATCGTGTAACCGCCGGCTGGTGCGGCGGGCAGCTCCCAGTTGGCCGACCCTGGTTCTTCGGCGGAGCTGCCGCCGGAGCAGGCCATCCCGGTCGGGACCGGGTTGAAGATGCCACCGTTGATCGGGTCACCACTGTTTGCCCCGACGACCTGGGCGCCACCGGTGTCGCTCAGGCGGATTTCGCCGGGAGCGATCGATGCCCAGGTTTCGGCCGTGTTCGGCGGTCCGGCCGAAGCGTTGGCCGGGCAGGTCTGGTTGTAGGTAGTGACGTTGGAGGGTGGCCTGCTGCCTTCGTCCTTCAGGTAATGGTCGACCCACCGGTTTTCGATTGCGTGCTGGGCTTCGGTGACATCGGCTTTGTTCATGCCGCGCATGTGTCCGCTGTTCGGGTTGAAGAACAGCCCGATCGGGCTGTCCGGGTACTGGGCCCGGGTGCGGTTGTAAAAACGGGTTGCTTCATCTACCGGGAAGAGGTCATCGGTGAAGCCGGAAGAAATATGGACCGGTGCCGGCGCGATCGAATGATCGATGTAATAGGACGAGTGGTAAGCCGTGATGTTGTCGAGGATCGCCTGGGCAGTCGGGTTGCCGTCATAAGGCTCACCGGCATCAAGCAGGGTTTTCCATCCGGTCAGATCTGCTGAGTCGGACTGGCCCGGCAGCGCATAGGTTCCCTGGCCCACGGTCAGGCCGAGCAGGTACAGCGCGTTCACCCAGGATTCCTTCATCACCCCGAACCGGCCGTAGTAGGAAGCGTCCTTCAGGTAATCGAGCGTTCCACCGTTCGGCACCAGGGAGTAGGCGAGGTCGGTCCACGGGATGCTGGGGATCGCCACGGCCAGTTCCATGTCCAGGCCGTCCGGGCTCTGCCAGGGAACGAGGTTTCCGTCGGGCATCATCGTCCGGTTCCTGAGGGCGGCGAGGGCCATCGAGAGGCCGCCGCCATAGGACCCGCCTGTGGCGGCGATCCGTTTCGGGCGGACGAGGTCGTCGTCGGCGAGCATGCCGGCAAAGAGCTGGGCGTCACGGACTTCGTAGCGGGTATCGAGCAGCCGGACGAAACCTTCGGCACAGCCGGCTGGATCAGCGAGCTTCGCGGTCGGGCTGCCGCAGGACTCGGCGAAGCCGCGGTCAGTCATCGAGAACACCGCGTAGCCGCGGTTCAGCCAGCGCTGCATGTTTTCGAAGGTGATCTTGGTCTGGCTGTAGCCGTGAAAGATCATCATCAGCGGAAAGTTCCCGTCGGGTCCGACGTCCGGGGCGGGCGGGAAAGCGACGTTCACGTCAATCGGGACGCCGTCCCAGGTCTTGACGGTGCTGCGGGTAATCGGGTTCGAGTTTCCGGTTCCGCACCAGCGCTGGCCGCTGTAGTCGGGTTGCCCGGGCAGTAGTGGCGCCGTTTTCAGATCGCAGCTGACGGCGCCGTCGAAAACATCCGGGATCGAGGCATTGGCGGCGGGGGCACAGAGCAGGCCGGTCACTGCCGCCAGAACAACCACAATCTTTCTCATGCGTCTCTCCCTTTGATTTGCCGCGCGGACGTAACCGATCTACGAGGGACCTTCCCGGTCGGATCAAACGCTAAACACACGGGTACATCACCGCGGGAGGCGGCGCTAACTCCGGGGGAAGGACTCGAACCTTCATTACCGGGACCAAAACCCGGTGGGTTAGCCGGTTACCCCACCCCGGAAGGACCGCGAACTCTATCTTGGACGCGAGGATTCAGGGGTCCGGCCGCAACCGCGGTAGCCGCCCGCGCGGTTATTGTGTGCGCATGGAATCCGATAGCGAAGTACGCGCCGAGTTGTCCGCAAGCAGTGGGTGGTTCAAGGGGATTGGCATTCTGCTGATCGTCCTTGGGGCCGTGGCAATCCTGTTCCCCCTCTTCGCATCACTGGCCGTGGTGAAGTTCGCCGGCTGGATGATGGTGATCGCCGCCGTCTTCATCTTCGGATCGGCCTTCACCATCCACGAAGTCGGCGGCACGATCGTCCGGATCCTGTGGTCGCTTGTCGCTTTGATCGCCGGCCTGATCCTGCTGCTCAACACCGACGGCAGCGTCGGCTTCCTGACTGCGATCCTCGGTATCTACTTCGTTTTCATCGGACTCATGAAACTGGTCGTCGCCGGAGCCAACCGGGGTGAAAACGGGGCGGGATGGCTTGCCGTCAGCGCCATTCTTTCCCTGATCATCGGCCTGATCATCATCGCCGACTTCAACAACGCCAAGGACTGGGCAATCGGCCTGTTGCTCGGCATCGATTTCATTTTCGCTGGCATGACCCTGGTCATGCTCGGCAGCAGTGCGAAGCAGCTCGGCAAAGAATCCTGATTCAAGGAGCATCGTTTGACCGGTAGTACCACCACCGCACTGATCATGGCCGCGGGTGAAGGCACCCGCATGCGTTCTTCCCTGCCCAAGGCCCTCCATCCGGTCTGCGGACGGGTGATGATCGCCTGGCCGATCCTGGCTGCACGAAGCGCCGGGGTCGACCGGGTCGCGGTGATCGTTTCGCCGAACCGTGACCTCGGTGAACACTTGCCGGACGATGTCGAAACCATTGTGCAGCACCAGTCCGATGGCACCGGCGGGGCGGTGCGGGCAGCGATGGACATCGTGCGTGAATCGTCAGAGGTGCTCGTGCTTTCAGGCGATGTGCCCCTCGTATCGGCCGAAGTCATCAGTGAGCTCCTGAC
>JBAWHK010000046.1:0-7422 GCA_049593795.1 Solirubrobacterales bacterium
CAGATCTCCAGCGTCAAGAACATCCGCCAGATCACGCGGGCGATGGAGGCTGTGGCTGCCGCACGGCTGCGGAAGGCAGAGAACCGCATCGCTCTGCTGAGGCCCTACGCACAGGCCCGGCGCAGCCTGACTCAGCGTGCGGCCGAAGGGGCAGGAAGCCTGACCCACCTGCCGATCCTCGCCCAGCGCGAAGATGTCCAGACTCTCGCGATCGTCCTGGTTACAGGCGACCGCGGCCTGGCCGGCGCTTTCAACGCCAACATCATTCGTGAAGCTCTCGAGCTGCGCGAGAAGGCAACCGCAGAAGGCAAAGAAGTCGTCTTCTACGTAGTTGGTCGTCGTGGTGCCGGGGCGCTTACGTTCCGGAAGCTCACAGTCGTCGATTCCTGGACCGGGTTCACCGACCGTCCGGCGTTCACGAACGCCCGTGACATCGGCGAAGCTCTGACCGCGGCCTACATCGACAAAGAGATTGACAAGGTTGAAGTGATTTACAACCGTTACGTCTCACCACTGACCCAGCACGTCTATGTCCAGACTCTGCTGCCGGTTCAGGAAGCAGGCGTTGTCGGTGAAGGATCAGAAGACGAACAGGAAGCTGAACTCGAAGGCGATCTGGCCAAAGCGCACTCCCGTTCATCATGGGAATACGAGCCGGAGCCGGAAGAACTCATGGCCCGACTCGTGCCGGATTACATCAACACTTCGCTCTACCGGATGCTGCTCGAATCGGCAGCTTCCGAACTTGGCGCCCGCATGACCGCCATGCGTAGTGCCGCAGACAACGCTGAAACGATGATCGACGACCTCACCCTGGAAATGAACCGGGTCAGGCAGGCGGAGATCACGCAGGAAATTCTGGAAGTCGTCGGTGGCGCGGAAGCGCTCGGCTAGACGGACGCCAAAGCTCGAAACTGGAAACTGGAGATATGTCAGAGAACAACGGTAAGAACACAGGACGAATCGAAGAGATCACCGGCGTCGTGGTCGACGTCGTCTTCCCCGATCAGCTGCCCGAGATCTTCTCGGCACTGACCATCGAAGTCGACAAGTCAGATGCCCGTGAAGCGATGAGTGTCGTCTGCGAAGTTCAGCAGCACCTCGGCGACGACCGTGTCCGCACGGTCGCCATGGACGCAACTGACGGACTTCAGCGCGGCGACCGCGTAGTCGACTCCGGCGGACCGATCACCGTTCCCGTGGGAGACGTCACGCTGGGCCGTATTTTCAACCTTCTCGGTGAGCCGATCGACGGTGGCGACCCGCTGCCCGACGACGTTGAGCGCTGGCCGATCCATCGTCCGTCCCCGGACGCGACCGACCTGACCCCGACCCAGGAAATCCTGGAAACCGGAATCAAGGTCGTCGACCTGCTCGCTCCTTACGCCAAGGGCGGCAAGATCGGTCTGTTCGGTGGTGCCGGAGTCGGCAAAACCGTTCTGATCCAGGAACTGATTCACAACATCGCCCAGGAGCACGGCGGACTGTCCGCTTTCTGTGGCGTCGGCGAACGGACCCGAGAGGGCACCGACCTTTACATCGAAATGACCGAATCCGGAGTCATCGACAAGACGATGATGGTGTTCGGTCAGATGAACGAGCCCCCGGGAGCACGTCTTCGTGTCGCCCTGTCCGGCTTGACCATGGCCGAGTACTACCGTGAGGCTGGCGGCCAGGACGTGCTGCTTTTCATCGACAACATTTTCCGTTTCGTCCAGGCAGGTTCGGAAGTTTCCGCTCTGCTTGGTCGTATGCCTTCCGCCGTCGGTTACCAGCCGACGCTGGAAACCGAAATGGGAACGCTGCAGGAGCGGATCACCTCGACGTCTCGCGGATCGGTCACCTCGATCCAGGCCGTCTACGTGCCCGCCGACGACTTCACCGACCCGGCACCGGCCTCGGTGTTTGCCCATCTCAACGCGACCACGGCACTTTCCCGTGCGATCTCGGAAAAAGGCATCTACCCGGCCGTCGATCCGCTGGATTCGACCTCGACAATTCTCAAGCCGGACATTCTCGGCGAGGAGCACTACAAGACCGCGACCGACGTTCAGGAAATCCTGCAGCGCTACAGCGAGCTTCAGCAGATCATTGCCATCCTCGGCATCGACGAACTGTCGGACGAAGACAAGGTGCTGGTCTACCGTGCCCGTAAGATCGAACGTTTCCTTTCGCAGCCGTTCTTTGTTGCCGAGCAGTTCACCGGCAGCCCCGGCCAGTACGTGCCGGTTGCCGAAACGGTTCGTGGTTTCCGCATGATCCTCGACGGCGAACTGGACGATTACCCGGAAAGCGCCTTCTACATGAAGGGCAGCATCGACCAGGTAACCGAAACCGCCAAGGCCGCAGCGTAGGTCTTGGCTGGCGAGACGACATTCACGGTTGAAGTCCTTACCCCTGAGGGTGAGGTCTTCAACGGTGAGGTGATTCAGCTGTCGACCAAAACGGTCACCGGCGAGCTCGGCGTGCTCGCCAGTCACGTTCCGGTTCTCGCGGCACTGACACCGAACCTGCTGCGGCTCAAGATCTCGGATTCCGAGACCAGGCGTTACGCGCAGTCACACGGCACCCTTCAGGTGTTTGCCAACCACGCCCAGGTTCTGCTGGAAGAAGCAATTCCGCCGGAAGAACTCGACGTGCCCGCCCTTGAAGAAGAGAAGGCGGACGCCGAAGCACGGCTGGCGGACGACAACCTGGGTGACGCGGCCCGACAGGACGCCAAGCGCGACCTCGAACGGACCGAAGTGTTCCTGAAGATCAGCCAGGAGTCCTGAGAGTCTCCGATCTGCTCGCCCTCGCGCAGCGACTGATCGCCTACGACACCTCGCAGCCGGAAGGCATTCACGAGGCGGCGGGGTTCATAAAGGGCTGGTTGGAAGCCCGCGGAATTGAAGCTTCACAGGATGAATGTCGCGGCCTGCCGGTAATCACCGCCACCGCGGGCAGGCCGGAAGACCCGGCGGTGATCCTTCACGGACACATGGATGTGGTGCCGGCAGACAGTTCGCAGTTCCAGCCCCGGGTTGATGGCGACCGTCTTTACGGACGGGGCGCCTACGACATGAAGGCAGCACTCGCGGCAATGATGCTGGCGATGCCGACCCCCGGTAACGAGCCGGAAGGACTGCGGGTCGTGCTCGGCATCGTTTCCGACGAAGAAACGGAAGAGGATCAGGATCGCGGCAGCGATTTTCTGGTTGATTCCGGTATAGACGGCGAGTTTGCGATTACTGGCGAGCCGACTGACATGAACGTCGGCGTGGCCGCCAAAGGCGTCCTGGCCTTACGTCTCGGGGTGGCCGGGCGCGCCGCACACGGATCAACCCCCTGGTTGGGCGACAACGCCGTCCTGAGGGCGGTTGATCTCTTTCGTGGCATCGAGTCGCTGCCATTCGCCCGGGAGAGCTCGGAGCTCTTTGATCGTCCATCGATAAACCTGGGCCGGATCTGGGGTGGCGATGCCCTGAACAAGGTGCCGGATCACTGCATCATCGATGTCGACATCCGGTATCTGCCACATCAGGACCCGGCCCGTATCCGTGAGGCAATCGCGGGTCTGAACCCGGCGAGCATGAAAACGATCTTTGCCCTGCCACCGATTGACAGCGGCAGCGACAACCCCTGGGTGAAAAGCCTGATCAGGGCCGCTGGGGTCCATCACGAAGGTACATCGGTCACGATTGGCAGGGATGGGGCCTCCGACGCCGTATCCTTCATCCGGGTCGGTATTCCCGCCGTGGAATTCGGTCCGATCGGCATGGGACATCATGGTCCTGAAGAATGGGTGTCAATTCCTTCGCTGAACGCATATCTCAAGACGCTTCAGGAATATTTAGGCACAGCTGCGAGGCTGGCCGACGGCAATTCCAATGACTGAGCACGAAGACGACAAAGACCAAGTCCCGAGCGACTCGACCGAAGAGTTTCTGCTCGGTGCGCTCGACGAGAACGCTCAGCCCCTGCCGGAAAGAAAAGCAGTGCCCCCGCCAGCGGAAACACCGGAGGAAAGCGCAGCCGAACCCGATCCGCCGGTTGAACCGTCAGATGACGGGACCCCGGCACCCGCACCGGAAACTCCATCCGAAACTGAAGGTCCGACGACGGGCCAGCCCGGCGAGTACGTGGAGCAGCCCACCGAAGAGGTATTTGCGCTCGAAGCACGCCTGCTCGACGGCGACGACGTGCCCGACCTCGACCCGGTCTTTCGTGCGGCCCTGCTCGAGAGTCCCGAGAGCACCGCTGCGAAACACGACGCCGGGGAGACAGGTGAGTTCACGGCCGAGCAGGAAGCCGCACCTGAAGCACCCGCTGCCGAAGCGGCAGAGGACGGTGGGGATTCCGCGGAAGCCGAGTTGCCCGACGAAGGAACCCAGGAATGGGATCTTCCCTCGGAAGCACACATCACCGCGGAACAGACCGCGATCCTGGCCGCCGCTGCCAAAAGCGAAGTCCAGCACGCGATCGAGACCTCGAAGAAGACCGGGGAGCCCTGGGATCCACGCCGACCGTCCCAGGGAGGGGATTTCGAGCCACCCGCAAAACGCCGGCATTACTGGTGGAGGTTCAGCCTCGCGACCCTGATCATCGTCTTTTCGTTCGCTGCCGCGACATCAGCTTCGATCATCAACGTGGTCAACGACATCACGGACCCCCTTGCCGAAAACAGCGGCGGTCTGAAGATCCCGTCCGGCGTACGGGCCGCTTCGGGAGGCCCTCAGACAATCGCGATCCTCGGTTCGGACGTGAGGACCGGGGGCGGAACCCTCGAAGGCGATCCCGGCCGGTCGGACACAACGATGCTGCTGAGGCTCGATCCGGACTCGGGTCAGATCGCGATGCTCTCGATCCCGCGAGACCTCAAGGTCGAAATCCCGGGTTACGGCACCGACAAGTTCAACGCTGCCTTCAGCTACGGCGGAGCTGGCCTGACCCTGAAAACGATCAAGTCGGTTACCGGTCTTGACATCAACCATGTCGTCAACGTCGACTTTCAGGGTTTCGCTGAAGTCGTCGACGCGATTGGCTGTGTGTTCATTGACGTTGATCGTGACTACTTCAACGACAACAGCCAGGGCGGTGAGGAGTACGCCACCATCGACATTGATGCCGGTTACCAGAAGCTCTGCGGCCCGGACGCGCTTGACTTCGCCCGTTTCCGCCACACCGACACCGATCTCGCCCGCGCGGCCCGCCAGCAGGACCTGGTCAGTGAAGTCCGGAACCGGCTCTCTTTCGGCGAAGTTTTCAAACGTCGCTCCGAACTGATCGAAGCTTTCACCGACAACACCAAATCCGATATCGACAATTCGGATGACGTATTCGAGATCCTCAAGCTGCTGCTCGATTCGAAGGGGGCGAACGTAGTCGAAGTCAAGTTCCCGTCCACTTTCACTTATGAGAACGAAATTTCCTATGTCACCGCCACACCGGACGAGATCCAGGGTGCGGTTGACCAGTTCCTTGGCTTCGAGGACTCGGCCGGGCCGGTGGGCACCCTCGACGAAGGTGATGGCGGCAGCAACAAGTCGAAGAAGAAACAAAAGAACAAGCCGAGCAAAAGCAAGGCTGTGGAACCGAAAGATCAGCCCCTTCCGAACAAGAACAACGACGGACTGGTCGACGCCTCGGTGGGCGGTCAGGACCTGGCGAGTGACCTCGACGGGCAGATCACCCGCGAATTCCCGATCTTCTACCCCAAACGACTGCCGTCCGGCTCAATTTATGCCGAGGGCAGCCGCACCTACCATCTGCGTGATCCCGACAAGAACGTTTACGCGGCCTATCGCATGGTGCTGGCGCTCGAAGCAAGCGACGGCATCCATTACTTCGGGGTGCAGGGACTTCGCGGCTGGAACGATCCACCGATCCTCGAAGCTCCGCATGAAGAGATCACGATGGACGACCGGGATTTCAACATCTACTGGGAGGGTGACCGCATCCGGATCATCTCCTGGCGCGATGGCGACAACACTTATTGGATTTCAAACTCGATCCTGCTGACGCTGGAGAACGAACAGATGCTGGGTATGGCTCGTTCGACCAAAGCGTTCACGCCAGGCTGAACAGATACTGGGGAAAAGATGAATAGTCCGGAAAAGGCGCCGATTGGCGTCATAGGTGTCGGATGGGTGGGCCTTGTGACCGCTGCCTGTTTCGCTGAGCTCGGCCACCAGGTAATTGCCCGGGATGTGCTGAGCGACAAGGTTGACTCGCTGAACCGCGGGGAAATCACGATCCATGAACCGGGCCTCGGTGAGTTGATCCTCAAAAACCGGGACCGGCTCCGTTTCACCACCGACATGGACGAACTGCTGGCTGGTGCAAAGCTGCTGTTCGTGTGTGTAGATACGCCTCCGACCTACTCCGGTGACGCTGATCTGTCACGGGTCCGGTCGGTAGTGGCGGATCTCCCGGCAGACAGCGACCATGTGCTGATCATGAAAAGCACGGTTCCGGCCGGCACCGGAAACACCATCCGTCGTGACCTGCCCGGCATGCCGTACGTATCCTGTCCGGAATTCCTGAAAGAAGGCACGGCAGTTGACGACTTCCTTCATCCGGACCGGGTAGTGGTCGGCGCGGACAGCACCGACACCGAGGCGGCCAACGCCGTCGCCGGCCTGTACGAACCGCTTGGTGGTGAGATCGTGAAGACCGACATCTCCAGCGCCGAAATGATCAAGCTTGCCTCGAACGCGTACCTGGCCACCAGGATCTCTTTCATCAACGAGATCGCGAACGTTTGCGAAGAAGTCGGGGCGGACGTCGGTGAAGTTTCACGCGGAATGGGCCTTGACGAACGTATCGGCCCGCACTTCTTGCGGCCCGGCATCGGGTTCGGCGGGTCGTGCTTCCCCAAGGATGTCAACGCACTCAAGCTGCTCGCCGGTAACTCCGGCTACCACTTTCAGCTCCTGAACTCGGTTATCGAGGTAAACGAGCTGCAGAAGCGAAGGGTTGTAAGCAAGCTGACCAAGCACCTTGGATCACTTGTGGGCCGTCGCGTAGCTCTGCTCGGACTGGCTTTCAAGCCCGAAACCGACGACATGCGGGAAGCCTCGAGCCTCGTGTTATCAGCTCGTTTACGCGGCGAAGGTGCAGAAGTAGTTGCATACGACCCGGTTGCGATGAGCAATGCAAGGACTCTGCTCCCCGGAGTGGAAATGAAAGATACGGCTCTGAAAGCACTTGAAAATGCGGATGCGGCGGTCCTGGTGACCGAGTGGCCCGAGTTCAAGGAACTTGACTGGGCCGGGGCAGCCGCAACGATGCGGCGTCCTTTGTTGATAGACGGAAGAAATTTTCTTGACGCCGAAATGATCCACGAGTCCGGTTTCGCCTATGAAGGCATAGGCCGACCGGGGATCGGCATCGAAACGGAGTAGACACATTGCAAGCGCTCGTACTCGTAGGGGGCAAAGG
>JBAWHK010000047.1:0-11197 GCA_049593795.1 Solirubrobacterales bacterium
GCCACACTTTCGCGGACCCCGAGGTCGAGGACTATGACCCGGAGCAGGCGCCGATCCTGGTCCGCAACGTGTGCGAGTTCATCGCCGAGGCAGCTGGCGAAGGCCCGTGACCGGCTGCTGACGGGCAATCGTCATTCAGGAGCGCGGTACGTATCGGCCGTGAAGCATCAGGGGGTTACCTTCCGGATCCGCGAAGATCGCCATGTGGCAGACGCCGGTGTCGATGGTGGGGCCGAAGAAAGTGACGTCCCGGGCCTCGAGTTCGGCCCTCATTGCTTCGACATCGTCACAGTGGAGCGCGATCGCGTTGGTATTGACGAGGAACTCCCGGCCCACCTCGGTCGGATTCCACAGCGACAGCGTTGTCCCGCCGAGGTCGAACTCTGACTGCGGGGTGTCGGCGGAATGCTCGGATTCCTCGAGGCCCAGAACGTCGCGGTAGAAAGCTGCGGTGCGATTCACGTCGAGGGTAGGGATCGTGATGAAGTCGATGCGCGTAATTGATGTCATGCGAAGAAGGTATCGGCGAATTAGGTCACTTTCAGTCCGCAATAGATCCAATGCGGACAGATAGTGACCTCAGTCCAGCCGGCGCCGGATCTATGTAGCCCCGGAAAGTCTCCGCTTGATGACATCAGCCTTCGCGGCCATCTCGGGGGGAGCAAGCACGGTCATCTCGACATCCAGCAGCGACATCCACACGAGAAATTCCGAAGACCAGCCAGCAACCGATTCGACAACACAGGAATCAGGCCCGTCGGGCACGACTTTCGCGTAACGCGACGGGATCCTTTTCTCCATTTCCACAGCCGGGGCCGACAGTCGGACCGAGCCACGCACGGCCTCAGGGCCTGCCTCGCGTCCTCGAATTCCCGCCTCCACGAATGCTGCCGCATCGCCACCCGGCACCTCCCGGCGGACCGAACCCGAACCGACTTCGATCCCGCCGCCGATGCGATCAATGCGAAACGTCCGCCACCCATCGCGTCCGAGGTCATAGGCCACCAGGTACCAATTTCGACCACCGTGGACCATTGCGTTCGGTTCCACCTCCCGCTCGGTGACTTCACTGGCCCTTGACTCATAGGTGAATCGAAGACGGGCGCAGTCACGACAGGCAGCCGCGATCAAAGCGAGAAGGTCAGGATCGACCCGCGAACCATCCGGACCGAAAGTGAACGTGGAGGTCGCGCTGCTGAGATCCCGGACCCGGTCGCGCAGCCGCTCGGGGAGGATCTGCTCGAGCTTGGTCAGCGCCCTGAACGAAGTCTCCTCGATGCCCGCGATCGATCCCGCGGCAGCGCTGCGCAGTCCTACCGCGACCGCGACCGCCTCCGCATCATCGAGCAGCAGCGGCGGCAGTTTCGTCCCGGCACCAAGCCTGTACCCGCCCGCAACTCCGGGGGCGGCATCGATCGGGTAGCCGAGCCCGCGAAGCTTCTCGATGTCACGGCGGATCGTGCGGGGGCCGACCTCCAGGCGTTCGGCGAGATGGGGGCCGGTCCATTCGCGCCGCTGCTGGAGCAGCGTGAGCAATTCGAGCAGGCGGGCCGACGTCTGGATCATGCCGGGATGATCGCAGGGCTGCCGCCCTGAACCGGGCGCTGGCGGCCGCGGCCTAGGTCGTTTTCCGAAGCCGGATCGTTTTACGATGGCGCAGGTTGGAGCTTTCCGGCTGACGGACGCTCCAGGACACCCGGACCTTCATCCGGTTGTTCCGCAGCCGCTTGCGTGCGTTACGACTGAGCCGCACCCTGATCACCCTGGTGCCCCGGGGGATGTTGTACCCACGTTTGCTGATCCGCTTCATCTGCCGCCGGGCCCGTTTCCGTTTGAACTTCCGGTCGGTGAACTGATGTCGCCTCGCTTTGATCACGATGTTGCCGTCGCAGTGCTTCATCCCGGTCAGGCTGCAACGCATCTTGATCTTCAACCGACCCTTGCGGTCGAGCTTGCCCGATATGTGCCTCATCCTGGCGATCGCTTTCCTCGGTAGGGAACTCGACCGGTATGACAATTCGGTCATCGAAGTCATCTCGGCGTCCACGGCAGCTTCGGAAATCGGAAATGCCCGGTATCGGGAAGCGGCGAACACCTCGGCGTTCTTCATGTGGAACGGGGAACCGGAATCGTCACTGGCCGAGGCCGGCTTGCTGGTGTGCATCGCACCAGTGCTGAAGTCGTAATTCATGATGTAGCCGGAGCCGCTCTGGGCCGGACAGGGAAAGATCACTGCCTGCGAACCAGTTCCCCTGCACTGCGTCATGAACAGGGTCTGGACGCTGTTGCCAGTGCCCCCGACCGGGCCGGAGAAGTTCCCCCAGTCCATGGTGTGAATGTCGCCGAACCTCGGGTTGATCGTGCCCAGCTTCGCGATCATCGCGTCGTAGGCCTGGCCGGAAGCGGCCATGGCCCGCGCGGCTTCATCTACCTGTTGCGTGGTCGGGCCCCCTGGCTGACCGACCAGACCGTCGGGATAAGGTGCCGACGCCTCCAGGGGTTCGAACCCGAGGACATTCGGTTTGAGCGCACGCACCCAGGTGTTGAACAGCGGGTACCAGGTGCTGTCGGCGTCCGCGCGATAGTCCCAGGAATCAAAGAGCCCGGCTGCGGCCGCGAGCTTCGCGTTGCCGGGGTATTTCGCCTCGGCAAGCCTGAGCAGATCCAGCAGGGCCGGGGCGAACTCGATGTAAGTATCCATTCCGAAAGCATCAACATCGGCCAGGGTCAAACCGAATGCCGGATCGAGCAGTTGGACCTGACGGCGAGAACGGGTCCGGTTGGCACCCTTCTGCATGTAGAAGGGAAGATCGGTGATTTCGATCTGCCCGGGCGCTGTCGTCCAGGGGGAATTGTTCGCGTTCTGGAAATAGCCGCTGGCCGGGTTATCCGCCTGCGGCAGGTCATCGAACGGGATAACGCCCGTCCAGGGCCTGGCGGGATCGCTGGACAACCAGGTGTTGTGAGAATCACTGCCATCCAGCCAGCCGTTGCTGAAATCAACTTGCGGACTTTCGTTCAGAACGCCGGAGCGGCTCTGGGCAACGTAAAAGATGTTGCCGTCGGAATCGGCAGCCATCGTGTGGAAGTTCGAAAGTTGAACGTCGGACATTGCCTGCTTGAACTGGTCCATGTTCCGGGCCTCCGCCTGGCGCCACATCTCCGAGGCCAGGCCGATCTGTTCGTAGACGCTCGTGGTGACACTGCCGGCTACGTCGACCGCCGGGGTTGGCTGGCTGCCGTCAAGCCCTGCCGGAGGGTCGGTCACGACCGGCCCGTGGACCGTGTAGCGGAAAGTAACCGGGATGCTTTCAACCACCCCCGGGGCAACCTGCGCTTTGATTTCGGCGGTCCTCAAGGTCATCGGCACCGATTTCCCGTCGTACATGTACCGGTTCGGGTTGGCCGGATCGAGGATCTCCCGGTAGACATCCTCTTCGTGCTTGGTCGAATTTGCCGTGTGGCCCCAGGCGACATGGCCGTTGTTGCCGATCCCGATCGCCGGGAACCCACGGAAGGTGACCCCCTGGACGCTCACCCCCGGGTAGGTCAACTGTGCCTGGTACCACTGCGTGGCACCGGTGAATTCCAGGTGAGGGTCAACGTTGAGGATCGGTTTGCCGCTGGCGGTCCGGGAGCCGTCGACCACGAACATGTTCGAAGCTTTCATCTCAACCCGGAAGGCGGGATCCTGAACGGAGTCGATCAACCGTTTGCTGCTGTTCGCCCGGGAGGAAGCCCCCGGTGAATCCGCGCCTTCGGAGTTCGCCACCGCCGCCGTTGGCGAAGGGTCAAGCGGGAAGGTCAGCCTCTTGCTGGCATTGGCCACCTGTGCCATCAGGAAGCTCCATCCGGTGCTGGCAACGACGTCCTCGGCAGTCACCGGCCCGGCGCTTCCCGCCCAGGGGGGAACCGAATCGGGGTGGTCAGCCACATAGGCGTTGATCCCGGCGGCGAAAGCCCGGAACCGTGCCTGGTCATCCACCGGGAGTGAGTCGAAGCGTTCGTAGGCGCTCTCCGGGACCCGGAACAGGCGCGTTGTCTGGTCAGCCAGGAAACATGCCTCGAGACTGGGCTCGCAGTCAGAACCTTCGACTTCAGCGCTTCGCCCGATCGAACGGTAAATGTTTCGGAGCAGATAGTCAGCCTGATCCTGCATCTGGGCATAGCCGAATCCGTACATCGTCGCGGCCGCCGATTCCCCCCGGATGTGCGGTTCGCCGAACGAGTCGCGAACGATGCTCACCCGTTCAGTCGCAGCGCTGGCAGCCGTCGCCAGCAACCCTGCCGCCAGAATGGCGACGAGAAAGCCTGTTACTCCCTTGAACCTGATTCCTGTGCCTTTCGAGTGTCTGGTTCCTATAACAGCTAACCGTATGGCCGTTCCATAGTTTCGATCGGGACCTTGATCGTGGAACCGGAAAGACACAATTCGACCCGGGACTTTTACGCACCACCGGCAAAACGCCTGCCGGAACTTCGACGGCCAGGATCAGGCTCCGGCCTGGCCCCAGCCCCACTGGACCTTGTCCTTCTTGTCAGAAATCACCTTGTTGCGGCGGCCACCCTGACCGGTGGTGATCGTGTCGGGATAGCCGTTGCGGCCGTCGAGGGTGTCGATTCCGTAACGGCCGAGCAGGCTCCGCTTGCGATCCTGGGTCTTCTTCTTCGGCCCGAGGATCAGATGGTCGTTGTGCTTCGTTCCCTCAAGGTTGTCGATGTCGTTACCGAGCTTCAGCCGGTTGGCACACTTGCCATGGACCCACTGCGCATAACCCCGTCCGAGGTCAGCCTTGACGCCCTTGGCGGCACCGTTGAAGACAACGTTGTCCGCACCCTTGCCGCCCCAGGCCTTGCCTCCACTACAGGGGTCCTGAGCATGGATCACGTCGGAGTCAGCGCCGCCCTTCACCGTGGAACCATCAACGAGGTAGATCTGATCGAGGTTGGGCCCTCCCTCGAGCCGGCTGCCGCGGCTGCCGGGCTCGGTTGAGAGGACATCCTTGGTCTTGCCGCCAAGCAGAACGTTTTTGCCGGTGCCGCCATTGATGGTTGTCGTGACGTAGGCCGGGACCGAGTTCTCGATGGCGATCCGGTCATCGCCGTCGTCTCCGTAAACGAGGATCCCGTTGAGATTGAAATAGGCCGCCGGGCAGCTCACCTTTCCGTCGCTGCCGAGGCTGCTGCAAAGTCCGGCCGCGACCGGGTTGTTGCCAGCATCAACCCGGTACTGGCCGGTAGAACGGTCGTAGCCGATCGAGATCTGGTCGCCGCCCTGGCCTCCCATCACGGTGAGAACGCCGCTCTCATTGATGTCAACGAGGACCCTGTTCGAGCCCTGGTATCCCGGGTTGGTCTCGCTGCAGTTGGTCATCTGGCGAAAACCTTCACAGGCGTCAAAGCCAAGACCGCCATCGGCCTCATCGCTGTCGTTGGCGTTGCCGATCAAGGTGTCATCACCAAGGCCGCCACTCAACTTGTTCTGTTGCCCGTCCTGGCCGACGATGTAGTCATCGAAGGATGATCCGATCGCGTTTTCGATTCCGTCGAGCGAATACTTGTGGATGCCCTGGGCGCCGTTGGCGCCGAGATCGATCTCGACCCCGGTCCCGTTGCGGCTCGCGCCCTCCGGTGTGTGGATCGCAAACGACATCGTGTCCTTGCCGGCCCCACCATCCACCCGGCCCTGTCCGCGCGAAGTGGCGATGATCAGGTCATCTCCGCCGTTGGCTGCGGTCTTGGTGATTCCTGAATGGAAGATCACGATGTCACCGAACTCGGTTCCGTTGGCCCAGTCATCACCGGAACCCCCGTCGAGAAAGACCGGGCCGAAACTCGGGGACCGGTCGGCGTTCATGTGGTCGTTGCCGCGCTCGCCGAAGAGCTGCTCGATCCTGCCGGACTTGCTTTTGCCGCCGTTGGAGTAGAGATAGTCGCTGCCGTTGCCACCGAAAAGCGACGAAACAGCGGTGCCGAGCGAATAGATCTTGTCGACGCCGGTAGTGCCGTAAAGCCGGTTGCCGTCACCGGCGTAATCGTAGATCCGGTCGTTGCCGCGCAGGCCGTTCACCGTGTCGCGATCAGCCGCGTTTTTCGGTGCCTTCTTCGGGCCGCCATAAAGAATGTCGTTGCCGTTCGATCCCTTGATCACGTCATTGCCGAGGCCGGCCTTGACTACGTTCAGGTGGCTGGACGGGTGAAGTTCAATCCGGTCGTTGCCGCGACCGGTGCTGGTCATCGACTTGCCCTTGCCGGCAATTACCTTCTGCTTTCCCTTGTCGGCGCAGATGTGGCTGTAAGGCTTTCCGATAACCGTGATCTTGTTACCGGCGATCCAGGTCACATCTTTAAAGGCCACCCGGACAGTTTTCTTCTTGCCCTTGACCACCCGGTTGATCTTCTTGCCGAAGCACTTTGCGGGCCTGGCATCAGCGGCCGGTGGCGCCAGAACGACCACGGAGAAAACAAACGCAACCGCGATCAGGAGCGACGCGAACCCGAGCACGCGGCTCGCGCCGTCGTATCCGGAATCGAGGATGTCACTGTGGCTTGTGTTCATCTGTATCGCACGTCCATACCCTGTAGAAAGCCGATTGAAATACAGCCCGTCCTGTCAGTACGACAAGCGTGTGAGAACGGCGAGCCTGCTGCTCGACGGGCAATTCCCTGAAAAAGCGCGTCAGTCACGGTAACAGCTGCCCACTACGGGGCCGGGAAGCGCCTGGTGGCTTACTCCAGTCCCTTGTGTTCCTGAATGACGTTTCCGCCATCAACGATCAGGGTCTGTCCGGTTATGTATGAGGCTTCCGGGGCGGCGAGCATCAGGATGGCGGCCGCTACCTCCTCGGGGGTCCCGGGCCTCCCGATCGGAGTGTTTCCGCCGGCACCATGTTCTTCAGCGGTCGAGCTGCCGGTCCCGATCCATCCGGGATTAACTGAATTGACTGTGGTCCCGCCCGGCCCGAGCTCGATTGCCAATGCTCTCATCAGACCGTCAAGACCGGCTTTGGAAGCGCTGTAGGCAGGGTTCCCCGCGGCGCTCACGACAGGTCCCGTTACCGAAGTCACGAACACGATCCGGCCTCCAGGGGTTCCGGTCAACGAAGGCAGGGCAGCTCTGGTCACGTTGGCAGCCAACTGGAAGTTCTGCTCGATCCCGAAACGCCAGTCATCTTCGCTCAGGTCGGCGAACTTCCGGCCGACGTCGTCCTTGCCGACCTGGGTCATGCCGGCGTTGTTGACGAGAATCTGAAACTGGCCGTGCGAATCAACTGCTTCGCTGACGAGACGGTCAGCGGCCGAAGCCTCGGTCAGGTCGCCGATGTGACCACTGGCCTCAATCCCCTCCGCTGCGAGTTCCTGGACCCTTTCGTGGATGCGATCGGTAGTTGAGGTGACAGCCACCTTCGCGCCTTGACGCCCGAGCAGCCTTGCCGTGGCAAAGCCGATTCCGTCAGCACCGCCGCAGCCCGTAACCAGGGCGCACTTTCCGGACAGGTCAGCGAACCGGTTGATTCGATCCTCGATTGAACGCGCGTCCGATTCCACTTGTCTTCACCCCGGTCAGATAGACGAATCTCAACGGTACCCGGTCGGTTGCACGAAAGACCTGCCACGCTCCGCCGCTTTATGGCTGGTTAAACCGCACGAATATCATCGCTGTTTCACATTAGCCGCCCCGACCCCCAATTAGAAAGCCGTTCCGGCGCCGAAACCGAACGTGGTTTCCGACTCGACATCCAGGGGATACGTGGCATCGCCCTGATCCTGGTCCTGCTTTGCCATGCCGAAGTTCCGTTCGCGGAAGGTGGCTTCGTCGGACTCGACGTTTTCTATGTGCTCTCCGGGTTCCTGATCACCGGACTGATCGTCCGGGAAATCGACCGGAAAGGCAAATTCTCGATCCGTGACTTCTACGCGAGACGGGCAAAGCGGCTGCTTCCGCTGGCCGCTCTCGTACTGATCTTCATCGCGGTCACGTCGATGATCCTGTTCAGCACGGTCCGGCAGATCGAAGTGGGAGGCGACATCGTCGCTGCGTCGCTCTATTTCGTCAACTGGCATTTCATCGGGCAGGAAGTTGACTACTTCGCTTTCGCGGAAGGAATGTCGAGCCCGGTCCAGCACTACTGGTCACTCTCGGTCGAAGAGCAGTTCTACGTGCTCTGGCCGATCCTTCTGCTGGGACTCACCTCGCTGGCCCTGCGTTTCGGCTGGCGCAGCCGCCGAACCATGGTGGTTGTGCTCGGCGGGGCCGCCCTCGCATCCCTGGTTTACAGCATCACCTACACCGCAACCGACCCTCAGAGCGCCTACTTTTCGACTCTGACCAGAGGCTGGGAGCTGGCATTCGGCGGGATTCTCGCGCTGGTCCTGCCGCGGGCACTACGCATGCCGCAGAAAGCCTCAACCGTGATGGTCGGTGGTGGCATCACCGCGATCATCGCCGCCAGTTTCCTGCTGGCCGAAACCGATCCGTACCCCGGGTGGCGTGCCCTGGCACCCGTCCTCGGAACTATGGCGGTGATAATCGGCGGGGCCTCGGTTGGCCGGGGACTCGCCGTGCGTTTCCTTTCGGTCCGGCCCTTCCAGTACCTCGGAAAGATTTCCTACGCGTGGTACCTGTGGCACTGGCCGTTCATTGTTTTCGCGGTGACCATCTGGGGCGAAATGTCACCGGCATGGCTGCTGGTGGTCACACTCGCCGCCTGGATCCCTGCCGAAATATCCCACCGGCTGGTCGAAGAACCCTTCCGTCGATCACGTTTCCTCAACCTGCGACCCAAACGGGCGCTCGCGATCGGTGCCGTCTGCACCCTGGCGACGCTGGTGGTCGGCATCGGGATTTCCAGCGACCGGATCAGCCTCACCACTGCCCCGGAAACCGAAGTGGCCGGCGCGTCCGTGATCGGAAACAAATTCAAACCGCAGGAGGAAGTCAAACGAATCAAGCCGACCCCGGCCAAAGCAAGGGACGACCGGGGAAGGATGTACGAGGAAGGTTGCCTGATCCAGGGTGACGAAACCGAATCGGGTGAATGCTCGTACGGTTCCGACCAGCCGCGAAGGAACGTGGTGCTGTTCGGTGATTCCCACGCCCTTCAGTACTCACCTGCCCTCGAACGTATCGCCGACAACCGCAACTGGCGCATGGTCCTGTTCGCCCGCGGTAACTGCCTGATCGCCGATGTCCGGTTTCGCAACAAATGCGACACCTGGAAAGAGAACGTGATGAAGCGGATTGAGACTGTTGAGAAGCCCGATCTGGTCATCATCAGTACCTCAACGCTCGACCAGCTGCGGGTAAAAACAGATTCAGGTGAGCTCAGCCGGAAAGACAGCCAGCCGCTGATGGTTGACGGGCTCGCGAGGGTGATCCGACGAATCAAAGCCACCGGATCCAAGGTGGTGGTGATCAGGGATCAGGCAAGAGCGCCCTTCATTCCCCCCGAATGCGTGGCCGATCACCAAGACCAGCTCAGCGAATGTGCGTTCACCCCGGAACGAAGGGACGAATGGGCTTTCGACCGGGATGCCGCCAGGAGAACCGGGGTTCGCCTGATCGATCCGATGAAGATCCTCTGTCAGGACGGCCGCTGCCCGTCGGTGATCGGTGACGCGCTGGTCTACCGCGACACCTACCACCTGAGCGCAACCTTCTCGAAAACGCTGGCCGGCTGGATCGGCAAGCGCCTGCCTGAACTCGGCTAGCCGACCGCCAACGCTGACCCCTTTAGATCCGCAGAACGGTGCCCGCGCCTCGGTGATGGTCCGAACCGGCCCATAGGGTTCTGCGGGTGGAAAAGGAAGGGAAGTCACGCAACACAGCATGGTTTGGCACCCTCGGTGCGGCAATGGAGTGGTACGACTTCACGCTCTACATCTATCTGGCGCCGGTCATCTCCCAGCTGTTCTTCCCGTCAGACAGCACCCTGGATTCGTTGCTGGCGACCTTCGGTGTATTTGCGGCCGGCTACCTGATGCGACCACTGGGCGCTGCGGTGCTGGGCAACCTCGGCGACACCCGAGGCCGAAAGTTCGCGCTCGGTCTCTCGATCGCCTTGATGGCCTTCGGCATGCTGCTAATCGGCCTGCTGCCAACCGAAGCCAGAGTCGGGGTGCTTGCCCCGATACTCCTGGTCGTGATCCGGCTCGCCCAGGGCTTTTCGCTGGGCGGCGAGTTCAGCGGCTCGATCGTGCTTCTGGCAGAGAGCGCGAAACCACTTCGCCGCGGATTCACCACAAACCTGGTCCAGGTCTCGACCGGCATCGGTTTCCTGCTCAGCTCCGCGACGGTGGCGGTTCTCCAGGCTCTGCTCACCGACGGCCAGATGGACACCTGGGGCTGGCGGGTCCCATTCTTCATCGGAGCGGCGATCGGAGCGTTTGCGCTTTACATGCTGATCGCCAAGGTCGACCTTGAAAAAGAACCGAAGGACGAAGAAGCAACTGACGACATCCCGCTCAAGACTCTGTTCAGGGATGAACGCAGGCCGCTGGTACTCAGCTTCCTGCTGAACGGGCATCAGGCGCTCATCTACTACGTTGTCGCCACGTTCATCCCCACCTTCGTTACTTCGATCCTCGGCGGGCCACCGGAAGAGGGACTGTTTGCGTCGGCAATCGCGGCGATCGTGTTCATGCTGCTTTGCCCTTCCGCAGGTGCTCTCAGCGACCGATACGGGAGGCGTCCGATTCTCGCAATCGGAGCGATACTGATGGCACTGGCCGCAGTTCCACTGTTCGCGCTGATCGCCGAAACGACATTGCCAGCCGTGATCGGAGGTCAGCTGGGGCTGATGGTCCTGGTGGTCCTGTTCACTTCCCCCGCCCTGGTGATCGCAACCGAACTGTTCTCCCGCCCGACCCGCTACAGCGGTGTCGCGGTCAGCTACAACCTGGGAGCCACTGTTTTCGGCGGCACCGCGCCACTTCTCTGCACCGCCCTGATCTCTATCTCGGGCTGGAATCTGGCTCCGGGCCTGCTACTCGCGGTGGCGTCGGTCCTGGTGCTGTTCGTGGTCAAACTCGCCCCGGAGACAGCACAGATCAAAACCGGGGAAGGCGTGCCCGCTCAGCCTCCACCGGCGTCCTGAGCAGGCTCGGCGGTCGTGCCTGAAGCCGGTGGCTTCAGGCTTCCTGCGACAACCGATATTCGGTTTCGATCTCCCGGCGGATCCTCGGACCGATCTCGGTT
>JBAWHK010000048.1:0-13154 GCA_049593795.1 Solirubrobacterales bacterium
TCTGCCTTCATCGCTTGCTTTGCGCAGAATGCTCTGGATTCGGGCATGCGCGTACTGGACGTAATAGACCGGGTTGTCCGACGACTGCGAACGGGCAAGGTCAAGATCGAGATCCATGGTGCTGTCATGGCTTCGCTGAACCAGGAAATACCGGGCGGCATCGGTACCGATGTCCTCGACCAGTTCGTCCAGAGTGACGATGTCGCCGGCCCGCTTCGACATCTTGGTTCGCTGGCCGCCCTCGACGAGGTGGATCATCTGCATTATCTGGACCTCGAACTCGACCGGCCTCTCGAAGGACTGGACCGCCGCGGTCATTCGGGCGATGTAACCGTGATGGTCAGCACCGAGCACATCAATCAGGCGTGAATACCCGCGCTCGACCTTGTCAGCGTGGTAAGCGACGTCAGCGCCGAAATAGGTGGGTTCGCCACCGGAGCGGACCAGCACCCTGTCCTTGTCATCACCGAAATCAGTGGTCCTCAGCCAGGTGGCCCCATCATCCTCGAAGGTATGGCCGGTGGATTCGAGACGGTCGAGCCCACGCTCGACGAGACCGTCCTCATAAAGCGACCTTTCCGAGAAGAACTCGTCCATTTTCACACCGAAACGAACGAGGGAATTACGGATGCTGTCAACCATCCACTCAACCCCGGTCAGGGCAAGGGTCTTCAGATCATCCGGCTCGATCCGTTCGGCTTTCGCCCGATCGGCAAGTTCGTTCACGTAATCGCCGTGATATCCGTTTTCCGGCGGCTGCTCCCCGACCATGCGGGCGGCGATTGAAGCGGCGAAGTTCTCCACCTGCGAACCGCCATCGTTGACGTAGTACTCGCTGTTGACCGTATGGCCGACTGCTTTCAACAGTCGCGTAAGAGCATCGCCGTAAGCCGCGTGGCGCCCCGACGCGGCGGTGAGCGGACCGGTCGGATTGGCCGAAATGAACTCAACCAGGGCGTGTTCGGGATCCGCAACGGGCGGGATCGCGGCCGATCCGGTGACGGTCAGGTCACTGACCACATCCCGATACCAGCCGTCAGTCAGAAAAAGATTGATGAAACCAGGACCGGCAACTTCGGTCCTTTCGACACCGTCACCCAGTTCGCGGGAAAGTTCCTCCGCGAGTTCGGCAGCAATTTCCCGTGGCGGACGCCCGAGGGTTTTAGCCATGAGCATGGCCGCATTGGTGCTGTAGTCGCCAAGTTCCGGCTTCGGCGATACGTCAAGGGCGGGACTGATCGAATCATCGCCGGAAAAAGTCCGGGCGGTCGAAATCAGGACATCATGCAGGCGGGTTACGGGATCGAGTGAATTCACGGTCACCCATCTTAAGCCTCGCGGTCCAGAAGGCTTTCAGAGGTGGTAATTCTCGCCGGCCAGAATCTTCGACGCCCGGAATATCTGTTCCAGCAGAACGATGCGGGCCAACTGGTGGGCGAGGGTCTGTTCCCCCAGGGAAATCCGCTCCTTGACCTGCTTTCTCACTGGTTCCGGCAGCCCGGCGGGGCCGCCAATCAGGAAGGTGATCTTCTGCCCCTGGTGCCGGCGACGGTCCAGCCACTTCGCCCAACCCTCCGAACTCATCTGTGGCCCGGCGAAGTCGAGCGCGACCAGATGGTTGGAATCATCGATCCTTCGCTGCAGCGATTCGTCATCTTTGACTTCGATGATTTCCACTGACTGCTTGGTCCGCAGCATCTTGGTGTAGTGCGCTTCCGCTTCAGTGAATGGTGGACGGATCTTGCCGACCGCGAGGACCGTGATCTTCATTTCTCTTCTCCGGCACGCAAGGCTTCAGCAACGCCGATTCTTTCAAGGATGGTGGGATGGGTGCCGAAAACGTACTGGTAAAGATCGGGCGGATCGGGATCAGTCAGATTCGAATCACCGAGTTGCTGCTGGAGGCCGATCATGCTGGCCGGGTCACCGGTCAGTTCCATCGCAAACACGTCGGCGTGGATCTCGATGTTCCGGGACAGGACATTGCCGGGGATGGTGAGGGCCAGGGTGGCTACCGCAACCATGAGAGCAAGTGCTGGCAGGATCGCCGGACCGGATTCATCGTCACCGCGCCCGCGGACAATCACCGCGGTCCCGACCTGGACGAAAAGCACCCCCAGCGGAATGACCAGGAGGGCGAACCCGAGTCCGCGATAGAGGTCGTTCGATTCAACATGGCCAAGTTCATGGGCGATCAGGGCCGACAGTTCGGCATCCGAAAGGTCGTTGATCGCGTTGTCATAGATGACCACCCGTTTCGATGAACCAATGCCATCGACCGAAGCGTTCAGGGTGGATGAACGCCGGCTCGCATCCACCTCGTAAACCTGACCTACATCCACCCCGGCCTCATCGGCCAGGCGCAGGACCTTGGATCTGACCGGCCCCTCTGGCAGGGGCGTGAAATCGTTGAAGAGCGGCGATACGAGAACCGGCCAGAGCCACACAAACAGGACGGCGTAAGCGAGGACCAGTGCCGACCCGACTATCCAGAACCTGCGTCGGAACCGTCTCCAGAGCCAGACCGCGACAATCGCCGCGATGGCAGCCAGCAGGCAGCCGATCAGCGCGGCGAGAAGGAAGTCGGTGAACCAGCCCCAGTGGCCCTGGGTGACCAGGCCGTAATCCCTTCCCTGATTGAAGGCGAGCAGGGAGAACGGAAACCGGACGGCAGCGACGGTGAGGGATATGCCGGCCCCGGCCAGGGCCGCGCCGCGCCAGGTATGGCGGGTGGCCCAGCCCAGAAATGATCGCAGCGGTGGCCCGCGATAGAAAGCGAGAAAGGCCAGCGTCGCGAATTCGGCCAGCATCGATCCGATCGCGATCAACCGGCGTTCGGAACGGAAATCCTGCGCGCGCTCAACCAGCGCGGGGTTGAAATAATCGCCCGCCGAGAGTGATTTCGGATGGACGGACCCGCCCGGGGCCAGCAGCCAGCTGACCAGGTAAGCGAATAACAGTGCCGCCAGACCCACCCAGACAAGGGAACTGGCTTTCATCGGATTCGGGCGCTCCCGGTCGGCGCTCATGGGCCTCTACGATAGACCCAGCGGCCCGGACCCCCCTGCCAGCCAGTTCCACCCGCTGAAACCATGAACGTAGCCGTAATCTCCGACATCCACGCCAACCTTCCTGCCCTGAACTCGGTCATTGAAGCGATCGATGAATCAGGCGTCGACGAGATCTGGTGCCTTGGCGATGCCGTCGGCTACGGGGCCAGCCCGTCCGAATGCCTCGAAATCCTGAGCGATCGGTGCGGTGTCTTCCTGCTGGGCAACCATGATCTTGCCGCGCTCGAACAGATCGACATTTCAACCTTCAGCCCCGGGGCTGCCCGCGCAGCCCTCTGGACCAGGGAGAACCTGACCCCGGAAGCAGTTGAAACCCTGCAGTCGCTGGCCGGACCCTCGTCGATACAGGGAGAAATCGGCCTTTACCATGCTTCACCGAGGGACCCGGTTTGGGAATACGTGATCGACACCGACCACGCTGATGAGAATTTCGATGCCCAGGATGAACGGATCGCGATGATCGGCCATTCCCACATAGCGCTTCATTTCAGTCGCGAAACCGGTGAAGCGGCCACCGCTTCGATTGTCGCCCAGGACGGATCGTCAATAGCGATGCAGTCGGGCCAGTGGCTGGTCAATCCCGGCAGCGTCGGCCAGCCCCGCGATGGAGATCCGCGGGCCGCCTGGCTGAGTCTCGACACGGAATCCCTCGAAGCCACCTTCCATCGGGTTGAGTACCCGATCGAGAAGGCCGCCGGCGCGATCAGCGATGCCGGACTCCCCCAGCAACTGGCCGACCGTCTTTTCCAGGGACGCTAACCATGCGAAGCAGGAAAACAGTCTGGGCGATCGGAGTCGTCCTCGCGATCGCGGCCGGGATTGCCGCCGGCCTGCTGATGAGCGGCGAGGACCGTTCCCAGCTCTTCCCGTCCGAAGACGTTGCCGCGATAACCGAGAACATCGATGAGGCGGAAGCCCTTGCTGCCAGTGGCAACTGCTTTCGGGCACTGAAGCCCGCCGGCGAAGCTCAGGCCCAGGCCGAAAACCTTTCATCCTCAGTTGATCCTGCCCTGAAACGATCGCTGATCGACGGTGTAGTCAGATTGGTGCTTCGCATCGGCAACCAATGCGAAGAGAACCCGGAAACCGGAAATACCGGGACATCCGATCCCGTCGAACCGGAACCCGAAGTAGCTCCTACTGGCGAAACGGGCACTACTTCAGACGAAAAGCAGACCGACTCGACGGAAAAGAAAGACAAGCAACCATCGGAAAAACCGACCAAACCGACGCCGGATCCGAAGCCGACGCCCGAACCGGTCGAACCACCGACAACCACGCCACCTACCCCCGAGCCGCCGGTGGACACCGGACCCGGTTCCGGCGGAATCTCCCCCGATCAGTAAAGCTGAACAGGCAATGACCGACACAACAGTCCTAGGCGACAGATACGAGCTCCATGACAAGCTCGGCTCCGGAGGCATGTCAAATGTCTACCGGGCGACTGATCGCATCCTCGAACGCACGGTCGCGGTCAAGGTCCTGGCCGAACATCTTTCCGACGATGACCGATTCGTCGCGCGCTTCCGCCGGGAGGCCCTCGCGGTCGCCAAACTGATCCATCCGAACATCGTCCAGGTATATGACACAGGTGTTGACAGTGGACGGCATTTCATCGTCATGGAATGTGTCGAAGGACGATCCGGAGCCCAGCTGTTGAAGAGCAGCGGCGTACTTGACCCTGAAACCACGGTCGAGATCGGGGTTCAGGCCTGCGCCGGACTGGAATATGCCCATCGGCACGGGATCATCCACCGTGACGTGAAGCCCGGCAACCTGATGGTTACCGGTGGCCCTTCAGGCGGCGGCGAAATGACCTGCAAACTGACTGATTTCGGGATCGCCAGAGCGGCCGAACAGACCCGCATCACCCAGGTCGGATCAGTCGTCGGCACCGCCGCCTACCTCGCGCCCGAACAGGTCCGGGGTGAAGAGGCAACCCCGGCCACTGACGTCTATGCCCTCGGGGTGGTTCTCTACCAGTTCCTGACCGGCCGTCTGCCCTACGAAGGTTCGTCCCTCGCCGAACTGGCGATCAGGCAGCAGAACGAGAAGCCGCTGTCACCCAGAACTTACAATTCCGACGTGCCGGAAACGGTGAGTGGATCGGTGATGCGCGCCCTCGAAGGTGACAAGAACCTGCGTTTCCATTCAGCCGGTGCCCTTTCCGACGGGCTCGAACGTGGTCTGCGCGGTGAAGACGTGACCATCCAGATGGACGACGAAGGCCCGCGAACCCCGGAGCACTTCCCGTTGGCGGAAACCGCCACCCGGCCTCTGGAACGAACTGCACGCACGGCCCACCGTCCGGCGCCCGCACCCCCACGGTACAAGGGCCCTCCGCCCCGTCCCGTTCTCAAGAAGCGCTCGTTCTTCAACCGGGCCTTCCGTTTTCTGGCCGGCATGATTGCCCTGGTCCTGATCGCCGCGGTAGTAGCGGGCGTGGTCATCTCGCTGACCGACCAGGCAGCCAAAATCAAGATTCGGGAATGGACTTCGGAATCAGTCGACCGGGTAACGGCCGACCTCAAGGACTTCCTCAGAGACAACACGCAGTAGGCGGTGCCGGATGGCGCGGCTCTCTATTTGATGTCGCTGCGCATCAGGCGGATCGCCCCGAGCGCGAGCAGGCCAAGAACCCAGGCAGCGACGATGACCACGGCAACGGCACCTGCCTGTTCGACTTGAACGCCAAAAATGTCGGATTCGTAGCCACGAATGTTGTCGGTCAGTTTGGCCAGGGCCGGCCCCATCGCGAAATCACCGACCTTGGGGATCGCCGGGATGATGCTGTCAATGATGAAGATGAAAACAAGGGCGATCGTCATGCCGCCCGCCATGCTCATCACAAGCAGCGAGAACGCCATGCCGACCAGTGCGTAAACGATGTTGCTGAGCATCGAAGCGAGTCCGGCCCGGAAAACTTCTTCGGCTGAAATCGACTGGTCGTGGCGTGCCGCGGCCAGGTCGAACAGTGGCCAGGCGACCAGGTGGAACACGACGGTGACGATCAGCAGAAAGAGAACGACCGCAAGGACTTTCGAAACGATCAAACGTCCCCGGCGGGGGTCGGCGGTGAGCGTTCGCCTGACCGTGTTCTGGCCGAACTCCACACCGAAGATCCAGACCCCGAAAACGATCGAGGCGATACTCAGCGGGAAACCGACCGCCAGGTCGATGACGCCTGAATCATCGCCGCCCGTTCCCCAGATAAAGGTGGCGACGAGGCCGATCAGGAAACAGACAAGCACCGCGACCAGACACCAACGCGGGGTTGGCATCGAACGGATCTTGAGGATTTCAGCCGACATCGCGCATCCTCCCCGAACCGTCAGGTCCCCCGGTCAGGGTCAGGAACACGCTTTCCAGGTCCGGGTTGTCCCGGCGAAGCTCGGAGACGTAAACACCGGCACCGGCCAGCAGGACATTGATCTGAGAACCGTCTTCGACCGGACCGGTGATCGCCAGCTCACGGATCGGTGCTTCCGGCGGCAAGTCCCGGCTTTCGACGAGGCCTACACCCAGGCCAACCTCATGCAGTGCGGCGGCTGCGGCGTCTACTTCTTCGCTGGCGACCCGCACGCGATAGCCGCCCTTGACCCCGGCCTGGCTGAGGATTTCAGCCATGGTGCCGTCGGCAACGACTTCACCCCGGTTGATGATCGTGGCGCGATCACACATCAGTTCGACTTCGGCCAGGAGGTGGGATGAGACCAGCACGGTCACGCCCGATTCAGGCAGCCTCTTGATCAGTTCCCGCATCTCGACGATGCCGGCGGGATCAAGCCCGTTGGTCGGTTCATCGAGGATTACCAGCCGGGGGTTGCCGAGCAAAGCGATGGCCAGGCCGAGGCGCTGTTTCATGCCCATTGAGAATCCGCGGGTATTCGAATTCGCCCGGGCGGAGAGCCCGACAAGTTCGAGCAGGCGGTCTATTTCAGGATCGGCGTTGTTCAGCCCGCGGGCCTTCGCCTGTATCTGCATGTTCCGCCGGGCGGTAGTCCTCCCGTAGAGGGAAGGACCTTCGATCAAAGCCCCGGTCTGGCGGACAGCAGCGGCGAAACCGCGGCTTCCGGTTGAGGCACCGAGCAATGATGACCTGCCGGAGTTCACACGGGTAAGTCCGAGCAGGGCACGGATCGCGGTGGTCTTGCCGGATCCGTTTGGCCCGAGCAGCCCGCAGACCGATCCTTCGACCACTTCGAGCGACAGTTCATTCAGGGCCAGGGTGCTGCCGAACCGGCGGACCAGTCCTTCCATCGACGCGAGTGAACCTGCGGTCACGGCAGTGCTGTTCATCAGGCTTCCCAGGGAACGGTTCCGTCGAGCACCCGGCTGCTGTATTCGGCGAACCGTCCCGCCGATATCGCGTCCCTGGCTGCTGACATCAGTCGCTCCATGTAAGTCAGGTTGTGTTCGACCAGAAGCCTTACCGCGGTCAGTTCTTCCGACCGTGAGATGTAGTTGACGTAGTCACGATCGTAATCGGAACAGGTGACGCAGGGACAGCCTTCGACAAGGGGTTCGTGCTGGCCGGCCATGCCGCCTTTACGCAGGTCGATCCGGAAACGCTTCTCCGGTTCGGGGGCCATGGCCATGCCATGACGGGCAAGCCGGGTAGGCACCGCACAATCGAAGACGTCGAGGCCGAGGGCGATCCCGCGCATCAGATCATCAACTTCGCCGATCCCGAGCAGGTGCTTGGGCGCATCCACCGGCAGGGCGGGAACGGTGAAGCCGAGCACTTCCGCCATTTCTTCCTTGTCGCGTCCCAGGGTTCCGCCGATGGCGATCCCGTCGACCTGTGCCTCCCCCACGTACTGGCAGGACTCGAGTCGCAGGTCCTCATAGGTTCCGCCCTGGATGATCCCGAAGACTGCCTGTCCTCTCGGGGCGTGGTCCTGATGCCATTTGAGGCTGCGGTCGAGCCAGCGGTGGGTGCGTTCGGTCGAGCGGGCCGTGTATTCACGGTCGGCGTGGAAAGGGGTGCATTCATCGAAGACCAGGGCGATGTCGGAGGCGAGGTCCGCCTGCACGGACATCGAGGCTTCCGGGGAGAGCATCAGTTCAGAGCCATCCTTGTAAGAGCGAAATCGGACCCCCTCTTCTTCGATCCCGAGGGTTTTCGCGAGGCCCTGCATCTTGCGGCCCGTTCCTTTGATTTCTTCCGCCACGCCGCCGTGGGCCAGCGAGAAGACCTGGAAGCCACCGGAATCGGTAATTATCGCTTTGTCCCAGGCCATGAACTTGTGGAGGCCGCCCGCGTCACGCATCCGTTCCGGGCCGGGAGCGACCAGCAGGTGGTAGGTGTTGCCGAGCACCATTTCGTAGCCGAAGCCGGCGACTTCCCGCGAAGACATGCCACGCACGCTGCCTTTGGTTGCCAAAGGGATGAAGGCCGGGGTTTCCACCGGGCCGTGCGGGGTCTGGAGCGTGCCGCGCCGGGCATCGCCGTCACGGTCGTGAATCTCGAAAGTCAGCCGCTCAGGATCGTGGCGCACAAGGCGACAGGCTACCGAGGGGTGCCGCTCCTCGTTGGCTGCGCCCTGCGCAGGCAAGGAGGATCGATGCCTGATTTTGGGCTGGCCTGGCCAATCAGTCGATCAGGGAATGCCCGGTCATCTCCACCGGCTGATCCATGCCCAGTGCGTCGAGCACCGTGGGCGCCACGTCGGCCAGGATGCCGCCGTCCTTCAGCGGTGGGCCCGGAACCGTGAGAATCAGGGGGACCGGGTTCAGCGAATGCGCGGTGTTTGGCGACCCGTCCGGTTCGAGCATGTTGTCGGCATTGCCGTGATCGGCGGTGATCAGGCAGGCACCTCCACCGGCGAGCACCGCTTCGACAACCCGGCCGAGACAGCCGTCCACGGCTTCAATTGCCTTGACCGCGGCCGGGATCACACCTGTGTGTCCGACCATGTCGGGGTTGGCGAAGTTGATGACGCCGAAACTGGGCTGCTGCTCCTGCCAGCCGGCGATGAACGCATCCGCGGCAGCATTGGCACTCATTTCCGGCTTGAAGTCATAGGTCGGTACGTCGCGAGGTGATTCAACCAGGCGATGCTGCTCGCCCTCCCATTCCTCTTCCCGTCCCCCGTTGAAGAAATAGGTGACGTGCGCGTACTTTTCGGTTTCGGCGACGTGAAGCTGCCGTTTGCCCGCCCCCGAGATCACGCTGGCCAGGGTGACCTCCGGACGACGTTCCGGGAAAGCGACCGGATACGGCCAGCCCTTGCGGTAAACGGTCATCGTGGTCAGATCGACCAGCGGACCGCCGGAACGCGGAAATTCGTCGAAATCAGGTTCGGCAAGGGCACGGGTGAGCTCCCGAGCCCGGTCCGGCCGGAAGTTGATGAAGATCGCGACATCACCTTCGGCCATGCCGTCGTAGTCCCCAATTACCGTGGGCATTATGAACTCGTCCGTCTTGTCGCCTGCGTAGGCGTCCCTGATCGCCGTTTCGGAGCTGGGGACCCGTGGGCCTTCGGCATGGACCATTGCGTCGTAGGCGAGCTTGACGCGCTCCCAGCGGGTATCCCGATCCATCGCGTAATAACGTCCGCTGATCGTGCCGATGCGACCGGCCGAACGCAGCCAGCGTTCAAGTTCTTCGAGATAACGCTCACCGCCGTGCGGCAGGGTGTCCCTGCCGTCGGTTATCGCGTGAAAGACAACGTCCGGAACGCCTTCCTGGCTGGCCAGCTCAACGCAGGCTTCGAGGTGTTCCCATCCGGAATGCACCCCGCCATCCGAAACCAGTCCGATCAGGTGCAGCCGACCGCGTGGACTTTCGGCGGCCCGTTGGCAGGCGGCGACCAGCGCGTCGTTGTCGAAAAAGCTGCCGTCGGCGACCGCGGAATCGATCCGGGCGAGGTCCTGCTTGACGATCGCGCCAGCCCCGAGGTTGAGGTGGCCGACTTCAGAATTGCCCATCTGGCCTTCCGGCAGGCCGACGTCCGGACCCTGGGCACTTAGCTGGGTGGTCCGGTATCCGGACCAGAGCCGGTCGAAGTTGGGTGTGTCCGCGAGCGAGATCGCGTTGCCCGGGCCGTCCGGGGCCAGACCCCAGCCGTCGAGAATCACCAGAGCAACACCAGGTACCGGCAATTCGGTCGGCCCGGCCGTCATCTTCAGTTGCCCGCAGCCGACACGATGGCGCCGAAACCTTCCGGGTCCAGCGCCGCCCCGCCCACGAGGGCACCGTCGATGTCGGGCTGGGCCATCAGGTCGACCGCGTTGTCCGGTTTGACCGATCCGCCGTAAAGGATGCGGACGCGGGTAGCCGCCTCCGGGTCACGTGACCGCAGGAGGTTGCGGATGAAAAGAATTGATTCCTGGGCCTGTTCCAGCGTCGCCACCTTGCCGGTACCGATCGCCCAGATCGGTTCGTAGGCGATGACGACCTTGTCGAGGTCATCGGTATGGACTTCGGCCAGATCGGTGATCACCTGATGGGAAAGAACGGCATCGGTGTCATTCGATTCACGCTCGGCTTCGGTCTCCCCGCAGCAAAGGATCGGCTGCAGGCCCGATTCGATCGCGCGACGGACTTTCCGGGCCAGGGCTTCGTCGGTTTCACCGAAGTTCTGGCGGCGTTCGGAATGTCCGAGGATCACCGCGTCTACGCCGATGTCAAGCAGCATCGGGGCGGAAACTTCACCGGTGAAAGCTCCGGAATCTTCGAAGTACATGTTTTGTGCGGCCGACTTGACCGGTGTTCCGGCGCACCGCTCGGCCACCCGGCCAAGGGCCAGGTAAGGCGGGCAGATCGCGACTTCCGGCCCGTCTCCTGTCTGCGTCGGCAGAAAGACATCGAGGAAAGCATCAGCCTCGGAAGCGGTCTTGTTCATTTTCCAGTTGGCAGCTATGTACGGTCGGCGGCTCATCGGTTCAATCATGCCGCGTCCAGCGCCTCGACGCCGGGCAGGTCCTTGCCTTCGAGCAGTTCGAGCGAAGCACCACCACCGGTCGAGACCCAGTCAACCTGATCGGTAAGGCCGAACTTGACCAAGGCGGCCACCGAATCGCCACCGCCAACCACGGTGAACCCCGGAGCGTTCGCGACTGCGTCAGCAACGGTTCTGGTGCCGGTCGCATACGGATCGAGTTCGAAGGCGCCCATCGGACCGTTCCAGAGGATCGTTCCGGCTCCGGCGATTCGCCGGGCGTAATCGGCCGCGGAATCCGGACCGATGTCCAGGCCCATCCAGCCATCCGGTACCTCGACCCCTTTGAGGTCCTGGTATTCGGTGTCGGCCGAGAATTCCCGGCCAAGCGAAAGGTCGGTCGGCAGCACAAGTTCGCAATCCGAACCCTCTGCCTTTTCAAGAGCGTCCTTGGCCAGCGGGATCCCGTCCTCTTCGACCAGGGAGTCGCCGGTGCCGAAACCCTGCGCCCGGTAAAACGGGAAACACATGGCTCCGCCGATCAGAACCTGGTCGGCAAGCTCGATGAAACGGTCGATCACACCAACTTTGTCGCTCACCTTGGACCCCCCGAGGATCACTACCAGCGGACGTTTCGGGTCATCGGCCACCGAGTTGAGGTTCCTGACTTCGCTTTCCAGCAGCAGTCCCGCATAGGACGGCAACTGATGGGCAACCCCGGCCGTGCTCGCATGGGCCCGGTGGGCGGCACCGAAAGCGTCGTTGACGTACAGGTCGGCCAGTTCAGCCAGGGCCAGCGACAGTTCCGGGTCGTTGTCGGTCTCCCCCGGATGAAAGCGCAGGTTTTCGAGCAGCAGGACATCGCCCGGCTCGAGCGATTCCGCCAACGCCTTCGCGATCGGTCCGGTCGACTCGGTTGACAGGCGAACTTTCGTGTCCAGCAACTCGGCCAGACGGTCCGCCGCCGGCTTCAGCGAAAGTTCCTCGACCCGCTGGCCGTCGGGACGACCGAGATGCGACGCGAGAATCACTTTCGCGCCGTTCTCACGCAGGAATTCGATGGTCGGCAGGGCCGCCCGGATCCGGGTGTCATCGGTGACCTGCCCGTTGTCGAGCGGCACGTTGAAGTCAACCCGGACCAGGACACGCTGACCATTCAGGTCAGCGTCCCGGACCGATTTCTTGCTGAAACTCATGCTGGGACCCGTGATCCCGAAACGTCCTGGTCCTTGCCCGACGCCCTAAAGGACTTTGCCGAGCAGTTCGACACAGCGGTTCGAGTAACCCCACTCGTTGTCGTACCAGGAGATCGCCTTGATCATTTCGCCGTCACCAATCACCTGGGTGAGTGATGAGTCGAAGATCGAGGAGTGCGGATCAGTGACGATGTCTGACGAAACGATCGGATCCTCGGTGTAGGCCAGAATTCCCTTGAGCGGCCCTTCGGCGGCGGCCTTCACGGCGGCGTTCACTTCTTCGATCGAAGTTGCCTTGGAGGGCTTGAAGGTGAGGTCAACTACCGAACCGGTGACGACGGGGGCACGAACGGCAAATCCGTTCAGCTTTCCGGCGAGTTCCGGCAGCACCAGGCTCACGGCCTTGGCGGCACCGGTCGTGGTCGGGATCAGGTTGATCGCGGCGGCACGGGCACGGCGAAGGTCGGAATGCGGCATGTCCTGCAGACGCTGATCCGAGGTGTAGGCATGGATCGTGGTCATCAATCCGTGGTCGATGCCGACCGCGTCATTGATTGCCTTGGCGAAAGGAGCGAGGCAGTTGGTGGTGCAGGACGCGTTGGAGATGATGTGGTGATTCTCCGGGTCGTACTCATCGAAGTTCACTCCGAGGACCACGGTCACGTCCGGATCCTTGGCGGGAGCGGAAATGATCACTTTCTTGGCGCCGGCCTCGAGATGTTTGGCGGCATCCGGGCGGGCAGTGAAAAACCCGGTCGATTCGAGCACGACGTCGACGCCGAGATCGGCCCATGGAAGCTGGGCGGGATCACGCTCGGAAAGGGCAGTGATTTCCTTGCCGTTCACGGTGATCGAACCCTCTGAGGATTCAACGGTGCCGTCGAAACGGCCGAGGATCGAGTCGTACTTCAGCAGATGAGCGAGGGTCTCGTTGTCGGTGAGATCGTTGATCGCGACGATGTCGATGTCCGCCCCGGCAGCCTGAGCCGAACGGAACACAT
>JBAWHK010000049.1:0-2963 GCA_049593795.1 Solirubrobacterales bacterium
ATTGTGACCGCCGAAATACTCCACACGATCATCGGTCACCGTCGGCGCGGACAGCCTTACACCGTCGAGGCCGGAATCGTCCGCGTTGCCGATGCCCTCGACATGGCTGAAGGCCGCACCCGGATTCCGCTGGAGGCCGGTCAGGAAGGCATCCACTCGATTTCCGCGGCTGCGATCGATCAGGTCAACATCTCGGCCGGGGAGAACCGGGCGGTCAGGATCGAGATCGAACTCAACAATTCGGCCGGCATTTTCCAGGTGGATGACCTGCTGGCCACCAAGATTCGGGACACACCGCTGGCTGACCACATAGAGGTTCTGGCGGAAGTCAAGGGGGAAAGCGAAAAACGTTTGCTTTCCGGTTTCCGGCTCCCGAGCAGCTAAGGCCGATGGGGCGCTCGACCGGACTGGTACTGCTGGCCGACCAGGCCCTTCATGACACCGGGGTGCATCCCGAGAACGGTCGCCGCATCCCCACGGTCCTGGACCGGCTCCAAAGCAGCGACGACTGGGCGAAGCTCCAGATCTACGAAGCCCGGGCGGCCGAAGTCGATGACATCAGGCGGGCCCACTCCGCGGGGGAGATCGAACTGGTCCGCAGCTCGGCGGTACTGGGCCCGGGCTGGATCGATGGCGACACGCCGGTATGTCCCGCCAGCTACGACGTGGCGCTGAAAGCCGCCGGCGGAGCGATGGAAGCGGTTGATGCGGTCATGGGCGATTCGGCTGAAAGTCCCGACAGCCTGTTTGCGCTGATCCGCCCACCGGGACATCACGCGACGAGGGAACGGGCGATGGGTTTCTGCCTTTTCAACAACGCTGCGGTCGCCGCCCGTTATGCCGCCCGGCAGTACGGACTTGAGCGCATCGCCGTGCTGGACTGGGACGTTCATCACGGCAACGGAACCCAGGACATCCTCTGGAGCGATCCCGGAGCCCTTTTTGTCTCGATGCACCAGTGGCCGCTCTATCCGGGTACCGGCTGGATCGACGAGGTCGGTGCGGCTGACGGCGAAGGTTTCACGGTGAACCTGCCGATGCCTCCGGGGTCGGGTGACCGCGAACACATCGAAGCGATGGAGAGGGTGGTGGTGCCGGTCCTGGAGGCTTACGAGCCCGAGTTGCTGATCGTTTCCGCCGGACAGGACGCCCACGCCGCGGATCAGCTCGCCAGCCAGATGATCACGGTCGGCGGGTACGGCGCGTTGGCCGGACTGACCGCAGATTTCGCTGCCAGCAAGGGGATCGGAATGGTCGCTCTGCATGAAGGCGGTTACAACCTCGACACCCTGCCGCAACTGGATCACGCGATCCTCGGCGGGTTCGGGAACTTTGAAACCGATCTGGCCGATCGGAACGCTCCGGCCGGTTCGATCGACACCGGCTGGGATGAGAGGCTGGAAGAGATCAGGCGGGCGCAGATTCCTTACTGGAGGCTTTAGCTCCGGGCCTTCAGCGATCCCCGGCCGCGCCGGGGACGTTTTCGCGTCCCGGCGCGGCTCCGGAATTACTGTGCCGGCCCTGTGTGAAGGGTCAGGCGGTCGCCGGAGCGGGTTCCCAGGCGAACTTTTCGAAGGGCGCGTCGATTGGCGTCTGTGCCAAATGGTTGGTGTAGTTGGACATAACCTTCTGCGAAATTCCGAGGATTACTTCGAGCGCCTGGCGCTTCGTGTATCCGGCGTCCAGAAAGGCCTGGACTGCTTCGTCATCCACGTTGCCCCGCTCGCGGACCATGGCAAGGGTGAAGGTTCGCAGGGCCTCGAGATGCTCATCCGGCAATGGCGTTCCGTCACGCAGCGCATTGGTGATCGAATCGTCGACCTTCATGCTTTTCGCGATCGCAGTGTGCGCCGGGACGCAGTAATGACATGCGTGCTCGACGTTGATCGACTGCCAGACAACGGTTAGTTCGTCTTTGTCGAAGCTCGAGTTGACGAACAGCTTGCCGAGTTGCTGATAGCCCTCAAGCAGACCTGGGGCCTCGGCCATGGTTGCGTGCAGTCCCGGGATCATGCCGTTCTTCTCGTTTGACTCAGCGAGCAGATCTTTACTTGCTTCCGGGGCGGTGTTCTCGTCGTGCAGCGGGAAGTCGGTCATTGGTGCTCCGTTTCTTTGGTGGGCCGGAGGTTCCGGCCCGGACAATCACTTTCTATACCGGACGGTACCATACGTGCGTCAGCTTTGTTACCGATAGGTACAAATGTGATCTCAGGCTGTAAGATGGCTCCATGAGTACGTCCGCTAAAACCACGATCGGTCGCCCGAGACAGTTCGACGAAGAAGCAGTGCTGTCAAAGCTGACCACGCTTTTCTGGCAGCAGGGATACGGCCAGACCTCGATGACCGAGATCGTGGAGGCCAGCGGGGTCCACAAGCCGAGCCTGTACCGCACCTTCGGAACCAAAGAGGAACTTTTCGCGACTGTCCTTCGCCGCTATCTCGCAGAGCGGATCGTCATGTTCGCCACCATGATCGATCAGGCCGGACCCGGGATCGAAGGACTCCACCGGTTCCTGGAAATGTTCGAATCAGATGCGATCTCGGAGCGGGGACGGGACGGCTGCCTGATGGTGATGGCATCGAACGAACTGCGCGGGACCCTGCCTGGTTACGACTTCTCGGCCGACTACAGGCAACAGATGCGCGGGCAGATTCGAACCCTCATCGGTCGGGCGCTTCCCGGTAGCGCGGAAGACTCCGAGATCGTCGAGGCACGCACCGATCTCTTCACCACTTATCTGCTGGGGCTACAGGTAATCATGCGGTCCGGCGCTGAGTCCGATGAGATCCACCGGTACCTCAAAGCCATGCACATCACCATCGACGCCTGGTAGCGCCAGACAGCCAGCCGGGACCTAGGAGTTGAAGCGATCCAGGTCGTGGCGGCGCTGTTCCTTCTTCGCTTCGAGCCGGTCGTAAATCAGTGACAGCACGGTTACGAGGATCGCGAAGAAAGCGATGAT
>JBAWHK010000050.1:0-8642 GCA_049593795.1 Solirubrobacterales bacterium
CCGCGTTCGGAGGTGCCAGTCAGTCCGTTGATGGCCCGCTTCCTCGAAGACGTTGTTTCGGCCGCCCGGATCAGTGGCGGACTGGTTGACGCGACCTGCCTTGATGCGGTTGAACGGGCCGGATACCGGGAGTCGATCGATTTCGTCGAAGGGGAATCGCGGCCTTCCGGGAGCTTGAGTCCGAACCTGCCACGACATCCAGCGGCACCTGACGGGAAAGCCGGCTGGGCGCAGGTCGAAGTTGATGCCGTCCAGGGCCTGGTCCGCAGACCATCTGATCTTCGGTTCGACAGCGGCGGGCTCGGGAAAGGGCTGGCTGCCGATCTGGTTGCCGAAGCCCTGGCTGAAACCGACTACTTCTCGGTCGACTGTGGAGGTGACCTTCGTTTCGGTGGTGTGTCCGCGGGTCCCGCCGGGATCGCTGTCGCCAGCCCGGAACGCGGAGGGCAGCCGGTCGCGGAGCTCCACGTGCCATCGGGATTTGCGGTCGCGACCAGTGGCATCACCCGCCGCATCCTGGAAGGAGAGGATGGCCAGCCGGGTCACCATTTGATCGATCCCGGCACCGGACTGCCGGCTTTCACCGGGATCATCCAGGCTTCCGCCGTGGCCGCGACGGCGGTTGAAGCCGAAGTCCGGGCGAAGGCGGCATTGCTGGTCGGTCCGGAGTTTGCCGGGGAATGGCTGGAGTTCGGCGGAGCATTCGTTCTCGACGACGGGCGGGTGCTGGAGGTGGCACCTACCGGAACGGCAAGCCTGTTCCGATGACTGACCCGAGCCAGATCTTCTGGACACTCAGCCGGGGGAGCGGCATTGCCGCGATGACTCTGGCCAGCCTTTCGGTTTCGATCGGTCTGCTTTCCGGCCGCGGCCTGAACCTTGGACCCGGACGGTTCCGTGACGGCAAAACTGTCCATGAAGCATTGTCGATTGCGACGATCTGCGCGATCCTCGCCCACGGCATTCTGCTACTCGGGGACAGCTGGCTTCACCCCGGAATTCTCGGCATCGTCATCCCGTTCGAAATGTCCTACCGGCCGTTCTGGACGGGGCTCGGCATCCTCGCCGGATACGGCCTGATCTTTCTCGGGCTCACCTATTACCTGAGGGCCCGAATCGGAATCAACCGCTGGCGGGTGTTGCACCGGTTCACAGCCCTGTTCTGGATGGCCGGTTTCGTCCATGCGATCGGGGCCGGAACTGACATCGGTGAGCTCTGGCTCTGGCTGGTCCTGATGGTCCCGGCGATCCCCGCTTTCGTCCTGCTCGGCATGAGGTTCAGTGGCGGTCGTGAACCCGTCCGTCCGGCAGCCCCTCCCCGGATCCCTGGGCGTTGAGGCCTTCTAGAGAAAGGTGTGGCCGTCGCCGCGGTAGGTCGGTACTTCATCCACGATTTCGCCGCCTTCGACCAACAGCAGCGAATCGAAACGTTCGCAAAGCTCGCCGGCCTTGTTGTGACGCATGAAGACCTTGTCGCCTAGCCCGAGACCATCTGCCGCCGGACCAAGCAGCGGGGTCTGGACCTCACCGGCTCCTTCCTCAGGGTCGAGTTCGAGGCCTTCCGGCAGCCACGGCACCGGCAGCCTCGCTGCGTCGGCAGAACCGGACGACAGGTAACCACCGCCGAGCGCGGTGACCACGCCGGGGCCGGGGCGGCGGACCACAGGTATCGCGAAGGCGGCGGCGGGCTCAAGACTGAAGCCGGAGTAGTGATCGAACTGGGCGGGCGCGAAAAACCCGGAGCCGGCGGTGACTTCGGTGACCGCCGGTTCCCTGGACGTCGAATCGAGTGAGCCGGTGCCGCCACCGTTGACGATCGCGATGTCGGCAACCTTGCGAACCTGATCGACTACCCGCGCCCGCCGGTCGCTGATTTCGTCGACCGAATGCTTCTGCATCCACTTGATCATTCGGGAACGGACCGGCTGGCCCGGCGGCCGATCCCCGACCCCGGCGATCTGACCCTCGTAGGCCATCACCGCCACCAGTTCCATCTTCTCTCGACCAGCAATGTTTTCGGCCAGGGCAACCGCCTGTTCCGGGGTTCTGACCGGGGAACGCCGGGCCCCGGCCCGAATCCTGCCTTTCATCGAAACCCAGGAGGCATCAAGATCCAGACACAGCCTCACCGGGGATGCGTCATGGCCAAGTACCGACTCGATGAGATCAAGGTGCTCGGAGGAATCAACCATCAGGATTGGCGCCCGTTCAGGAAAGGCGGCGTTGCGGACCGTGAGTTCGGCCAGCGCTTCACGATCGGTGGTCGGATAGGCCAGCAGCAGGTCATCGAGACCCGATTCGGCCAGCCACAGTGTTTCCGGCAGGGTGAAGGTCATTACACCCCGGAAACGCGGGTTGTAATTGAGGATTCTTTCGATCAGGTTGCGACACCGGATCGACTTCGAAGCAACCCGGATCGGCTTGTTTCCGGAGCGGGCCAGCATCGAATCAGCGTTGGCCCACATCGAATCAAGATCGACGAAGGCAAAAGGCGCCTCGACCTCGGAGAAGATCTCGTCGTAATCGGCGTGGTTGCGGGCGATAACGGAGAGGGTGGGATTCGAACCCACGGTACGCATGGCGCACACTTCCTTAGCAGGGAAGCACCTTAAGCCGCTCGGCCACCTCTCCGGGCCGGAGGATTGTACGTATTCCGCCCTGTCGCACGACGCTCGGTCGTTTCCACCGGCCTGAAAAGCCCGGATGTCCGGTGGCAGGCTCAAGTCCCGGAACTTCCGATCCGGGCGGCCCGTTTCCGGATTCAGGGCGAAGCCGAATCCTTCAATGTGCGAAAGTGTTGTAGACATTGATGTACCGGCCACGCAGGAAGTCCGTCCTTTGGCCGTTCACAAATGCATAATCGGAGGAGAAACATGCGTCGTTTGTTGACGGGAATCGTCTTTTTGGTCTTAGGACTCGCTATCCAGGCGGCGCCAGCCTCGGCCAAGGACTATGCGGCAACGTCGCTCAACATCATTCCGAGTGGCCAGTGGGGTTCGCTCCCGGCCCCGGCCGGTGCTGACAGCCAGGCGCTGATGTACAACGGGCTCACCCCGCTCTTCAACAACGTCGGTTTCGACGACCTGCAGGCTGGCTTCAAGTCTCAGGGCCTCGGAATCGGACCTGACGGACCAGGCACCGATGAACCGGTCCCTTACGAAGGCGTAACGATCACCCGCGATCGTTTCAACGTGCCGCACGTCAACTCCACCACCTATGACGGTGGCATCTGGGCTTCCGGCTGGATCGCCCAGAAGGACCGTGGATTTCTCCTCTCGCAGGCTCGTTACAACGCGCGTGCCGCAGCGATCGATCTGCCGAACATCACTGCTTACTCCCTGATCCTCGGGCTGCAGACCTTCGTGCCAAGCGCCGAAACCGAGGCCGTGGTCGCCCAGCAGACAGAAGCTTTGAAGTCCAAGGGCGCGGACGGCAACGGAGCCCTCAAGGACATCGACACTTACGTGGCCGGAATGAACGCTTACCTTTCGGCAAACAGCCCGGGCACAGCCCCGTGGACCCGCAACGACATTTACGCGATCAACGCGTTCAAGGGCCAGTTCCTCGGTGAAGGCGGCGGCGACGAAGCACGTCGCTCCGAGTTCCTGAGCGGGCTGCAGAACCGGCTCGGAACCAGGAACGGCTGGAAGGTCTTTGATGACCTCGCCCAGCAGAAGAACAACGGCGCCCCGTTCTCGATTGGCGGCAGCTTCCCTTACCAGCCGCTGCCCCAGAATGGCCGCGCCGGAACGGTAATCCTCGACCACGACAGCTATGAGCTGTTTGACCCGGTCGGCGGTGGCGCACCCAAGTCTCTGGTTGCCCCCAAGGAAACGACCGAAGCTTCGAACACGCTGATGATCAGCAAGAAGAAGTCAGCGACCAACAAGCCATTGATGGTTGGCGGTCCGCAGATCGGCTACAACTACCCCGGTTTCACCTACGAGATCGATATGAACGCGCCTGGCCTCAAGTGGCGCGGTGCGACCTCCGCATTTGCTCCCGGTTACCTGCTGATCGGACGTGGTGAAGACTTCTCCACGACCCTGACTTCAGCTTCGGCCGACATCATCGACCAGTACGCGGAAACGCTCTGTGAAGGCAGCGACACCAAGTACAAGTACAAGGGTCAATGCATCGACATGGAACCGTTCAATGCGGGAACGCTCAACGGTGACCCGGTCAATTTCATGACCACTGTCCACGGATCGGTGACCGGTTACGGCACCGTCAACGGTGAACGTGTCGCGATTTCCGCGAAGCGTTCGACCTACGGCAAGGACGTGCTCGACATCCTGTTCAACCGTGACCTCTCAAACGGCACGGTTGACAGCGCCGAAACGTTCTTCGACGCGGCGAACAAATCACCCCAGACGTTCAACTCGTTTTACATCGACAACAAGGTGATCGCCGAGTTCACCAACGGCAAGCTGCCGAAGCGTCACCCGCAGGTTGATCCGAGGCTTCTGACCAAGGGCACCGGCCAGTACGAATGGACCGGATTCCTCAACAAGAAGGAACACCCTCAGGACATCAAGAAGAACGGCAAAATCGTCAACTGGAACAACGGTGTCGCGAAGCGCTTCGCGTCAGCCGACGATCAGTGGGGTCGGGCCGGATCGGTTGCCAGGGTCGATCTTCTGACCAGGCAGCTGAAGAAGAACAAGAATGCGAAGGGCAAATGGAACCTGCCGGGAGTTGCTTCGGCAATGAACTCCGGCGCGACCCAGGACGTGCGGGCCGTGGTCACCGTGCCACTGCTCCGCAAGTTGCTGAATGGCTCCAAGCCACCGACCGGTCAGGCCGGCCAGATGCTGAAGCAGATGGCCGACTGGACATCGAAAGCGGGCAGCCGACTCGACCGTGACGGCGATGGCCTGATCGACGCTCCCGGTGCCGCCTCGATGGACGGTTCGTGGACCAACATTGCGAACGCTTTCATGGCGCCGCAGATCGGTTCGCAGCTCGATGAACTCAACTCGCTCTTCTCCCGCTTCGACAAGCCGCCGGGAGGCCAGTACTCGGGTTGGTACCAGTACTTCGAGCGCGACATCAAGAAGCTGCTCGGCAAGGACCAGGTCAAGCCGTTCAAGAAGAACTACTGCGGTAACGGCAGCCTCAAGGCATGCCAGACAGCGGTCTGGAACGCAATCGCGCAATCCGGTGCTGAGCTGACCACCAAGTACGGCACGGACGATCCTTCACAGTGGCGTTCCGATGCCACCGCCGAACAGATCAAGTTCTCGCCGATCAACATTCTCACCATGGCCTACACCAACCGTCCGAGCGGTTACCAGCAGGTCGTCGCCTACAAGGGTCACCGCTAAGCGGAACCTTCCGGCTGCTCGCCCCGGGTCGTAACACGGCCCGGGGCAGCAACCTGAGAAAATCAGGCGGTGCTCGACGTAACAACAACCGCCTGGCTGATCACGATCGGCGTGATCATTGCCCTTTTCATGATCGATCTGGGGCAGGCGCTTCTCCGGCCCCATGAGGTCGGTTTCCGTGAAGCTGCGCTCGCGTCGGTTGGTTACATCGCGATCGCCATCACCTTCGGCGTCGTTTTCGGCTTCGTAGCGGGCTGGGAGTGGGGCGGGGAGTATTTCGCCGGCTACATCCTCGAGAAGAGCCTGTCGGTGGACAACCTCTTCGTTTTCGTGGTGATCATGACCACCTTCGCGGTGCCGAAACAGTTCCAGCAGAAGGTTCTGATCATCGGCATCTTCCTGGCGCTGATCCTCAGGGTGGTTTTCATCCTGGTCGGCGCCACCCTGCTCGACAAGTTCTCGTTCATGTTCCTGCTGTTCGGGCTGCTGCTGATCTTCACCGCGATCCAGCTTTTCCGTCACCGCGAAGAAGATCCTTCGATCGAGGACAACGCGGTGGTTGGTTTCGCACGTAACCACCTGGCGGTCAGCGACGAATACGACGAAGGAAAACTGGTCACGAAGAAGGACGGCAAGCGTTTCTTCACGCCGCTGTTCCTGGTGCTGATCGCGATCGCGAGTGCCGACATCCTTTTCGCGCTCGATTCGATCCCGGCGATCTTCGGGGTCACGCAGGAGGTTTACATCGTGTTCGCGGCCAACGCGTTCGCCCTGCTCGGGCTACGGGCCCTGTTCTTCCTGGTTACCGGACTGCTTGACCGTCTCGTTTATCTGTCAACCGGCCTGGCCCTGATTCTTGCGTTCATCGGCTTCAAACTCGGTCTTCACTGGGGCCACCTCCAGAACGACGGTGTGCCGGAGATCTCAACCACCTTTTCGCTGGTGGTGATCGGCGTTGTGCTTACGATCACGACCGTTCTCAGCCTGATCAAGTCGAAGAACGACCCGACGATGAAGGCCCATGCCGGAACGCTCAGGAGTCGACCGCCGAAGGATGAATCCGGCAGCGGTGAGCCTCCGACCTAGAGTCGCGTCAGAATAGGCGTGTGAACGAACGCGCTGTAAGAAAAACGAAAATTGTTGCAACCGTCGGACCATCCAGCTGGGATCCCGACACCCTGCTGGAAATGATCGAGGCAGGGGCCGATGTATTTCGCCTCAACTTCTCTCATTCCGATGAGGAATGTCACACCCGGACGGTCAGGGACATCCGTGCCGCAAGCGAAAAAGCCGGCCGCGAAGTAGGGATCCTCGGTGACCTGCCCGGGCCCAAACTGCGGGTCGGCCACTTTGCGGAGGGTGTGGTCGAACTTGTGACCGGAAGTGAAGTCACGCTGGCGACCGGCGATGACAACGGAACGGCGACCCACATCCCTGTGCCCTGGGAAGAAATGTCGGAGATTCTCGGCGTTGATGCCGTGATCTACCTGGCTGACGGAACAATCCGTCTCAAAGTCACCGACAAGCGTGACGGTGACCTGATTGCCAACGTCGAAGTCGGCGGGCCGCTTTCCTCGAACAAAGGCATGAATCTGCCCGGGGTTGATTCCGGACTGGCCGCGGTTTCCGACGTTGACCTTGGTTGGGTTGATTTTGCGGTGAAGAACGAACTCGACCTGCTCGCCGTTTCGTTCGTACGCGAACCAACCGACCTTGACCCGGTCATGAAACGCCTTGAAGAGCTTGATTCCGACCTGCCGGTGATCGCGAAGATCGAAAAGCCGCAGGCAGCGGAAGCGATCGAGGAGATCGTTGGTGCCGCGAACGGCGGGATCATGGTCGCCCGTGGAGATCTCGGTATCGAAGTGCCGCTCTACGAAGTTCCCGTGCTTCAGAAGCGCCTGATCAAAACTGCCGGCCTCGCGTCGAAGCCGTCGATCACGGCGACCCAGATGCTCGCCTCGATGGTTTCGAACAACCGCCCGACCCGGGCGGAAGTGACCGATGTCGCCACCGCGATCTTCGATGGAACCGATGCGGTGATGCTTTCCGAAGAAACCGCGGTCGGGGACTATCCGGTCGAAGCGGTGAAGGTGATGGATCAGATCGCCCGGGCAACCGAGCCCGATCTTCCTTACTGGGACTGGCTGCTCAACCGGACCAGGCAGGACGAAATGAATGTGTCCGAATCGGTGACGCAGAGCGCGGTTGTTGCCGCCTACCGTCTGGATCTGAAATCGATTGTGGTGCCGACCTCAACCGGCCGCACGGCGATCGTGGTGGCCGCCCATCGTCCACAGGTTCCGGTACTGGCAGTCACCCACACCTTGAAAGCGGTCCGGCGTTTGCGCCTGGTTTTCGGGGTCGAACCGGTGCTTTATGACCAGGTCACCGAGATTCGCGACCTGCTTTACGAATGTGCGGATGTGGCGGTGGCCGAAGGGGCAGCCGAGTCAGGTGACCTGATCGCAATCGTCGCCGGCCTCACCGACCTTCAGCTCGGCACGAACCTGTTCGAAGTCCACCGGGTGCCGTAACCCGTCCCGGGGTTTCAGGGATTCCTGCCGCTGTCTGGCAGTGGCAGGAGTGGGTACATAAATGACAACGGCCCGGGACGATTGTCCCGGGCCGGTTGTTCAATCCTTTGCCGGCTGTGGTTCAGCGGGCCTGCTGGACCCGGAAGTACGGTCCGCCAGCGCCCATCGTGAACCGTGCCTTGCCAACGTTCAGCCGCCATGGGCTGGGCAGTTTGCCGTCGGTCCGGTTCAGGAAGTCACGGAAGTAATCGGAGGCTGCGTTGCAGGAGAGTCCCCGGTTCTGGCCGACGTTGATGTAGTACGGGCCGGCCGGCAGTGACAGGGCGCCGATCCGGTCATTGTGGAGAACCCGGAAGGTGCCGGGGCAACGCACGGCCTTCTTGTTGTTGTCCGGGCTGGGTGAAGGTCCGTATGCCTTGTTGATGTTGAATCCAACCGACGGATTCTTCGGCTTGTAGAAAGTGGCGCTGGCCTTGCTCAGACGCCAGGCGCGCGGCAGCACACCATCGAAGTCGAGCAGGAATTCCCGGAAGCGCTTCACTGCTTTCGCGCAGGTGAACTTCTTCGAATCGATCAGGGTGATCCGATACTGGCCGGCCGGGACTTTGAACGAACCGATGCTGTCGTTGTGGAGGACCCGGAAGTAGCCGGGGCATGAAGCTGAAGTGCTGCCACCGCCACCGCTGCCGCCGCCTGATGTCTTCGAGACCCGAAAGCCAACCTTGGAGCCTTTGCCGCGGGTGAAGCTCTTGGCCGAAACGTTCACGACCCACGGCTT
>JBAWHK010000051.1:0-5299 GCA_049593795.1 Solirubrobacterales bacterium
AGTGCTAAAGAAACAAGCATCAATACGCAAGAGTCTATTTACTAGTTTATAGATTCATGACATAAGTTTCATGAATCATGCTACGCTCTCCCGACACTATGGATGGAGAGAGCTTGAAAAGTAGACATGGATTCATAAAGGCAATTGGGACAGCCACCCTCACGCTGATCGTTGTGGCTGGCGCAATGGCCACGGGATCTCCGGCCCAGGCGGCGACCGCCGTCGATCTGGGAACAGCTGACAGCTACGCGATCCTGGGCGGTGCCGGCGTTACCAACACCGGCCCCAGCGTGATCAACGGTGATCTCGGTACGGCGCCGACGCCGGCCGTTACCGGTTTTGGCGGTGCCCCGAACGGCACAGTCAACGGTGTTACCCACCAGGGGGACGCCGCGGCTTCAAAAGCCAAAGATGATCTCGTGACCGCTTACAACGACGCAGCAGGCCAGGGGCCGGCAAACAACCTGGCCACCGAACTGGGCGGCCAGACCCTGACGCCTGGTGTCTATAACTCCCAGTCAGGCACCTTCGGCATCACCGGCCCCCTGACCCTGAACGCCCAGGGCAATGAGAACGCAGTCTTCATCTTCAAGACAGCAACAACCCTGATCAGTGCTTCTGCCTCCAGCGTGAACCTGATCAACGGGGCCCAGGCCTGCAACGTTTTCTGGAAGGTGGGCTCCTCGGCCACGCTCGGAACGAATTCCCTCTTCGTCGGCAACATCCTGGCCCTCCAGTCAATCTCCCTGAACGATGACGTAACCGTGGCCGGGCGCCTCCTGGCGAGAAACGGTGCAGTGACTTTAATTAACGATCGGGTCAGCCGGGCTGGTTGCGCTACCACCGGCGGCGATGGCGGAGGCGGCGGTAACGGTGACGGCAACGGCGGCTCCGATGGCAACGGCGGCTCCGATGGCGACGGCACCGGAGGCGGTGGAGGTAACGGAGGCGGTAGCGGTTCGAACGTGCCGTCGATCCGCACTCCCGCCCTGCCCGGAGCCAACACCCCTCCCGGGGCAGCACGCTGCGTCACCAAGTCGTTCAAGGCGACGATCAGGATCAAGGGCAGTACCCCTCTTCGAGTCGCCCACGTTCATGTCGGAGGCAAGAAGGTCAAGTCTTCATCGAAACGCAAATTCAGCGTCAGGGTGAGAACTCGCGGTCTCCGCCAGGGCAAGAACCGGATCAAGGTTGTCGCAGTCGGCACCGATGGCCGGAAGAAGTCGAAGACACGGTCGTTCCGCCGGTGCTCCCGTGCCGCGGCGAGTCCCAACTTCACCGGTTGAAGTTCTTTGCGTCGACCCTGATCGCTTTCGCTGTCGCGCTGGTCCTGCCCGGAGGGCAGGCCAGCGCGTCGACCAGCCTCCAACGGGGAAGTGAAACCCATTGGGCCCATCCTTCGAAACTGGCGCCGATCAGGATCAGTCCGACGCAAGGCTCACGGCAGGTCACATTTACCCGCTTCCGGACGGAAGATGGATATCCCGAGGTCTACATCGCCCTGAGGAAATGGACAGACAGGCACGGCCAGACCTGGATTCGGGTGCGCATTCCGATGCGACCCAACGGAAGAATCGGGTGGGTAAGGCGCTTCGCACTGGGTCCGCTCTACCAGGTGAATACGAAACTGGTGGTGAACCGCTCCCGCGGGGCAGCGGCTCTTTACCGCCACGGCCGTCGGATCTGGAAAGCGCCGGTGGGGACCGGCAAACAGAACACCCCGACGCCGCCCGGAACGTTCTGGGTAAGGGAGAAGTTCGCAACCAGGGATGCCCAAGGGCCGTATGGTCCGGTTGCGTTCGGAACCAGTGACTATTCGGTCCTGACTGACTGGCCGGGTGGTGGAGTGATCGGCATTCACGGAACTGACCAGCCGGGGCTGATTCCGGGACGGCCATCACACGGCTGCATTCGCGTCAGGAACGGTGCGATCCGGCGGCTTTATGGTCTGATGCCGGTCGGGACCCCTATCCTGATCCGTTAATGACTGAAAACGCGCCGACGCTCGAAAACCTTCCATCACAACCCTACGTTGCGGTTCGCGCCGAAGTGAACCCCGAAACATTCAGGGATGTCGTCGACTCAAGCTTCGGCAGGCCATTCGCATGGCTTGGTGAACGGGGAATAGCACCGGGTGGAGCCCCCTTCATTCGCTACATGGCCCTTGACGATGGCGGGCAGCCGAGCCTGATCGAAATGGGCGTACCTGTCGCCGAGCCAGTTGAACCCGGTGACGGCCTGGTGGCCGGGGAAGTCCCGGCCGGCCGCTACGTGACCTATACCCACGTCGGGCCTTTCCAGCACGCCGAACTCGACGACCTGTCGGACGCGGTTGGCAAAGTCATCGCCTGGGCCCGTGAAAACGATGCTGAACTGGCGATACGTGACGCCGGTGACCACACCGAAATGGCGGGCAGTTTCGAGTTCTATCTGGTCGACCCCAGCGCCGAACCGGATTTCACCAAATGGGAAACCCGGATCGCGCTGTTGACCGACGACTGAGCCCGGTTTGGCTCAGCTGGAAAGTTCCTGGCGGGAACGCCGGGCGAGATCGACCGTCGCCGCGCGCAGGCCGCCCGGCGAGTTGATCGATTCGGTGAAGCTGACCCGGGTTGCCTTCTTGCCGTCCGGGGTGACCAGAGCAAGGTCCAGGCCGTAACGGTCGGCGTTGGTGCACTTCGCCTCGGTTGCGTCCGGGTATTTGCCGAAAGCCTGGGCCATGATCAGCAGGGCATCGGGATGGTCGGCGTTCAGGTGGGCGATGGCGTCGGCTGCCTGGGGCTGGACCGGATCCGGTTCAGCTTCGGCGTAGCCCTCGCCGGTTGCGGAGTCCATCCGTCCGTAACCGCCAACCCAGCGCACCCTTTCTACTTCCAGGATCCAGAAAGTGAAGTCGTTGAAGTCGGCGTACATCGCGGCGCTAGGCACCGCTTCGAGGTGGGCTTCACGGGCGGACTTTTCGTCGTGGAACTCGTCGGAGCGCACGACTTTGCCGGCCAGGGTGACCCGTCCACCGGCGAGCGGTTCACCGGTATGGCTGGGATCGGCAACCATCAGTGATGCCTGCCGGTTCTCGTCAAGGTTGCGGGTGTGCTCGGCGAGACGGGACAGGCAGAGCACGGGCGAACCATTGGCGAGCGTGCCGAAAGTGACCAGGGATGCCCACGGGGTACCGTCGGAACTCATCGTGGCGAGGGTGCCCGAGTTGGTCGCGGCGACCAGGGTGCGGGCCTCTTCGGAAGCGGACCGGCGGGTGCCATTGAAAGCCATTGGCGGTACTGACGGCATCGCCATGCCTTCTGGAAGGTCGTGATCTCCAACTACGGGTGACTGCACCGTTGACTCTCTTTCGGATGGTTCAAGGGGACGTAACTTCTCGCGAGCGAATTAGGTTACCCTATCCCGACAAGAAGCGTGAGGATTACTTCACCAGTCCTGAACCTCCCGGTCTTTTGAATCCCCGCCACTCGTTTTCCCCTCAAAGGAGCACCGATTCAATGAAACTTTCGATCGCACCCGAGTCCAGCAAAGGTCTGCTCGCAACCCTCACTGCCACCGTTCTTGCTTTTGCCCTGGTCGCTGTCTCCTTTGCCGGTCTGGCCGACTCGGCTTCGGCCGCGCCGCCGAAACGCGTCGTTGCCCTGACCCCCTTCGCGGCCAACACGATGGCGGATCTCGGAGTGCTGCCGAAAGCGGTCGGACAGGTGCTCAACACCTCGGACGAGAGAAGCACCTTCAATTCGAAGATCGACGCTGGCATCCGCCGCGGCAAGATCAAGGTGCTCACCCTGACCCATCCCAACGGCCCCAACCTTGAACAGCTGGCGAAGCGGCGGATCGACTTCGTCTACAGCTCCAGCCAGTGGAGCAAAGGCACTTCAGGCATGAAGTCGCTCGGCATCAAAGTCCAGACGGCCGACCCGCTCGGCCTCGGACAGACATGGGCGAAAACGAACGCGATCGCCCGCAAGCTGGGCAAAGCCAAAGCCGGCAAGAAACTGGTCCGTAAGCGGCGAGCCCAGGTTGCCAAGTCCACCAAGAACATCAAGTCACGTCCCAAGGTGATGGTCATCCTCGGTGTCGGACGCACCCCGTTCACCTTCCTTGGATCCAGCTGGGGCGGCAAGCTCGTCAAAGCTGCGGGCGGTGCCCTCGAAACCGGTGGAGCCAACGCCAGCGGCGGTTTTGCCCGGATTTCCGACGAAGTCGTGATCGCGGAACAGCCGGAAATCATCATCGCGGTGCCGCACGCTGAAACGAAGAACATCGATGAAGCGATCGAGTATCTGAAGAACAACCCGGCCTGGGGCAACACGCCGGCCGCCCAGAACGACCGGATCTACGTATCGACCGACAATTCGCTGCTGCAGGCTGACGGCAACCCGGCCAAGGTGATCAACCGCGTTCGCAGCCAGTACCTGAAGAACCGCTGACAACTTGGCGGCCGGCAGACTTCGCAGAATCGCGGTAGTCATATCGCTGCTGGTCGCCCTGGTGGCATCGGTCGGGGCTTCCCTCGCACTGGGCGCGGTAAAAATCCCACTGCACGAAGTGATCGACGTGCTATTCGGCAGCAGTTCGTCGGGCCCGTCGGAGAAGATCATCGAACTGCTGCGCCTGCCTCGTACCGTTGAGGCGATCGTGGTTGGCGCTGCGCTTGGTGTGGCCGGGGCCCTGCTCCAGGGTTCACTGGGCAACCCGTTGGCTTCACCCGATGTGATCGGGGTGACCAGCGGTGCCGGATTCGGCGCGATGCTGATAATCCTGCTGTACCCGGATTCGATTCAGCTGCTGGCAGTGAGTGCCCTGTTCTTCGGTCTGCTGGCAGCCGGACTGGTTTTCCTGGTTTCTTTCACCGGCCGGACCGGCGGTGGCATCAGCCGGGTGATCCTCGCTGGCATCGCGATCGCTTCCCTGTTCGCCGCCGGGACTGCAACCTTGATGGCCGCCTATCCCGACCGGGTCCCGTCGGGGATCTTCTTCCTGGTCGGTGGTCTCACCTCAACCGGCTGGAACAACCTCGAACAGATCTGGCCTTATTTTGCTTTCGGGGCGGTTCTCGCCCTTTTCCTGATCCGCCCGCTGGATCGGCTCACCCTGGGGGATGACGTCGCCGCTTCGCTCGGGTCGAGGCCGCGGGCAATCCGTCTGGGGGCGGCGCTTGCCGCAGCGGTGCTCGCTTCGGCGGCCGCCGCGATCGCCGGCCTGCTGGCATTTCTCGGACTGGTGGTTCCCCACGTTGTACGGATGGCTGGTGGCACCAACCGCCACACCTTCGTAATTCCGGTGTCCGCGCTAG
>JBAWHK010000052.1:0-3846 GCA_049593795.1 Solirubrobacterales bacterium
CCACCGATCAAGCACCCTGTTTTCATTCGGGGTGCCAAAGGCATTCCAAAAGGAAACCTTTTGGTCTTCGGTCCAATAGGGGCTGGCCGGTTTGGTCAGATTGGCGACATTGAAGTCCGCCGTGTCGAGCGAAATCACGCCGCGTATCTGATGTCGCGCAACTCCTGCGGCAGCCAGAAAGCGATGGCTGGTTGCCAGTAGCGAGACGATCTGGCCGCCCGCCGAATGACCCATCAGCACCATCCTCGACCGGTCACCACCGAAACGCCGGATATTCCGGCTTACCCACCCGGTCGCTCTGGCTACGTCCCGCGGCTGGGCCGGGAACATGATCCGGTCCGGGGCCAGGTTGCCCGGGCTGTCAGTCCGGGGCGAAAGCCGGTAGTTGACAGAAACGAATACGAATCCAGCTTTCGTGAAACGTCTCGCTTTCGGCAGTACCGCCAGGCTCTTGTTCCCCTGGTACCAGCCGCCACCATGAACCCAGATGAGCACCGGCGCCCTCCCTGCCTGCGGACCGGCCGGCATGTAAACATCGAGCAGGTTCTTGCCGGGCTGGCTGAACGGATCCGCGTAAGGAACATCCCGCTTGAGCACATACGGGTCGGCGGCGGCACGGGCTGTTCCTGCCAGCGTCGACAGGGCGCAGACCGCCAGGGCGAAAGTCAGGACCCTCCAGCGCACCTACCCTGGCACCAGTCCGGCAACGAGTTCCGGGATGCGACCCAGCACCGGACCCACGGCATCGAAAACCTCACCCATCGACAGCTCTTCCGCGCTGATGCCGGCAGCGAGGTTGCCCACCGGGCAGATCACGGCATACTCGATGTCAAGCTCACGGGCCAGGATCGCTTCCGGCATGCCGGTCATGCCGACAACCGTGCATCCGTCCTTCGCCAGTCTCGATACCTCGGCTGAACTCTCGAACCTCGGACCCTGAGTCGCTGCGTAGGTCCCGCCGTCGAGATGTTCGAAACGCAGCCGGTTCAGCTCCGAAACGACATCCATGCGCCATGCCGGTGAGTACGGAAACGTGAAATCGGGATGGCGGACCGGATCTCCATCGCCGGAAAATGTTGCTTCCCTGCCCGAGGTGTAGTCGATCAGCTGGTCGGGAACCACAATCGTGCCGGGAACGCATCCCGGTCCGATGCCACCGACACTGCACACCGCAAGGATGCGTTCAACCCCGACATCGGCCAGCGCCCGGATGTTCGCCCGGTAGTTGACCTGATGCGGGGCTATCGAATGCCCCTCCCCATGTCGCGCCAGGAAAGCAACCCGGCCTTCACCGAGGGTGCCGGTTACGAGCGGTGCGGATGTTTGCCCATAGGGGGTGTCAACGCTCGCCTGGTGATCGACTCCAAGTCCATCCAGCGAGTACAGGCCGCTGCCACCGATGACAGCCAACTTGATGTCGGCTGTCATCGGTGCCGCCTTCCGTCCGGCCTAGGCCAGACGGTTCTTGAGTTCTTCGAGCTGGCCTGCCAGCTCCTCCGGAAGCGCATCGCCGAACTTGGCGAGGTGTTCCTCGATCTGCGGCAGCTGCTGGCGCACGGCGGCGTCATCAACGGTCAGGATCGAGTCGAGCGCATCCGCGGAAATATCGATTCCGTCCAGGTTCAGATCGCTGATCGAAGGCAGCAGCCCAAGCGGGGAATCGAAGGTTTCGCCTTCGTCGTTACAACGATTGAAAACCCATTCCAGAACCCGACTGTTCTCGCCGAAACCGGGCCAGAGGAAATTGCCATCGTCGTCCTTGCGGAACCAGTTGACGTTGAAGATCTTCGGCAGCTGGGCGCCATCGGTTTTGCCGATGTTCACCCAATGCTGGAAGTAGTCAGCCATGTTGTAACCGCAGAAGGGCAGCATCGCCATCGGGTCGAAACGCAACTGTCCGACAGCGCCAGCAGCGGCAGCCGTGGTCTCGGACGACATGGTTGCGGCCATGAATACGCCGTGGTTCCAGTCGCGGGCCTCGGCGGCCAGCGGAATTACGGTCGAACGACGTCCACCGAACAGGAAAGCATCGATCGGCACACCGGCCGGATCTTCCCATTCGCTTGCCATGGTCGGGCATTGCGCTGCCGGGGTCGCGAATCGGGCGTTCGGATGGGCGGCTGGCTTGTCCGCGTCGGGAGTCCAGTCGTTTCCGTGCCAGTCGATCAGGTGATCCGGCTTTTCGTCGGTCATGCCTTCCCACCAGACATCACCGTCATCGGTCTTGGCACAGTTGGTGAACACGGTGTTCGCCTCGATCGTCGCCATCGCATTCGGGTTCGTCTTGATGCCGGTACCTGGCGCAACGCCGAAGAATCCGGCTTCGGGGTTCACGGCGCGCAGACGGCCTTCATCATCGAATTTCATCCAGGCGATGTCGTCGCCCACTGTTTCAACCGTCCAGCCCGGAATGGTCGGGATCAGCATCGCGAGGTTGGTCTTGCCACAGGCGGACGGGAAAGCACCGGTGACGAATTTGGATTCGCCTTCGGGGTTGGTCAGCTTGAGAATCAGCATGTGTTCAGCCATCCAGCCTTCATCGCGGGCCATGACTGAAGCGATGCGCAGGGCAAAGCACTTCTTGCCGAGCAGGGCGTTACCGCCGTAACCGGATCCGAACGACCAGATCTCCCGGGTCTCCGGGTAATGGACGATGTACTTGTTCTCGGCGTTACATGGCCACGGGACGTCGGTGTCACCTTCAGCGAGCGGCATGCCGACCGAATGGACGCAGGGCACGAATTCGCCGTCTGAACCGAGTGCGTCGAGGGCACCCGAACCCATCCGGGTCATGACGCGCATCGAAACGGCGACGTAAGGAGAGTCGGTCAGTTCGACGCCGATGTGGGCGATCGGGGATCCGAGCGGGCCCATCGAGAAGGGCACCACATACATGGTCCGGCCCTTCATGCAGCCCTCGAAGAACGCATTCAGCGTGCGCCGCATGTCCGCTGGCGCTTTCCAGTTGTTGGTCGGGCCGGCGTCCTCTTCCTTCTCGGAACAGATGAAGGTTCGGTCCTCGACCCGGGCGACGTCGCCGGGATCGGAAGCTGCGAGATAGGAGTTCGGGCGCTTTGCGTCGGAGAGCTTCTCGAACGTTCCGGCCTCTACGAGTCCTTCAGCGAGGCGGTTGTATTCCTCGGCCGATCCATCACACCAATAGATCGAATCAGGCTGGGTCAGCTGCGCGATCTCATCTACCCAAGCGAGCAGCTTGGCGTTGTCAGTCGGCGCAGTTACCTCGGTGGTCTCACTCACGAGCGCTCTTTTACTCCTTGGTTGCTGCCCGGAACAGGATGAATCCGGGGCGTGTTGGGGCCAATGGCCGCTCCTACTCCCCTGATTGTTGCGCAGATCGGGGGAAAGCGGCGGTGACATACGCACGGTCACACGACGGAATACGGGCGAATCAGGGCTTGGTCAGGCGGATGAAGTCGACATCGGCATCCTCATTGCGGATCTGGAGCTCGGCCACGGCCTCAGTCCCGTCGGCCGCGGTCACCGCACAGGTGAATTCCGCTCCCGGAATCACCTCGACATCAAACGGGCACACCACCGAATCGATCTTCGTACCGGTCTTGATCTCTACCTCAGCGAGAATCGCGGCCTGGGCCTTGTTCGTATCGATCACCGTGCCGCCACAGCCGACAAAAGCAACGGCGGGCAGGAAACAGGCGATGATCAGCGGGATTCGCAACGTCTTCAAGGTCACCGACGCCACGTTATCCAACTGCACGTCCTCCCGGCGACCCGCAATCCGCGATTCCTACCAATCGCATCGGAATACTGATTCCAAAGCGGAACGAATACATTTCCCGGTTCATGATCTTCTACGAATACGAGGCA
>JBAWHK010000053.1:0-4592 GCA_049593795.1 Solirubrobacterales bacterium
AGCTACCGCTCGGCCATCTATTACACCGACGACGGGCAAAAACAGATCGCCGAAGATACGATCGCCGACGTCAACGCCTCGGGTCTATGGCCCGGTGACGTCGTGACCGAAGTCGAACCGGAAGGCCCTTTCTGGGAAGCCGAACCGGAGCACCAGGATTACCTGGAGCATTTCCCGAACGGCTATACCTGCCACTTCGTTCGTCCCGGATGGAAGCTGCCGAAACGCGAAGAGTCCGTCAGCTGAGCTTTACCGGCAAAGTCCGGAGCTGGTTGACGAATCCGGAAACCACATATTTCGGATCGCCATCCAGCTTCATGTTCGGGTAGCGGGCCAGGGTTTCTTCCATCAGGATCTTCAGTTCGAGCCGGGCCAGGGCTGTCCCCAGGCAGAAATGCCGGCCACCCGCACCGAAAGCCTGATGTTCGGGGTTGCGCTTGACATCGAAATGGTCCGGGTTTTCATAACGCGACTCATCCCGGTTGGATGAGGCGTACCACATGACCACCTTGTCGCCCTGTTTGATCGGCTGGCCCTGAAGCTCGGTGTCTTTCGTGGCAGTTCGCCGAAAATGGGCGAAGGCCGGGAACATCCTCAGTGCTTCTTCGACCGTGCCGGGCACCAGTTCCGGGTCCTCAAGGAGCATTCCGAGTTGTTCTTCGTCTTCGAGCAGGGCCCGCATCGCGCTGCAGTAGGTTGCTTTGGTGCTGTCGTTGCCGGCTGCCATCAGCAGGAAGAAGCCCATGACGATCTCATGTTCTTCCAGTTTCTCGCCGCCGACGTCAGCGTGAACCAGGACGCTGGTCAGGTCGTCAGTCGGATTCTCGCGTCTATCGGAAATCAGTTTGCCGCAGCGCTCGAAGACTTCGGGGATGTCCCTCTCCATGACCGTCGACATTCCTTCGGGATTCACTTCAGGGTCGTTGGCCCCGAGGATCGTGTTCATCAACCGGGCCCAGATCACATCGTCGCCGGGCGGAAGTCCCATGAAGCTGCCGATCACCCGGGCCACCACCGGCTGGGCGACATCGTCGACCAGGTCGCAAGTGTCCCGTCCTTCAAGTTTGTCGAGCACATCGCGGGTGATCTGACGGATGTCATCTTCATGTCCCGCGATTCGTTTCGGGGTGAATCCACGCTGGAACAGCGCCTTGATGCGATCGTGTTTCGGCGGATCCATACCAATGAACATCGACTGAATCAGCTGCAACGGGATGACCGAATCAGTAGCTGCGGTGATTCCGCCAAGTTCAGACGAATAGGTCTCCCAGTCGTGGCTCACTTCACGCACTCCATCGGCTGTCGTTACCGACCAGAAACCAGCTTCGTCCGGGAACATCGTCACCCCCGGTGACCAGTGGACCGGGCACTCGGAACGCATCCGCTTGAACAAGTCGTTCGGCGGGCCGTCCGCCCAGACCTCATTATCGAGGACCACCAGATCATCCAACGGCGTGTTTTTCTGATCGAAAGACATTCGCAACCCCTCCAAAAGACTCAACGAACAATTAAGTCACCCTACTGGTAAATGAGTTACTGAATGGAAACCGAATCGCCGCCTCAAGGCTTTAGGATCGGCGTGTGACGACATTCCCCTCCGGCGAACAGTTCGAGATCGCATTCGGCTCACAACGCGCCACCATCGTCGAAGTTGGTGGCGGAATCCGTGAGTACGAAGTTGAAGGACGACCGGTGCTCGATCCCTTCCCCGTCGAAAAAATGTGCGACGGAGCCCATGGGTCGCCACTGATTCCCTGGCCCAACCGACTGGCAGATGGCCGGTATTCGTTTGATGGCGAGGACTTTCAGGTAAGCCTGACTGAGCCAGCCAAAAGCAACGCGATCCACGGATTCTTCCGCTGGCGTCCATGGCAGGCAAGCGCCCGTGAACCCGACCGGGTCACGATGACCAACCGCCTCTTCCCCCTCAGCGGATATCCGTTCCAGCTCGACCTCAGCATCACCTATGCGCTTGACGAGAACGGCCTGAGCGTCACCACCCGGGCCGAGAACAGTGGTGACCGCGCCTGCCCTTACGGCCACGGCCAGCATCCCTATCTTTCGCCAGGAACGGGCCTGATCGACGAATGCAAAGTCCAGCTGGCTGGCAACACCCGGGTAACCACCGATGAAGAACGTCAGCTCCCGGCAGGCAACGAACCAGTTGCCGGAACCCCGTTTGACTTCACCGAGCCACGCCTGCTCGGGGACCTCGCGATCGACTTTGCTTTCACTGACCTGAACCGCGACGACCAGGGCCGCGCATGGACCCGCCTGATTGGCCCCGATGGTGCCTCGGCGGAACTCTGGGTGGACAGCACCTACAACCTCGTGCAGAGCTACACCGGCGACACCCTGCGTCCGGAAAGAGCCCGCCGGGGACTCGGCACGGAACCCATGACCTGCGCCCCCGATGCTTTCAACAGCGGCGATGGTCTCCTGAGGATCGAACCCGGGGATTCGGTCACGAACACCTGGGGAGCCACCATTCGATGATCGAACTCCGGCATCAACAGACCCTGTTGATCCTCGGAGCAAGCGGTGACCTCACCGCCAGGCTGCTGCTGCCCGGCCTCGCTGCCCTCCTTGCCCAATCCGAAGGCAGCGGCCTGCTACTCGCCGGAAGCGGGATCCAGGACTGGGACGATGACAAATGGCGACAGGTCGTCAGAAAATCGTTCGCCGAAGTTGATTCCGGTGGCGGACAGGCCGACCGGGTCGCCGCTGAAGCGATTTACCTCCAGGCAGACGTCACGTCGCCGGAAGACATCAAGAAACTGCTTGATGCCTGCCGCGGCCAAGTGACTATCTATTTCGCCCTGCCCCCGCCGGTCGCTGTGAAGGCTTGCGCGGCGATGGCCGAACTGGACCTGCCCGACGATTTGCGCCTGGTGATGGAAAAGCCTTTCGGCACCGACTCCGCGAGTGCGATCGCCCTGAACAAACAAGTCACCGATCTCGTGCCTGAAGAACAGGTATTCAGGGTTGATCATTTCCTCGGCCTTTCGACCGTGATCAACATTGTCGGGCTGCGCTTCGCCAACCGGGTCCTCGAACCGCTTTTCACCTCCGAGCACGTTGAAAGCGTCGAGATCATCTGGGATGAAGACCTCGGGCTGGAAGGACGTGCCGGTTATTACGACTGGGCCGGAGCGATGGTCGACATGATCCAGAGCCACCTGCTCGAAGTGGTCGCGTTGATGGCGATGGAAGCCCCGGCCAGCATGGGATCCCGCGACTTCCGTGACAGTACTTCCCAGGTCCTGCGTGCCACCCGGATCTGGGACAACGATCCCGGGAAATACAGCCGCCGCGGCCGATACACCGCGGGTGATGTCAACGGTCGACATTTGATCTCATACGTCGACGAAGAGGGCATCGATCCGGCCCATGGCACTGAAACCTTTGCCGAACTCGTGCTTGCGATCGACACGTGGCGATGGGCCGGGGTTCCGTTCCGGGTGCGTTCAGGCAAAGGCATCGGCAACCCGCGCAAGGAAGCGATCGTGAACTTCAAGAAGCCGCAATGGACCCCGGTCGGCCTTGAAGGACCGGATGATTCCGATCGCCTCCGCATCGGGCTCGGGTTCGGGGCCGACCAGCTGCACCTGGACCTCAATGTGAACGGGCCCGGCGATCCGCTCGTGCTGGACCCGGTAACCATGGAAGCTGACCTTGCGGCCGGTGACCTTCACGAATACGGACAGGTTCTGAAGAAGGTGCTCGAAGGCGATCCGATGATCTCGGTTCGCGGCGACACCGCAGTTGACTGTTGGCGCATAGTCGAAGCGGTTCAGCAAGCCTGGGACAACGGCGAAGTACCGCTCGATGAATACCCTGCCGGCAGCGATGGTCCCGAGGGCTGGCCGGAGAGCGGCCTGCCTGACTGAACGAAACTTCAGCCTGTCGCAGCGGTTTCGGAAACAGGCACTTTGTCGCATAACCCGGTGATAGGCTCGCCGGGCGACGTCAGATGTGGCGGAACGCAAAAAGCAGGGAAGCTATCCGCCCCATATGGCGGAGAAAGAGCAGGGGAAATGATCAGGGAGTCCGGTTTTCACCTAACTTCGGCGGCGATTCCACGCCTGTTCGTCCTTTCAGCAGCTTTCATACTGCTCGGTCTTGGTTTCGACACAACCGCCCGGGCAGCGCTCGGCCCGGTAGTGGTCGAACAGGTCAAGGACATTAATCCGGGGCCCGGCGACGGCAATCCCCTGCTGAGTGGCGGCAGTGCTGGTCGGCTCGGCGGGGCGGACCTGAACGGTGTTTTGATCTTCAATGCAACTGACGGCGGCCAAGTCGCTGAAGGTGGGCTGCAGGGAACAGAGCTGTGGCGATCTGACGGAACTGATGCCGGGACCTACATGCTCAAGGACCTGTCTCCCGGCAACAACGGGACAATCGCCTTCTCGAGCTCTCCGAGCTGGTTCGTCGAAATGAACGGCGAGGTCTTCTTCACTGCGCAGGCAGGCGCCGTGGCGGGCCGGGAACTCTGGAAGACAGACGGCACCGAAGCCGGAACCGTTCTGGTGAAGGACATCAACCCGGCCGCTTTTAATGCTGGCGATCCGAGTCAGCTTGTGAACGTGAAC
>JBAWHK010000054.1:0-2076 GCA_049593795.1 Solirubrobacterales bacterium
AGGCGACGGTCGCGCTGGCCCCATGCGGTGCCAGTTCCGGCCTGAGAGCCCGGCCGAGCGCTTCGACCGCTGCTTTCGAGACCGCGTAAGAGCTGTTCATCATGCCGTTCGCGTGAGCGGCGTTGGAGGAAACGATGGCGATCTGGCCGCCGTTTTCAATCACCTGGGGAAGGCCGGCCCGGACTGTGCGCCAGACCCCGAGCACGTTGACGTCAACCACCCGTTCCCAGTCCTCCGTGGAAATCGCCCTGGTCGTGGTTTTCGGCGGGGTCACACCCGCATTGGCGATGACCACGTCGACCTTGCCAAACCGGTCAGCGGCCCAGTTGACAGCCGTCTCGATCTCTTCAGCGTCAACCACGTTCGCGCCAATCCCGATCGCGCGATTGCCGAGCTTCTCGGCGGATTCTTCAGCCGCTGACGTCTCCAGGTCAACCAGCACCACCGAAGCACCACGCCGATAGGCGAGTCGCGCGGTCTCGAAGCCGATCCCCCGGGCGCCTCCGGTGATCAGGACGGTCTTGCCTGCCAAGTCATACCGAGCCATGTTCTGAGAGTACGCGATTCATTGTCAGGCCGGTGAATAGGTAGCATCAACGCTCCTTGTCCTCGTTCAGATCAGTCGACCCCAAACAGTCTTTTCCGGAAATGGAAGAGCGCATCGCTGCGCGCTGGAAAGAAGGGCGTGTTTTTGAACGATCGATGGAGCAGCGGGCCGATGAAGAAGTCTGGAGCTTCTACGAAGGGCCGCCAACCGCGAACGGCCGCCCCGGTTCGCACCACGTGCTCTCCCGGGTATTCAAGGACATCTATCCCCGGTACCGCTCGATGCAGGGCTACCGGGTGCCACGCAAAGCTGGCTGGGACTGCCATGGACTGCCGGTTGAACTTGAAGTGGAAAAACAGCTTGGTATCTCCTCGAAACAGGAAATCGAGGAATACGGCATCGAAGGCTTCAACCAGAAGTGCCGTGAGTCCGTCTTCACTTACGTGGAGGAATGGAATCGCCTGACCGAACGCATCGGTTTCTGGATCGATCTCGACGACCCTTACGTCACCCTCGACAACAATTACATCGAGTCGGTCTGGTGGTCGCTGAAAGAACTCTGGAAAAGCAACCGCCTTTACGAAGGCCACCGGGTTTCGCCCTACTGCCCGCGCTGTGGCACAACCCTCTCTTCCCATGAAGTGGCCCAGGGCTACAAAGACGTAATCGACCCTTCGGTATGGGTGCGTTTCAAGCTGAAGGACAGCGAAGCTTCGATGCTGGTCTGGACCACCACCCCCTGGACCCTCCCCGGCAACTACGCGGTTGCGGTGAACCCGGACGTGACCTACGCAAAGGTCCATCTCGACGGCGAAACCCTGATCCTGGCCGAGCCCCTGGTCGAAAAGGTCCTCGGTGAAGGCACCGCCATCAGCGAAAAGGTCACCGCCGCCGACCTGCTCGGACTCGAATACGAAGCACCCTTCCCCGGCATGTCGGAAACCTCCGGTGCTTTCAAGGTGATCAGCGGCGATTTCGTCACAACCGATGACGGCACCGGGCTGGTTCACATCGCCCCCGCATTCGGCGAGGACGACTACCGGGTCGCGATCGACCAGGGTCTCTACGACCCGGTAGACGGCGAGCATCCGCTCTTCAATCCGGTCAGCCTCGACGGTCATTTCGACGAAAGGGTCGCCGGTTTCGGCGGCGAGTTCGTGAAGGATCCGGATGTCACCCAGCGGCTGATCGATCACCTCGAGCAGAGCGGCCGGCTCTTCAAAGCCACCGAGTACGAACATTCGTACCCGCATTGCTGGCGCTGCTCCACCCCGCTGCTCTATTACGCCAAGGCCAGCTGGTACATCCGTACTTCCGAAGCGCGGGACAAGATGCTGGCCGGAAACGAAGACATCGGCTGGCATCCGGAACACATCAAAGACGGCCGTTTTGGCAAATGGCTCGAGAACAACGTCGACTGGGCCCTTTCTCGCGACCGCTACTGGGGAACCCCGCACCCGATCTGGGAATGCTCGGACAAGAACTGCGATGAAACCTTCTGCGCCGGCTCGATCCAGGAACTGAAGGAC
>JBAWHK010000055.1:0-9413 GCA_049593795.1 Solirubrobacterales bacterium
CCGGCAAAGGCGTGATCGCCGGCGGGGTCGCCGTCGAAAGCAACACGATTTTTGATCAGATCGAGTCACTCCTGAAGCAGGCGGGCGGGGACTTGTCGCACGTGGTCAAACTGAACATCTTCATGACTGACCTTTCCGAATACGGAGAGTTCAGCGCGGTCCGGACCGAACGTTTCCCGGTCGACCCGCCGGCGAGTGCCGCGCTCGGAGTGGCCGACCTGTTGCTCGGTGCCAAGATCGAGATTGACGGCCAAGCTTTCCTTCCAGACCCGGAGTGAGCTTGTCCCCCGGCGAAATCATCTGGAGGCCGTCGGCGGAAATGGTCGCCGGGTCGAACATGAGCGACTTCATGGTCTGGCTCGAGAAAAATCGTGGCAAGAGCTTCGATGGCTACGAGGAGCTGTGGAAATGGTCGACTGAAGATCTCGTGGGGTTCTGGTCAGCGATCTGGGACTACAACGAGGTGGTTGCGTCCGAGCCGTACCGGGAGGTCCTGGGTTCGACTTCGATGCCCGGTGCAGAATGGTTTCCGGGCGCGCGTCTGAACTACGCCGAGAACATCTTCCGTGGCCACGACGACTACGAATGCGCGATCGTTTACGCATCCGAGTCGAACGGTCCGCGCGAGATCACCTGGGGTGAACTGCGTTCCCAGGTCTCGACCGCGGCAGCGGGTTTGCGCCGGCTCGGGGTCGGGCCCGGGGACCGGGTCGTGGCTTACCTGCCGAACGTACCGGAAGCCGTGGTCGCTTTTCTGGCTTCGGCCAGCATCGGCGCGATCTGGTCGAGTTGCTCACCCGACTTCGGCGCCCGGACCGTAATTGATCGTTTTGCGCAGATCGAACCAAAGGTGCTGATCGGGGTCAGCGGATATCGATACGGCGGCAAGGAGTTTGACCGCAGCGAAGTGCTCGGCGATCTGGCCGACGAAATCGATTCCCTGACCTGCACGGTTGTCCTGCCGTTTCCGGAAGACAATCCGGCGGAAGCCCTGCCGTCACACACGATTTCCTGGAACGACCTGCTGGACGGGCCACCTGCCGGAGATTTGGTTTTTGAGCCCAGGGATTTCTCCGACCCGCTTTGGGTGCTCTATTCATCTGGAACCACCGGCCTGCCGAAAGCGATCGTGCAGAGCCATGGCGGCATTCTGCTTGAGCACCTCAAAACGCACAAGCTCCACCTCGACCTCCATGCCGGTGATCGATACCTCTGGTTTACGACCACCGGGTGGATGATGTGGAACTTCGTAGTTTCCGGTTTGCTTACGAAAGCGGCGATCGTGCTTTACGACGGCAACCCCGGGTTCCCGGATATGGGAGCAATGTGGAAATTGGTGGCCGAAGCGGGAGTGACCTGTTTCGGTACGAGCGCAAGCTTTATCGCGGCCTGCCGCGACGCCGGCGTGATTCCCTCCGACTCGGGCGATCTTTCGGCGTTGCGCGCAATTGGTTCCACCGGTTCAACCCTTGCTCCAGAAGGGTTCGACTGGATTTACGAGCAGCTGGGCGAGAACACATGGCTGTTCTCAACCAGCGGTGGCACCGATGTCTGCACAGCCTTCATCGGTGGGGTGCCGCTCCTGCCGGTATACCGGGGTGAACTTCAGGGCCCCTCGCTCGGCGCGAAGCTGCAGGCGTTCGATGAGACGGGACAGGCCGTGGTTGGTGAAGTCGGCGAGCTGGTGATTACCGAACCGATGCCTTCGATGCCGATCTTCTTCTGGGGCGACAACGCGAACATGGGCCGCTACCGGGAAAGCTATTTCGAGACGTACCCGGGAGTCTGGCGGCATGGTGACTGGATCGAACTGACCGACCGCCACACCGGAATCATCTACGGCCGCTCCGATTCGACCATCAACCGCGGCGGGATCCGCATGGGCACGAGCGAGATCTACCGCGCGATCCTGACCATGCCCGAGATTCTGGATGCCCTCGTGGTCGACATTCCCCGTTCGGGAACCGAAGGCTGGATGCCACTCTTCGTGGTGCTGGAGGAGGGGGCTGTGGTGGACGATGATCTACGCAAGCGGGTCGCCAGGCTGATCCGTGAATACTGCTCACCCCGTCACGTGCCGAATGAGATCTACGTAATCGAAGAAGTTCCCCGGACGTTGACCGGCAAGATCCTCGAAGTGCCGGTCAAGCGCATCCTCACCGGCACACCGCTCGAAAAGGCAGCCAGCCGCGACGCCCTCGCGAACCCCAGGTCGCTCGACTATTTCGCGGAGTTTGCCGCCGCCCTCTGATCAGTCTGTAGCCTCGGTGCATCCAATCCAACGGAGGTTCGTGGTGGAAGGCGACAACGCACGGTCGGATTCTCCCGCCCGGATCATCGAGTTGACCGGGGTTTACGACGCCAACGGTTCGGTGTCGGGTGAGCTCACATACTGGTTCGGGGCCCGACTCGGGATCAGGCACTGTGCCCTTTGTGACATTACCCACGGGCTGGTGAGATCCAAGAAGGAATGGCGAACGGAACTGGGACGGGTCCCGGTCCCATTCTCAGCAGTTCACCTTGATGAGAGAAAGCCAGACGTAGCGGCGGCCAGCGACGGCAACGAGCCGTGCGTGGTCGCGACAAGGGACGATGGCACGGTCGAAATGGTGATCGGCCGTAGCGACCTTGATGCCTGCCAGGGAAATCCTGCCCGGTTGGCAGACCTGCTGATCAAGGCCTGCTGACCAGGGCACCGCATTGCCGGGCGGCACGCCATCCGGCGGTGACATTCGTGCCTCACGGGCGCCAGATACATCAGGGGGTAGCATTGGTCGGAGCCAACACCATCACTTGAGGAGGCAGGATCTTGACCCCGAAGCCGATGAAGTTCGTTTTGCTTGCAGTTGCCGGTCTGGTGGCATCAATGGTTCTTGCGGCCTGCGGCGGGGGTGGAATTTCGGGCGGATCGAACACTGAGGACATTCCCACGGCCCAGGGCGGAACCGCGTCGGGAAAGCTCAAGATCTCGAACTGGCCGCTCTACATCGACAAGAAAACGATCGGGAACTTCGAAGAAGAAACCGGTATCAGCGTTGATTACGTCCAGGACGTGAATGACAACGACGAGTTCTTCGGCAAGATCCAGCCGCTGGTCAGCCAGGGCAAATCGGGCGACCGCGACATCATCGTGGTCAGTGACTGGATGGCCAGCAAGATGTACAAGCTGGGCTACATCCAGAACCTCGATGCGGACGAACTGGATACAGCCCGCAACAACATGCTGCCCAGCCTGAAGAACCCCACCTTTGACCCGGGACGGGAATTCAGCGTTCCGTGGCAGTCCGGCATGACCGGACTCGTCGTGCGGAGCGACCTCGCTCCCGACATCAAGTCGATCGGTGATCTGTTCGATCCGCAGTACAAAGGCAAGGTCACGATGCTGCGCGAGATGCGGGACACGATTCCGCTGATCCTGATGGATGAAGGCATCGACCCGGCCACGGCTTCCACCGAGCAATGGCTGGAAGCGATCGACAAAGTCAAGGGCGCTGTTGACAGCGGCCAGATCCGGGCCTTCACCGGCAACGACTACATCCAGAACCTCGCCAAAGGATCAGTCGTGGCCGCCATCGGGTGGTCGGGCGATGCCGTCCAGGCCCAGCTTGACAATCCGAACATCGAGTACGTCCAGCCGACCGGTGGCTGCGCGCTCTGGTCCGACAACATGCTGATCCCGGTCGGAGCACCAAACCCCGCTGCCGCATACGAGTTCATGAACTACGTGTACCGGCCGGAAATTCAGGCTCCGATCACCGCCTGGGTGAACTACATAAGCCCGGTTTCGGGAGTCAGTGAACTGCTGACGAAGGAAGACCCGGAACTGGCATCAAACGAGCTGATCTTCCCGTCTGATGAATACACGGAGAACTGCTCGACCCAGGATTCACCTCCCGGGGACCCGGCCCAGGTCAAGGAAGTCGAAGAAGCATTCCAGGACGTACTTACCGGCTGAACTGAATCACTGAACATCCACCGGATCCAGCCCAAGCTGGCCGTCAGCACGGACGAAGTTTTCGGCCAGGGGCATCCGGTGGGAGCTGCTTTCCAGGATGTGCATCAGATAGCCGGCCGTGTTCGGGAAAACGACGATGTCGCCCGGCCCCGCTCCGAAAGGGAACACCAGACGACGAAGAGTGATCAGTTCGCGTTCGATGCAGTAGGCGCCGACCAGATAACCGCTGAGTTCGCCGGACCGTTCGGACCCCGGGGCCGGAAGAAGGATCGGATCGACCATGAAGTCATCCGAAGTTGAGCGGCATTGCGTCCGGTTCATCCCGAGCCCGATGAGGGTTTCTCCGTCGAGGCGGCGTTTCACGAAATGAACCCGGGCGGCGGTCAGGCCACAACCGTCGAGAAGCGACCTTCCCGGCTCGCAGCGAAGTTCGAGGTCACGGCTCCGCAGGGCGGACGCCACAGTTGATGAACCACTGCTGCGCAGGCTGATTTCGGAGGCAAGCAGTTCACGCAGCCAGTCACCCCGCGTGGGTTCCTGGAAGTAGGGGTAGGTCGCGCGCCCGCCGGTGATTTGCCCGTCCGCGACGTTGAAGCCCAGGCCATGATTCGCGAAGGTAAGCGGTGGGCGGTCCCCGAGCAGGGCTTCACGGTGTGAAACCCAGAACCGGTCCCACTGATCACTGCCATCCAGGTAGCTCATCGGGATGCCTCCACCAATGTCAATGAACCGCATCGGACTTTCCGCAGGCAGATCGTCGGCGAGATCGAGTGCCGCGGCCAGCGCCAGCACACGATCCTTCCCTGAGTAGCCATCGAGGTGAAAATGAAGACCGGCCAAATCCAGGTGAGGGTCGCTGCCGATTGTTTCGGCAAGTCGTTTCGCTTCGGCTGGTGGCAGCCCGAACCGGGTCGGGATGGCATCAGGAATCTCGACCGCAAGCCTGATCGCGACTCGAACCGTCTGGTTCCGTTCGGCGGCGATCTTCGCCAGCAGATCCGCTTCGTCCTGATTGTCAAGCACCACCAGTGCGCCGGTTTCAACACAGAGCTCAAGCAACGGTCGGGGTTTCACCGCCGCCGTGACCACAAGATCGCGGGAGGCAACATCGCGATCGCGGGCCTCGGCCAGTTCATTCACGCTGGCGAGATCCACCCCGAGGCCGAGATCACGTGCCCGGTCGACCAGCGACAGGCATTTGTTCGCTTTTCGGGCGAAGAAGATCTTCAGCCGGACCCCGGATTCATCAGCGGCGTCGGTGAGCTCCGCGGCGTTCCGTCCCATCGGCCCGGGATCAATCACGTTGATCGGGCTCTCGCCTGACCCCAGGGCTGCGGACAGCAGTTCGGAATCGCCAAGCAAAGATTCCTGCCAGGTTTCGAGGCGGGCATCAAGGGGGGAAACGCCATGGCAGTTGGCGCGAAGCCCGGATTCGGGGGCGGTCTGATCGCTCATGAGATTGCCGCCAATGATGACTCGGTCGGGATCGCACTGCAGACTGTCTCCGCCCAACGGTTGATTTCAGGATGGAGGCGACGATCGAGAGTGTCGTTGCCGATCACCCAGTCTTCGGTCAGCCTGCCGCAGGCGGCCAACCCGCGGGTGGTTTCACCATTGGCACCCACGCACCGGGCAGAACGAGTCACCTCAATTCCGCGTGCGCCCGGAGGTTTCCTGATCGCTCCGGCCGCGACCAGGTCCGCGAGAGGTTCTTGATGAAGATTCAGCCCCGGGGGTGAACTGACTGCGTCAAGTTCGATTCCTGAACCGCTGCTGCCGGAATCCGCAAGCCGGGACAGATCGAGAATTCCGGCGTCGGCCAGGGCCAGTAGTTTTGCCGCATTTACCGGTGGCGGTCCGAAGGCCAGACGTTCCATTTCCGAGGCCAGGTTCCTGAAAGGGGAATGGTCGGACTCTCGCAGGCCACCGTGGGAATACCGCCTGACGATCGCCGGGTAGATGCTGCGCCAGGCGAGACCCAGGGCCCACTTCAAGTTGGGTGATGTTTCGCCGGAAGCAATTCTCAAGGACTCGTTGATGGTCGCGGCCGGGTCAGGATCGGGCCCGAGCTGGCCAGTGGAAGCAGCATCGATCCAGGCTCCGGCGGCCTGCCGGGCCGGTTCAAGCGAAAGCAGGTCCGCGCAAAGTCCCGACAACACCTTTCCCAGCTGGGTGATCCCCGCTCCGGGCGGCAGTTCGAGTACCTGCTCCCGGCTGTCGGCAATGACCGCTGTCAGGATCTCCGCCGGAACCGGGCTGCGGCTCAACTCTGGCTTCACCAGCATCGGCCGGCCATGGCGGCTGTGTGGGGCAATCCCCGACGGCTCCGACGCTGATCTGCGGTACTTGAAGGAACCGTTGGCAGCCGGTTCGAAACTGCCCCCGCCTCCTTCCGTGAGTTCAAGGATCAGGTCGATCGCGGTCAGCCCGAACCCGCGGATGTTGACTTCGCTGCCAGCTACGGCCAGGTCGGCAGATGCCGTGGACCGGGAACCGGTCGGGGCATGTCCGGTCGTGAGCAGGACTTCATCGAATCGGGAAGCCCCCGACTTCGTGCGAATCAGCCATCCACCCGAACCCGGTTCCATCCCGACTACGGCTTCCGATACCAGCGTTACTGGAAAGGGCGATGAATCCAGCAGCTCGGAGGCGGCGGCAGACAGGTAACTGCCGACAAGGGACCGAGGTGGGTACCAGCCATCGGCCCGGTCCGGATCGGCTTCGGCCCATTCCATGAAAGAACCACCACCGAAAGCGGACGGGGTCCCACTTTCATCCCAGCGGAAGTCAATCTTTCCCGCCGGAAAGTTCATCAGGAGAAACGATGGCTGGTCCGGGCTGTATGCCGAACCGGCACCTGGAGTCGGGCCGGGTTCGAAAACAGTGACTTCGATCGGGGTCGAATCCGAAATTCGCTGGTGGGCGATCAAACGCTCAAGTGCGCCCAGGCCCCGGGGGCCGAAACCGACAATGGCGATCCGGTTGGCTGCCACCCTGATCAGGCCCGAACCAGATCGGCCAGGCGATGCGGGTCGCAGGCGAGTGATTTCTCGACCCAGCCGTCGTCGTAAACGGTGTCCAGATATGCGGTGCCGCCATCGGCCAGGATTACCGCGCACCGCGCATCGGATTCCATTTCGGGTGCGAGTTTCTCCAGGGCTGCCATCACCCCTCCCGATGAAGCGCCGGCAAGGATTCCTTCGCGTGTGGCCAGACGGCGGCAGGCGACTACACACTCAAGTTCGTTTACTTTGACAACCTGATCCGGCCGGGTGGATTTCGCGAGTTCCGAGATCCGGCCGGCACCCATGCCCGGAAGCAGACGTTCGCCGCGTTCACCGCCGAAAAGTATGCTGCCCACCGCGTCCACGGCGATTACTTTGGTCTGACGATTCTCGCGACGCAGATAATCGATGCAGCCGCGGACAGTTCCCGCGGTTCCGGCGGCGACGAACAGATAGTCGATTCGACCGTCCAGGGCTTCGTCGATCTCCCTCATCGTTCCGTCACTGTGGGCCGCGGGATTTGACAGGTTTGCGTACTGGTTCGGCCAGAAAGAATCGGGAATCGCGGTCCGCAGTTCCTGGACGAGCGCGAGTCGTGCTTCGAGCAGATCACCACCCTCCGGTCCCGGGCGGTCAACCACCCTCACATCTGCGCCAAGGGCACGCATCGTCTGCACCGTGAGCCGGTTGGTCCGGGCGTCAGTTACGCAGACCAGATCCAGGTCGAAATACACGCAGGCCTGGGCGAGGCCGATCCCCATGTTGCCGGAAGTCGATTCGATTACCGTGGTTCCCGGGCCGATCTCCCCGCTGGCCAGCCCGTCAGCGATGATTCTGGCGGCCGACCGGGCCTTGGCCGAGCCTCCCGGATTGCTGCCTTCAAGCTTCGCCCAGACCGAAATTGGCCGGTCCATGTAGCGCTCGAGATCGACCAGCGGGGTGCGGCCGATGGCAGCGAGTACGCCATGCCCGGAACCCCGGCCTCGGCCGGACTGAAGTGGAAGATCGTTGAGATCCGTCGTGGTTGCCTGCGACACAGTTACGAAGTTCCCTTTCGCGGACCCGGCTAAACCGGAGTTGACGGCTTCAACGCCCCGGGTTTTCATAAGGTGGAGCGATGAGCGCAGACACCAACGGCCAGGAGCCGAACGGGAAAATAAAGGTTGGTATCGCCGGTTACGGCAATCTCGGGCGTGGGGTGGAGCAAGCCCTGACCAGGAATCCCGACATGAGTCTCGAGGGAGTCTTTTCCCGCCGGGATCCAGGAACTGTCAAGCCGGTACTTGGCGGAACCCGGATCTTCGGCTGGGACACGCTTGAGGAGCATGCCGAATCGATCGATGTGCTCATCCTCTGTGGTGGTTCCAAGGAAGACCTGCCGGAACAGGGACCCGAACTTGCCGCCATGTTCAACACGGTCGACAGTTTCGATACCCATGCGCGAATCCCGGAATACTTTGCTGCGGTTGATGCCGCGGCCACTGCCGCGGAGAACACGGCACTGATTTCGACCGGGTGGGATCCCGGTGTCTTCTCAATCAACCGTCTTTACGGGGAAGCCATCCTTCCCGACGGCGACACCCACACCTTCTGGGGTCGCGGATTGAGCCAGGGCCATTCCGATGCGATCAGACGGGTGCCCGGGGTAGCCGGCGCGGTGCAGTACACCCACCCGGTAGAAGAAGCCATTGAGGCCGTCCGTAGTGGTTCGCAACCCAGTTTCACCACCCGACAGATGCACACACGCGAGTGCTTTGTGGTCCTGGAAGATGGTGCGGATGCGGAGCGTGTGCGTGAAGAGATCGTCTCGATGCCGCACTACTTCGATCAGTACGACACCACCGTCAACTTCATCACCGAATCCGAGTTGAGCCGCGACCACTCGACGATGCCCCACGGAGGGTTCGTGATGCGAAACGGCGACAGCGGCGGCGGGCACCGTCAGCTGATCGAGTACGGACTCGACCTCGAGGACAATCCCGGCTTCACTGCCAGTGTTCTCGTGGCCTACGCGCGGGCGGTCTCACGTCTGGCTGCCGCGGGCGATCATGGTGCCAAGACACCCTTCGATGTCGCGCCCGGACTGCTCTCACCCCGTTCCGCAGCTGAGCTGAGGGCCGAGCTGCTGTAAAGGCCGGGAAGGATCAGTCGCGGACCATGCGGGTTGCCTGGCAGAACGGTGCGGTTCCTTCGGGATCGTGATCGTTACGGAAGTCGGTAACCCGCCAGAGCGGTTCCCAGCAACCATGGTCTTCGAGAATGCCTCGCACGGTCGCGGACGCATCAGCCGGGAGTTCCAGGAACTTTTGCTGAAGCTGCTTCAGGCACCACGGTCGGTAGGCGCTGGTCGGGATCGAGGGGTACTTGACCCCCTGGACGGAGAGGTCATGACGTTCCCGGCCGGCGCTGAAAGCAACCGCGTTCTGCGCCAGCGCTTCGAGGTGGGTTTCGCC
>JBAWHK010000056.1:0-1627 GCA_049593795.1 Solirubrobacterales bacterium
TTCGAACCTCGACTGGGTGGTGATCGACGAAGCCCACACCTACCGCGGGGTTTTCGGTTCGAACGTCGCCAACGTGATCCGGCGGTTGCGTCGCCTTGCCCGTGCTTACGGTCGAGAGCCCAGGTTCGTGCTGGCTTCAGCCACAATCGCCAACCCGAAAGAGCTTGCCGAACGGCTGGTTGGTGGCAGTTTCACTTTGATCGACCAGGATTACGCCCCGAAATCCCGGCGGGAAATCAACATCTGGAACCCGCCGTTGATCAATCCGGCGATCGGTGCCCGGCGATCTGCCCTGGCGGAAGCGGCGGACCTGCTGGCTGAACTGGTCAGCCATGAGGTCCGGACTATCTGTTTCCTCAAGAGCCGTCGTGGCATCGAATTGATCCGCAAGTTCGCCGCGGAGAACCTCGAACGCAAGGGACGTCCCGACCTGGCCGGCAAGATCGCGCCTTACCGGGCCGGATACACACCGGCCCAGCGGCGGGGCATCGAGAAGGATCTGGTGGAAGGAAAGCTTCTGGGGGTAGTTTCAACCGACGCTCTCGAACTGGGGATCGACATCGGTGAGCTTGATGCCGCGATCTGCGTCACTTTCCCGGGGACTGTCGCCGGTCTCCGGCAGATGTGGGGTCGCGCCGGACGGCGTCGTGATGGCCTCGCGGTCTACATCGCCGGGCAGGATGGGCTCGACCAGTACTTCTGCAGGCATCCGGAGGAGTTCCTCGAGAGGCCGGTCGAGGCCGCCATCCTCGATCATCTTTCCCCGGAGATCGGGGCGCAGCATCTGGTCGCTGCCGCATTCGAGATGCCGGTGACGGAGGAAGACACGGAATGGTTCGGTGACGGGATGGAAGCCCTGACCGGGCATCTGGTCGCGAAAGGTGAACTGCGCAAGGCCGGTAAGGGTCTGGTCCCGAGGAAGCCCGGTTTTGTTGCGGCTTCGGTGTCTTTGCGATCTTCATCGGCGGAGAACCTGGCGGTCGTTGAACGGGGTTCCGGTGAGGTGATCGGGACGGTTGAGTTCGGGCGGGCATTCACGACCCTCCACCCGGGTGCGATCTACATGCATTTCGGTTCGTCTTACGAAGTTGAACAACTGGATCTTGATGGCGCCCAGGCGGTAGTCCATCCTTTCGATGACGAGTGGTACACCCGGCCGCGAATGGAGACCGACGTTTTCATTGACCGGGTCCTTTCAAAGAAACAGGTGGCCGGGGTCGAACTCAATTTCGGAGAGATCGCGGTCACCGATCAGGTGATCGCCTACCAGCGCATCCTGACCGCTGACCAGGAGGCAATTGACCTGGTTGACCTGGACCTGCCCGAACAGGAGTTCCGCACCCAGGGCCTCTGGTACACCGTGCCGGCCGAGATGACCCCGGAAATGCCCCTCAACGCCCTTCTGGGGGCTCTTCACGCGTCCGAGCACTCCCAGATCGCTGTGCTGCCCCTGATCGCCATGTGCGACCGCTGGGACATCGGGGGGCTTTCGACCAACATCCATCCCCAGACGGGAGAACCGACGATCTTCATCTATGACGGGCACCCGGGGGGCTTCGGCATAGCCCGCCGGGGCTTTGTCCTGTTCGAACGTCTGGTCAGTGACGCGCTCGGCCTGGTGTCGGAG
>JBAWHK010000057.1:0-21673 GCA_049593795.1 Solirubrobacterales bacterium
TCTCCGGGAACGAGGGTCGTGTCACCCATCGGCTCGAGTTCGGTGCGGGAACCGTCAGCTTCGATCCGGCCGGCGTCGGCTGATTGGCCGGCCATTCCCCCGAGCACGCCCTGGGGCGCACCTTCGGCGAAGTCAGCTGCGTAGAAAACCTGCATCTCGCCGTTAGCCGGGCCGTAGCTGACTTCGCTGGCGGGACCACCGCGGAACCGGCCGGCGCCACCGCTGTCGGTCAGTAGCTTCACCGAGCCGAACCGGAGCGGATACTTCTGTTCGATCACTTCGATGCTGTCGATGTAGACGGTCTTGGCACAGTCGGGCATGGCGTAAGTGACCCAGCCATCGCAATGAGGTCCTGCCGGTCCGCCGTTGTTACCGACGATCGCCTGGTTCACGTAAGGCTGGTTGGTGCGCTGGTCGATGCCCGAGTAGACCGCCCAGCCAACCCCGAGCGCACCGCCGCCTTCAGCCAGGCCGTAACCCTCGCCGAGCCCGGCGAAAGCAACCTGGGCGGCGTTGATCAGGCGGTTGAGCACGTTGGTGGTCGACATCGAACTCGAGAACGGGAACTTCAACCCTCCAGCGACCGATCCTTCGCGCAGCAGTACCTCGATCCGCCGGAAGCTGCCGGCGTTGCGCGGAACGTCGGCAGGCAGGCAGTTGAAGACACTGATCACCGCTCCCGCCATGGCGCAGCTCTGGGAAAGGTTGATGCCGGCCGGAACACAGTCGATGTTGTCGCGCAGATCGACCTCGATCATTTTCGCGTCCGGGTCGATGTCAACTTTGACGTTCACCTTGACGCCGTCCGGCAGGCCGGGCAGCGGGTCGTGGGTCGAATCGGCTTCGAGTTTCGCCGCGGGCAGTTCCGATACCGCCTGGGCCATGCGTCGTTCGGAGTAGTCGAGCCACCAAACCTGGAAGGCCCGTACGGCATCGATGCCGTACTCCTCGACCAGTTCACCGATCCGCCGTTCACCGATTCGCACCGCGCCGAGCGAAGCTAGATAGTCGCCGTACCAGACCTCCGGCACCCGGATCCGGCGCTGGCACATGCGGATGATGTCCGGCATGTCCTCGTAATCCTTCTGGATCCGCACACAGGGGAAGTTGAGGCCGCCCTCTTCATAAATGTCCACCGGGAAGGGCATGTAGGTGGTCGGCTGGGAGTTGCCGCAATCAGCCTGGTGGGCTTTGGCCGAGACGGTGAAGATGTGCTCGCCACCGGCGTAAACGGGGATCAGCAGCGTGTGGTCCGCGGTGTGCGTATTGCCGAGGAAAGGATCGTTGTGGAGGAAAGCGTCGCCTTCAGCCATGTCCGGATGGAGCTCCCGCATCGAAGCTGTCTGGAAGCCGGCTCCGAGCACGTGTACCTGCAGTCCTTCGGCGGCTGCCAGCAACTGGTCGTCGGCGGTGACAACACAGCAGGAGAAATCACGGGCCATGTTGAGCACCGACGACCGACCCGCCCGGAAGAGCGTGTTCATCATCTCGCGCACGATCGCCTCGAACCGGTTCGCCAGAACCGCGGCGAGGATCGGATCGAAGTCCTCCGCCGATTCGTTCCTGGTGGTTTGCTCGCTCATTTTGCCTCCAGGAGGTAGTCGCCGGTTTTCGTTACTTCAAGGCTCCACTCGGGTGGTACAACGATGGTCGTGGTCGGCTCGGTCACCAGCAACGGACCTTCGATCCGGGTTCCGGGACTGAGTCCGGCCCCGGGGTGAACCGGGACGTCAAGTGATCCGTGTCCACGGAACTGGGCGGAACGCGTCTCCGGTTCGGTGGCTTCGACCGAATCGGGTCGCGCAGCGCCGCGTGGGGGTTTGTCCGGTTCGGCGGTTAGCCGCCCGACGAAATGGACCAGTTCAATGGTCTGGCCGGGTTCGGACACCGCGAATACGCGTTCGTGGGCTTCGTGAAAGGTCTGGACCAGTTCTTCGACCTGTTCCTGGCTTTCGAACCGGGCCGGTGCGAGCGGGATGTCCAGCGACCAGACCTGGTGCGCGTAACGGGCCTCGACCGTGCGTTCGATCTTCTGCTCGGTTACGCCATTGCTGGCGAGGCCGGTCGCGAAGGGCTCGAGCGCGTCGTCGATTTCCCCGAGGGCGGCGTTGACCAGTTCGAAGTCGAAACTGTCGGACGCGCAGTAGGCGCCACGTCCCTGTTCGATGACAATGTCGGAGTACTGCCCGCCGAAGGCGCTGAGCGCGCCCGCGGTGCGCGGAATCATCACCCGGGAGCAGCCCAGCTCAGTGGCGATCGCGGCAATCCCCAACCCGGCCGCGCCACCACCGGCAACCAGGCCGCTGTCTCGCGGATCGATTCCCTGATTGATCGTGATTTCCTTGATCGCGTCGACCATGTGCTCGTTGGCAACGGTCATCACCGCTTCGGCCGCAAGGTTCTTTTCAATGCCAAGTTCGTCAGCTAGTTCCGAAATGACCCCTTCCGCAGCAGCCAGATCAAGCTTCATCCGCCCGCCGAGGAAACCCTCCGGGTCTAGGTAGCCGAGTACGACCGCGGCGTCGGTCACGGTCGGCTTCACTCCGCCGTTGCCGTAACAGGCCGGGCCGGGGTCAGCCCCCGCACTTTCCGGTCCGACTCTCAACAGGCCGCCCGGGTCGACCCAGGCGATCGAACCGCCTCCGGCACCAATCGAACGAACGTCAACAGATGACATCCCGGTGAGGTGGCCGACGAAGGTTCCCCCGAGCCAGGTTTCCCGGGTGGCGACGATCGAGCCATCCCGGATCAGGCTGATGTCGAAGCTGGTCCCGCCGGTGTCAGCGACGATCACGTCCTTGCTGCCAAGCTCCTCCGTGAAGAGGCGCCCTGCAACCGGGGCAAGGGACGGCCCGGACTTGGCTGCGTAGATCGGCCGGTCGATCAAGTCCTGCATCGGCAGTGCGCCGCCGACCGAAGTTGCCGCGAGCAGCTCCCCGGAGAATCCTGCGTCACGCAGGCCGGTTTCGATCTCCTTGAGGTGTCCCGGCATCAGCAGCTTGAGGGAAGCGTCGATTGCCGTACCCGATGCGCGGCGGTATTCCCGCACGATCGGATTCAGCTGGTGGGAAAGCGTGTAGGGGGTGCCTGGAAGTTCAGCTTCGATCAGCTCGCCGAGGCGCAGCTCATGGGCCGGGTTGGCGGTTGACCAGAGCAGGCAGACAGCGACCGCTTCGATCTCGTTCACGTCCATCCGCTTCATCGTTTCGATCGCCCGTGCTTCGTCGATCGATTCGACGATCTCTCCATCTACCGAGGTACGTTCGCCGATTTCGTAAGTGAGCCGACGTGGCACATAAGGCTCGGGGGATGGTCGGGTGAAGTCGTAGGGCAGCATCGATCCGCCTTCACGACGGACCAGGACATCGGGGAAGCCTTCGGTCACCAGCAACGCGGTTTTCGCGGTTTTCCCTTCGAGGATCGCGTTGGTCGCCTGGGTCGTGCTGTAGACGAACAGCTCACAGGCCTCCAGCACCTCTTCGGTACTCATCTCGAATTGGCTGGCCCCGACGCCGATCGCGGCCAACAAGCCGTTGATCAGGTGGGGCGGCGATGTGAGTGACTTACCGACAGCCATCCGGCCGTTCTGATCGGAGATGACCACGTCGGTGAACGTGCCCCCGACGTCGCAGGTGATCTTTACTGAGGTGGTGACGCTGCTCACGGGTGGTCAGCCCCTTTCCGGCTTGTCGCCATCGGACTGCTTGTTGAGAATGGGCTTGAGGATCCTTGGCGGCCACTGGAATTCGCGGCCGCGCATGATGCCGTCCCGGCGGTAGACCAGGACCAGCAGGATCAGCGCGGCGAGGGCGACGTCAGCGATGCCGTCACGCCCGGCGAAGCTGACCGGACCGAGCGAGGTCCCGTCTTCGATCGAGCCGAAAACGAAACTCAGGACCGAGATCGTGACTGCGCCGATCACCGCGCCGGCCAGGCTTTTCTGGCCGCCGACCACGAGCATCGCGATCGTCAGGAAGGTTATGTGGATGTAGAAGGCGTTCGGTGTGAACGCTCCCTGGAACTGGGCGTAAAGGAAGCCGCCGATGCCGACGATGAAAGCGCTGAGCAGGAAAGCGATGGCCCGCTCACGGGGGATCGAGATCCCGCTGGCCCGGGCAACGTACTCGTCTTCGCGGGCCGCCCTTACCCGCAGTCCGGCCGCCGATCTCTGATAGATGAAAGCAACGATCAGGACGACTACGACCCAGGCGAACGCGGAGGCAATCGTGGTGTTGGTAGGCACGCCAATCATGGTCTGGCTGCCGCGGGTAACTGCGTCCCAGTTGATCGCGACCTGGTAGACGATCACGAGGACCGCAAACATCGCGAGGCCGGAACTGAGACCGGACAGTCGCGAGATCGGCACCACGATCAGAAGCGCGAACAGCACCGCAACCGCTCCGGCAGCAAGCCCGGCAAGAACCGGCGAGAGTTCCATGGTCGCCAGGAATCCGGGCAGGTCGGGCAGCAGGATGTGCTTCTGGATCTGGGGAATCGAGACGATCGCTGCGGTGTAGGCACCGATCGACATGAAACTCATCTGCCCGAAGGAGAGCACCCCCGAATTACCGGCGAATACGTAGAGGCCGACGACCAGCACCACGTTGACCAGCACTTCGATCGTCTGACGCTGGGTCACGGCAGATCCGTTCGAACCGATGATCGCGACCAGAAGGACCACGAGGATCAGGGAGATCAGTGGCCAGAGCGGACCGATCCGGCGATCGAGAAATTCCTTCACGCCGCTCACACCCTTTCGAATCTGGTTTTGACGACGATCAGTCCCTGGGGCCTCAGCATGAGGATCAGCACCACTCCCGCGTAAAGGAAAGCGTCGCGGTAGGGAGCGAGCGCGTCAGGCAGCATCACCTGGAGAGCTACGGTGAGGATGCCCAGGAAGAAACCACCGTAGGCCGCGCCGTAGAGGCTGCCGAGCCCACCGATGATCGTTGCGACGAATGCGATCAGGACCGGTGCCGAACCCATGGACGGGGTCACCGTGCCGCCCTGGGCGACGATCAGGATTGCCGCGACTCCGGCGAACAGCCCGCTGAGTACGAAAGCTATCCCGATCACGACGTTCGAGCGCACACCGACCAGCTGGGCCATTTTGAAGTTCTCGGCTGCCGCCCTCATCTGGACGCCCATCATCGAGCGCTGCAGGAAGGTGGCGAGACCGCCAACCAGGATGATCATCACGATCACGGTGATCAGGTTGAGGCTGGAAAAAGTGATCGAACCAACGCTGAGGGACTCGTTGAACCAGCTGGGGAGCGAGATCCCTTTGGCCCGGGAGGTGAAGATCACTGTGCAGAGTGACTGGAGCGCGAAGCTGAGCGCGAAGGAAGTAACCAGCAGCACCGGTGCGCTGGCCCCTCGAAACGGGCGGAAGGCGAGGCGTTCCATCAGCACGGCGGCGATGATCGTGACCACGACGCAACCGGCGAGCTGCAGCGGCCATGGGGCACCAGCCAGGAGGAAAAGGGTGTAGCCGCCGATCATGATCAGCTCGCCGTAAGCGAAGTTGATCAGGTTCATGATTCCGAAAATCAGGGCGATACCGAGGGCAAGCACCGCGTAGAGGCTGCCGAGGCTGACCGCGTCGGCCAGGTGCTGGACGAGGTCGGTCATGATGTCTGGCCGTCGTTTCCGGTGTCGGATCTGGCAGAAGCTGATCCCAGGTAGGACTCGGTCAGCAGGTCGGCGTCGGCCATTTCGTCACGGGTACCTTCGAGCACGATCCGGCCGGCGTTAATCACATATGTGCGGTCGGCAAAATGGCTGGCCCGGATCGCATTCTGTTCGACCAGCAGGATCGTTTTGCCTTCGCCGCGCAACTGTTCGAGGGCTTCGAAGACGACATCGACTATTTTCGGGGCAAGGCCGAGTGAGGGCTCGTCCAGCATCAGCAGTTCGGGTCGGCAAAGCAGCGCCCTGGAGATCGCCAGCATCTGCTGCTGGCCACCGGAAAGACCACCGGCTGGATCCTGAACGCGGGGCCGCAGCGCCGGGAAGCGCAACAGTTCTTTTTCGACCAGTTCGGCGGAGGTCGCTTTGTCGAGGTCACCGGCGGCGAGCCGGAGGTTTTCGCCGACCGTAAGGGTCGAGAAGATCTGCCTTCCTTCCGGCACGAGTGCGAGCCCGTCCTTGACCAGGTTTTCCGGTTTGCGCCCGGCGACGTCTCGATCCTTGAAAAGAATTTCGCCCTCCGAAACCCGGAGCATTCCGGCGATTGCCGAGAGGGTGCTGGTTTTGCCGGCGCCGTTCGGGCCGACGAGGCTGACGGCTTCCCCCGGGGCGACGTGAAGGTTCAGGTCGGTGACCGCCGGAGTGTCACGGTAGGCGATGCTGGCCGATTTGATCTTCAGCAAGGTTCAGCTCCCCAGGTAGGCATCGACTACCGCCTGGTCGGCGCGGACTTCTTCGGGCGTGCCAACTTTCAGCACGGCACCGTTGTCAAGAACGATGATTCGTGAACAGGCCCTCATGATCACCCTCATGTCGTGTTCGATCAGCAGCACGCCGCATCCGATCATTCCCGGCAGGCCGGTGATGACTTTGAGCAGCTGGTCTGATTCCGATTCGTTGAGTCCGGCGGCAGGCTCATCGAGAAACAGAAATCGGGGTTTCATCGCGGCGGCGCGAGCCAGTTGCAGGCGGCGCTCCTGACCGGTGCTGAGGTCGGATCCCTGACGTTGCGCAAGGTCCTGGAGCCCGAGCATTTCGAGCGCTTCTTCGGCCCTGGCTCGGGCCGCTTTACGGCTGAGCCCCTGGCCCACGCCGCTTACTTCCACGTTTTCAAGAACTGACATGTCGGCGAAGAGCCGGGCACCCTGAAAGGTCCGGGCAACTCCACGACGGGCTCGTTTCTGCGGTGACTCCGAAGTCATCTGTTCGTCGTCGAGAACGACTTCGCCGTCGGTGGGGTCCTGAAATCCGGTGAGCACGTTCACAAGCGTGGTTTTGCCAGCGCCGTTCGGGCCGATCAAGCCGACGATTTCACCGGTCTTCATTTCAAACTCGACGTTGTTGATGGCGACCAGGCCGCCGAAACGGACCATTATCCCGCTGGCCGACAACACTCCCGCCGGACCGGGACCGGATCCAATGGATCCGGTCCCCGACGCGTTCGCGTCCATATCCGGTGGGCTTGTGGTCATGAGTACTTTCGGTTTCCTCTGAGGGTCAGGGAACCGGAACCTGTTCGGGACTGAACTCAGTGACCAGACTGGTCTTGCCGTTCTGGATCTCCATGATCCGCAACGTTCTCTTGAAAGAGATGTGATCTTCCTCTGTGAACGTGGTCGGCAGCAACAGCTCTTCGTTGTCGAACTCCTCCAGCGCGGCCTGTAGCTCCGTGCCTTCGGTTGATCCGCCTGTGGTTTCAACGGCCTTTTCGATGGCCTGAACCATCGCGAATCCGGTGAGGAACAGGGCAGTGTCGGGCAGCTTGCCCTCCTGCTCCTTGTAGCGGTCCAGCAGCTCGTTGATTTTCGGATCCGAATCGTCTCCGAAAATCGACGCGTAGGTGGCGTAGTAGATGTCACTTACACCAGGTACCGCTTCTTTCCAGTAGTCACCGTCAAGGTCCTCGTCGCCGAGAATCGGCATGTCCAGTCCAGCCGCACGGATCTGTTTGATCGCGCTCGCTTCACCGGGCATGTATGAGGACAGCCACAGAACGTCAGGCGGAGTGTCAAGCCCCTTGATCTCATTGATCTGTGAAGCAATCGACGGGTCGCCCTGCTTGAAGGTGGTTTCCTTCAGTACCTCGCCACCGAGTTCCTCCCAGCGGGCAATGAAGCCTGCTGTCGTCTGTTTCGTGAATTCCAGGGTGTCATCGAGGATCGTGGCCGAGGTCTTCCAGCCCTTCTCGTTGTATCCCCATTCCGCCATCGTGGCGCCTTCGACAGGTGCTGCCGTGGCCATCGTGAATGCGAGCGGGCCGATTCCACTTGGACCAAATGCGGTCGATGCGGCACAGGTAGATATCGCGAGCTTGCCTTGCTCCTGGGCGACAATTGCGGCGGGTGAGCCCTGGTCGAAGTCACAACTTGTGACAACCACGTCGGCTCCCTCGCTGATCACCTGGGTGGCGGCGTTACCGGCCAGTTCAGGTTTCGACTTGGTGTTGGCCGAGATGATTTCCAGTTGACGGCCATCGATACCGCCGTCGGCGTTGATGTCTTCGGCTGCCATCTCGGCGAGGGTTCTCGCCGGTACGTCATATGGCTCCATGAATCCGGTCTCACCGATCGCAAAGCCAAGGGTGATTGGTCCTTCGCCACTACTTGAACTGTCATCGCTGCTATCAGAGCCACATGCTGCCAGCCCTGCTGCCGCCAATACGACGGCCATGCATGTAAAGAGACGCTTCATGATGTTCATCCTCTCCTCGGAATATTTTCCGTCCCTCCGAGATTGTATCCGATCTTGGACAATCTATGGCGAAATTTCTGATATTCGTCGGCTATTCGGGGCTTTTTGTATCCAATACGGCAGTTTGTACCCCCGAACGCATGCGTCTCTCATCCCTCAGTACAGCGTCCCGGCCTTCCTGTTGGACCGTCGTACCGATATTGCGGCATTGGCTCTCCGGCAAATATCGGCTGGTGGTGGCTCCAGACGTCGGCTTCCTGGCCGCCGTGGGTATCGTGGCCGCCCCATTGGTCCAGATCAGAAGGTTCAACGCCATCGGCATGCCGGCCGGATTGAGCCGGCAGCACCGTCTATCACTACGCCAGTACCGGGTCGGACGTCGTTGCCCAGTCCGCCGCGGCGACGGCCCTTTTCACCCTGGCGCTCGCTGCCGGCGGATGCGCGGCACGACGCAACCTTTCATTCCCCTACCGGGACCTGTTCTTGAAGATGTCGAGGAAGATGCCTGCGGCCAGCGGGACCGCTTCGCCGCCTCCGGCACTGTCTTCCTGATCTTCCTGCGAATCTTCGCGCGACGTTGAGCTAAAGCCGGAATCGCTTCACAGGCTGCGGCCGACGTTCAGCAGGCAGATCGGGCGAAGCTGCGCTTCTTGGCAAGCTTCTTGCCCGTGCGCCTGGCCTTCTTCCGGAAGCCGTTCTTCTTCGCCTTCTTGTGCTTCGCCTTGGCCTTCTTCAGGGCCTTGGTTGCTTTCACACACCGGGCGGACGAGCTTGACTCGGCGCCCTGACCCGGGTCGGCCGAACTGCCGTTGCCGGGAGCTTCTGCCTGCGGCGAATCGTTGCTGCTCACCGGTTCATCGAAATTGACCGAGGGGCCATCGTCACCTTCTGCCGGCGGGTCGGCCAGCCAGTGCTGGTAAACGCGGGCGGCGGGAAGGGCGGTGCCGTAGTAGGCAACTTCGTCGATTGATCCGCGGAACCAGGGGGCAAGTTCCCCGAAACCGACGTAGAAGGTCGAGATCGAACTTGGACGCTTGGTCTGCTCGACCTTTCCTGTCTCGATGCCATCCACGTAAATCCTGATGTGGACGCCATCCCAGGTGCCAACTACCTGCTGGAAAATCCCGACAGCCACCGGCACCGACGAGGTGACGGTCTTGTCCATGTGACGGAAGTTGAAGTAGCCGTCCTTGATGAAGATCTCACCGGCGTCGCCATGGCCGAGAATCGCCTGGTTGCGTCCGTCGGCCGGCTTGACCCAGGCTTCGAGCGTGGACTGGTATTTCGGAGCCGCAATACCGTTCACGTAGCCGTAGCCACCGGCGCCGAAGAAATTGCGGGCCCGATCCCCGTCACCGGAGATCCCGACCGGACCGGAGTCCTGATCGTTCTTGTACTCACCATGGCGGCCGTTTGCCGAGGAATCGACCATGGTCGAACCGGAGGCGTCACCGAGTCGGTAATAAGCGATCGGTGAATCCGTGTTGTAAAGGTCCTTGAAGGTCTTTACCGAGTAGGTGTGCTGATGGACGTAGGTATTGCCACCCTTGTCGATCGCGGTCACGATGAATACGTGGTTGCCGATCGAATCCGGCAGGGCGTCGCCATTGCTGATCGGGCTGCCATCCACTGTCGCGGTGCAGCTGTCAACGTCCGAATCACCGGGCAGGTCGTCCGGGTCGGTGCAGGTGAATTCCGCGACCGGAACCTTGGTCGGTGCGTAAAGACCGTTGTTTTTCGGTGCGGACGGATCGGTGAACGGGCCTTCAGTGTTCAGTTCGGAATTGCCGCGCTCAACCGACGGGTTGTCCTTGGCTACACCGATCTTCCGGCGGTCCTGGAACGCGTGGACGTTCAGGGCGCGGGAGTAATAAGCGACTTCATCGAGGTCACCGTGAAACCACGGGGCCATCTCGCCGTAACCGACGTAGAAAGTTGAAATGCCTGACGGCGCCTTGTTTGCCGTGTTCGAACTGGCTACCTGAACCCCGTTCACGTAAAGGCGGGTGGTGCTGCCGTTCCAGGTCGCGGCGACATGACTCCATACACCCGGGGTGACGGCACCGTTGGACTGGATCGTGTCCTGAACCTGGCGGAAAGCGAGCTTGCCGTCCTTGATGAAGAGCTGTCCTCCGCCGCCGTGGCTCACCACCATCATGTCGGCGCTGTCAGCCGGCTTGACCCAGGCTTCCATCGTGTAAGCGGTGGTCGGTGCGGCAATTCCGTTGACGTAACCGTGGCCGTCCCGGGGCGGGAAGTAGCCGGCCGTGTTCTCAGCCGGATGGTCCAGCTCGCAGGCCCTTGGCGGGTGCGGACGACGCTCACAGGAGGTGGCGCCATCGCGGCCCAGTGCGATTCCGTTCTGGTAAATGCCGTGGTGGCCGTTGCCTGACCGGTCGATCATGTCGGCGCTGCCAACCGTCTCATCAAGGCGGTAGTAGGCCAGCGGCCCGCTCTGCTTGATGAAGTTTCCGTAATCCGGCGGATCGACCACGTAGGCGATCGACTTGCTGGAAGAGTTGCCGGCGCGGTCGGTGGCGGTGAGGGTGAACTTGTGCGGACTAAGGACTTCCTGGTTGACCGGCGTCGAAGTGCAGGCGCCCGGTCCGGAGGACGGTACGCCGGAAGCGACCGGTGGCGGACCACCGGCAAGCGGATCGGTGCAGTTCACGTTGACCGGCACCTGATGAAGCAGGTAACGACCCTTGGAGAGCGGCTGGTTGATGGTCAGCACGGGAGGCGTGAGATCAACCATCCAGGAATAAGTGGCCGGGGTCGGATCTTCGTTTCCGGCAAGGTCGATCGCCTTGACCTTGAGCGTGTGGTTGCCTTCGGGAGTGATGAATTCATCACCGGTTTCACAGGCCGAGAAGCCCGCCCCGTCGAGATTGCACATGAACTTGGGGGTTCCCGCACCGGATGAGGGGGCGGGATCGTTCATCGTGAACCCGAAGGTCGGTGAGGTGTCCTGCGAAAACTGGGCGGGCGAGGAAGTGAACGTCGTGTTGGGCGCGACCGAGTCGACGTCGAATGAGATCGTCACTGTTGCGTCGGGACCAAGAATTCCTGGTTGCTTCGCTTCGGCGACAAAATGTCCGTCGGGCATCCCGGGGGTGGTCGCGTTTCCGAAAGGCAGGTAAGTCGGGAAGAAACTGTTCGCCGGGGCCGGTTCCGGCCCCCACTCCTCAACGTTGCCGGCTACCTCGAGCGGCGTGTAGCTGCGCTCAATGGTTCCGAGATAGGTGCAGTCGATCGTCGGATCGCAGCTCTGCCATTGCGTCGGCGAAGAGATGTTGACCGTGGTGGTCGGGTCCAGATCCGGATCGAGCGAGCGTTCACCTTCGAAGGTCGGTGGCGACTGGTAGAGACCACCATCTACCGGGGAGATGAACGCCAGGTCGGCGCTTGCGGTGGCGGGAAGCGCAAACCCGGCAACGCAGGCCAAAGCAGCCACTATCAGAGCGGGTGCGAAACGGCGATTGATTCTGCCTCCATGCAGATGTTCGGACTGGACGAGCACGGCTGGCTTTTTCCCCATTGGCATCAAAATACCATGTGGTGTTCAGCAACGAGCAGATCTTCCGTCGACGCCACCGAGATCACAAAGACCCGGCGATTTTCGGTTCGGGCGAAAATCTGCGGTTAGACTCGAACAGTCAGCTACCCCGAGGGGGATTACGTGCCGTCACCGATCGACAAAGCCATTGACCAGCTCGAGAAGTCAGTCGAAAAGATTCGAGAGTTTTCGGTCAACGAATCAAAGGCAGTTCAGAAAGCAGTGCGAGAGTCCTCCGAAAGCGCCAAGTCAAGAGTCGAGACTGACTACGCCTCGACCAGGAAACGCCTGCTGAAAGAAGCCAAGGACGCAGAGAAGTCGATCAAAGAGGCGATCGCCAAGATCGAAAGCGCCCTCGCGGATGCCAATCCTGCCAAACGGGGATCAAAGTCGGCGGCGAAAAAGAAGCCGGCCACCAAAGCTGCTTCCAAGCCGGCAGCAAAGAAGAAGCCGGCCGCGAAGAAGCCAGCGGCAAAGAAGAAGCCCGCCAAGAAGCCCGCGGCTAAACCTGCCGCGAAAAAGAAGCCGGCCGCAAAGAAGCCAGCAGCCCGGAAACCCGCCGCAAAGAATCCGGCGGCCAAAAAGCTGGCTGCCAAAGCTGCGGCGAAGTCGACAACGAAACCTGCAGCAAAGAAGACGACGAGAAAACCCGCAGCCAGGAAACCGGCCGCGAAAAAACCGACGAAGTAGGTCAAACGAACCTTCCGCCGGACCGGTGGTGCAAGGGGGTCGCGGCCGAAGCTAATATCGGCGAATGCCCCGAACAAGGAGTCTTGGAAGTCGTTCCGTCCTCATGGCCCTGGCGGCTTTCGCTTGCGCCGCGACGCTCGCGCTGGCCAGCTGTGGAGGCGATGACGGAGAATCGTCCGTCTCCGGAGAGAACGGCCGGGAGGCCCGGGTCGGCAGCTTGCCTGCTGATGCGGAGAAGATTCTTGCCAAGGACCCTTACTCGAGCGCCCGCTGGACCTACCGCGTTCAGCCGGTCGGGTCAGATGACCCGACTCTTGCGGCCGGCGATGAAATTATGACTGTCCTCGGCTCGACCGCCAAGAACTTCACGGTAGCCAGCGCTTACGAGACCCTTGGGCCCGACAAGAAAATCACTACCCCGGTGTATGAGGTCGAAGGCGAACTGGTACTGGTCGCGATGGGCGATCTGGCAATGGGCGGACGTGGTGCGATGAAGGGCGATTTCAACAGTTCTTCGATCGACAAGGTTTATGCGAACGCGATCCCGGGAGCCTCGATCCCGGAGGGAAATCCGCTGGCAGGGCTGAGGGCTCTCGCGAAACAGACCGCTGATTCCGGCGTGAAAAGTGTTCGTGATGTCAACATCGACGACCGGCTGTTCGAGGCCTATGACGCCGGAGGGACGGGCGGCGGCGCTGTTTCGCCGATTGTCATCAACGACAACCAGGTTGACATCAAGTTGACGCCGACCGAGCCCGGCGAGCCGGTCAAGGTGGAAGTCATCCCGGAAACAGACCTCTATTCCGTCGATGTCGACGTGAAGACAGTCGAAGGCGATGGTGGCGGCGAGGAATCTGGCCAGGATCTAGGTGTCATCCCGGGCGACAATCCCAACTCTCTGACAGTGGAAGGCTCGATCGAGGCCGACGGCGACCCGGCGGTCCGCTCATTGATCCCGCCCGACCCCGCCCTGTTCGCCAAGACACTTTTCATTGCAGAACTGGAGGAAGCCGGGGTCAAGGTGACCAACCCGACTGACAAGAACGACCTTGAAGGCCTTCCCGCTTTCGACGCTTACGAGAAAAGCGATGAAGTTGCGGCGCTCACCTCACCGCCGATCAAAGAGTTCGGATCAATGGTTCTCACCACTTCCTACAACCAGGGGGCGGACATGATGCTCTGTTACCTGGCGATCGATCTGGGATCCGATGACTGCGACGACGGCCTGAAAACGATCAATGCGCTGGTCAAAGATGATGCGGATATCGAGCCATCGAAGGTTGTCCTGGTCGACGGCCACGGCGGCGACCCGGCCTCGGCGACACCCGAAGCGATCAACGCCTGGCTGCAGTGGGTTACCGAGCGACCCTGGTCCGCTGACTTCGAGGCCGGGCTCCCTGTTCTCGGTGAGAGCGGATCACTGGCGTCTTCCGGTGCTGACAGCCCCGCCCGGGGCAAGGTTGCCGCGAAGACCGGAACCAGCGTCCGGCCTTACCCGCCGGAGTTCCGTCTGTTTGTCACGACGCAGGGGCTCGCCGGCTACATGGAGTCCGGCGAAGGCAAGCAGATCTTCAGCCTCTACGTGGGCGGCGCAACCTTCGATGAAATCATCCCCGGACTGTTCGAAGTCGGCGGCGATGTCGCCGATGTATCGGCCGCTTTCCAGCAGGGAGTCCCCTTCGAGTAGCAGAGCGGAAGATGGATGACCCCGGTCAACGAACGAGAACCGGGGTGCCGAGAGGCAGCATTTTTGCCATCGCGACGATCCGTCCATTTCCGATGCGGATGCAACCGTGGGAGCGTGCCGAGCCCAGGGGGTCAGCCAGGGATTCCGCTCCGCGCCCATGAATGGCTACCCTTCCCGGGCCACCCCCGTAGTTGTCGAGCACGTTCGAGTGGGCGGTCAAATGGAGCGCGAACGGCCCGAGAAAACCCGAAGGGTCCGGCTGCCTGACTCGCTCGTAAATCGCGAACAGACCACGAGGTGTCGGGGTTGCCGGCGCCCCCGCCACCGCCCTGAATTCGAGCATCTCCCGGCGCCTGCTGCCAGGGCGGCGTGCACCATCCAGGGTCGGGCGCGATTCGGCCAGATGATGCTCGCAGCACCGACGACAGCGGCCAATCCAGCAATCGCGCAAAGTGCCCGGGTGTTGGCATCTTGCGCATGGGGCAGCACAACCGAGAGCACAACGAGCACCACACCTGCCAGGTACAACACACCAATTATCTGAGTCACAGTGGCTGTGTCGCGAGATCCCGATCTGAGCGCATACCTGAGTCTGGCCCTTGGATCTAAGGAGTTGCGGGAAATCATTCCTCAGAGCTTAGGCAGGAAACCTCGGCAGCGCGCCATTTTGGCCCTGCTGAATGCCACTACTGCACAACCACGCCGCAGCTTTTTCCCGGCTGCTGACCGGAGAAGGCTTCACCTGGTCAAGCGAGCCCCGGTCCGGCCGAGCAGATCAGCCATGTGTACCGGCTTACTTCACCCGTTTGATCTTCCGCTTCAACGTCTTGCCGAAACTGCCGTCGGTGGCGATACCGCGCACCTTGAAGACATGTTTGCCCTTCTTCAGCTTGACCTTCTTCGGTGACTTGCACTTCGACCATTTCTTCTTGTCGAGCTTGCACTGGAAACCCTTGGCTTTGCCTTTGGTCACCTTAAATTTGAACTTGACCTTTGCTGACTTAACCTTCTTCTTGGGTGGATTCGTGAACTTGAGAACCGGTTTGATGACATTCACGGGCACTGCCGTCTGCGTCAGTGACGCCGTGGCCACCAACGCCGGACTGATCCCGGCTACCGTTGCGGAGATCTGGCTGGGCCCGGCACTCGAACCTGCGGTGATGGTCGCGGAGTAAGTACCTGGGGCACCTTCGGAAACCGCTCCGATTGGCTGTCCCCCGTCACCCGAGAAATTGACCTCGGCGCCTGAAACATCATTGCCGAAGGCGTCCTTGACCACAGCCGTCGCGGTCGTGGTCGATTTGCCGTCAGCCGGGAGGCTCGAAGGGTTGAGGGTCAACGCGATGGTTTTCGCCGGCAAGGCAGTCTGGGTCAATGTGGCGGTGCCGGAGATAGCGTCGCCTCCCGAACCGTCGGTTGCAGTGATCACTGACTGGCCGGTAATGGTGGTGGTCGTGATCTCACCCGTGTAGGTACCGTCGGCATTGTCAGTTACGACTCCGATCTGCTGGCCTCCGTCTGAGCTCAGAGCCACCTGTTCATCCGGCACGGGATTGCCGTACTGGTCGGTGACCGTCGCGGTCGCCGTGACCTTGGATACGCCATCGGCCGGTGCCGAGGATGGAGCCAAAGCCAGACTGACCGCTTCCGGGTCCCCGTAAGCCAGGTTGTGCATCTCGTAGACATCGGTACTTGCGGCCGGACCTTGAAGGTCCAGCTCCCAGAATCCGATCTGACCGTTGGCTGTAATGGTCGGCAGGGTGGCCTGCCCGTCCGATCCGGTGACCACCTGGGCGTCGGTAAGACCGCCCGGGAAAGTCCCGCTCGGACCGGTCGGGGCAACGGTTGCCGAAACATTCTGAGCGGGCACACCATTCCCGTACTGATCGACGACCATCACGTCCATGGGATCAAAGACCTGGTTGAACGGGGTCCTCTGCGGGCCCTCGACCGCGACTACGGCAATCGGGGCGGCGGCAAGTGTCTGGTACGGGGGCGTAGCCGCTGGCGTTGTGTCTCTGTTGGTGCTGAGCAGGAACGAACTCGGGCCGGCAGTCGTGCCGAAGGTGACCAGGGCGCGAGCTATCGACAGGTCGATCCCCAGCTTCTGGCCCTGAGTAACACTGGCTGGAGCGGGTATTTCAGCGGTGACCGTGCGGCCTCCGTCGCTGAAACTGAGCGATCCGATAGTTGAGTAACCCGAGCCGGTCGTCACATTAGTCATCGTGTTGTAGTTATTCGGTCCCGTTAGCCCGCTGAAATCGGTGCCTTGAGGGCCGGTGATGGTTACCGTGTCGCCTCCCCCGAGCGCCGAACTGGCCGTGAATTCGATCGTCAGTCCTCCGTTTGACCCTGCCACGACCTGCGTTGGCGTGGTCGGGTATGGCTGGTAGAGAACCGCGCCGGGACTGCCCACAGAAGAAGCGGATGCGCCTGGCACCAATACCAAACCGATTGCTGCCATCAGAACCATCATGATCCGAACTCGCGTCACTGCCCCACCAGCTTTCATATTCCGTTGACGAACTGTTCCACAATATCGCTTCGGTTCAATTTGTGGCGACCCGAATCCCAATCGGCTGAGCCGCAGCGACCAGGCCGCGATGCCGCGCAGTGCCCGCGACATGGCCCTCGATCTCCGTGCCCTCCTTCAAGCCGCCCAGGTGCCGCGTCCATACCTGCTGGTCGGACATTCCCTTGGCGGGATGGTTGCTCGCCTTCTGGTGACCACATATCCCGGAGAGTCGCCGGGCACGTCTCGATCGATGCCCAGAACGAAGACTTCGTCGCCGCCGACAAGCGCTTCGGCGCATTGTCAGGAGGGTGCGTGCGAGGGCACTGACCCAGGCCGCTGGTTCATAGCGGCGGCCCCCATCTGACCGACAGGGCCCGGCCTATTTCTTGACCTTTATTTTCTTGTTCACAGTCTTGCCGCCAGCGTTGTCTGAGCTCACCCGGAACGATGTCTTGATCTTGCCGGTCTTCTTCAGCTTGAGCATGACTTTCACCATTTTGGTCTTGCCGGGGGCGATCTTTCCGATCGACTTATTGGCCTGAACTCCCTTGCCGCTCACCTTCAGCTTGACGCTCGTGGCGGCTGCGTTACCGGAGTTCTTGACCTTCACCTTGAAGGCCGCCTTCTTGCCCTTCCTGACTTTGTTCGGACCGCTTACTTTCACCTTGCTGAAACCGGCCACACCGGTTGCTCCGGTTGCCCCGGTGGCACCGGTCGCTCCCGTTGCTCCGATGGCTCCAGTTGCTCCGGTTGTTCCAACCGTTCCCGTAATTCCGGTTGCTCCGGTCGCCCCGGTCGCTCCGGTGGGCAGCGGCCCGGCGGTTCCCGCCAGCGAGACCGTCGGATCGGTGGGTGCGTTGGTCAGCGCGGTCAGAATTGCTGACCTGGCGCCGTTCGTCTGCGGGGCGAACCGAACCCTGAGTACGCAGCTCTGACCCGGGTCGAGCAAGACTCGGCAGGTGTCACTGCCGATGAAGAAATCGTCCGAATCGGTGCCGCCGAATTCGAAGCCCTCCACCGTAAGGGGATCCGTTCCGTTGCTGGTAATCGTGACAACCTGCGAGGGGCTGACCGTTCCCTGCGGAACCGGGGTCGGATCACCGAAAGTGAGCGAGCCTGGACTGATACCAGCAGATGGCAGGAGCAAACGGTCGAATACCGCGACCGCATCGCTGTAGATCGAAGCGACGTAAGCATTCGTGCCGTCCGGGGAGAGTGCGATAAAGAAGGCGCGGTCGAGACCAACGCCGTCAGTGCAGTCGCCACCTGAGCCATCCTCGGAGATACAGGCATCAGTGCCGGACTTCTGGACCAGGACTCCGGTCGTCAGGTCCCGTTCGAACACGGCTACCGCGTCACTGTCAGCCGAAGCGACGTAGGCACTGCTTCCGTCCGGGGAAACAGTGACCGAAGAAGTGGCGTTGAGACCAACACCGTCGACGCAGAGACCGCCTGTGCCGGTATTGGATACGCAGGCATCAGTACCGCTTTTCTGGGTCAGAGTTCCGGTGGTGGTGTTCCGGTCAAAGACCGCGACGGCGCTGCTGTAGAAAGAAGCGGTGTAGGCGTTCTTCCCATCCGGGGAAATGGCGACCGAGTTGGGGCCGCTGATGGCGGCCCCGTCAACGCAGGAACCGCCCGTTCCGGACTGGGAAACGCAGGCATCGGTACCAGCCTTCTGGGTCAAGACTCCGGTAGTGGTGTTTCGATCGAACACCGCGATGGCGCTGCTGTTGAATGAAGCGACGTAGACGTCCTTGCCGTCCGGGGAAATCGTCAGCGAGATCGCACCGTTGAGGCCAACCCCGTCGCCGCAGTCGCCACCTGAACCATCCTCGGAGATACAGGCATCAGTACCGGCCTTTTGGGCCAGCACTCCGGTAGTGGTATTCCGATCGAAAACCACGACTGCGTCGCTGTCGCGCGCGGCGACGTAGACGCTCTTGCCATCCGGGGAGACAGTGATCGAGCTGGCATTTTCAAGGGCAACGCCGTCGGCGCAGTCGCCACCCGAGCCGTCCTCAGAGACGCAGGCCTCAAGTCCAGCCTTCTGAGACAAAACGCCGGTGGTGGTGTTCCGGTCGAAGACCGCGACTGCATCGCTGTAGCCCGAGGCGACATAGACGTTTTTGCCATCCGGAGAAACAGTGACCGATCCGGCACCGTCAAGACCGACACCGTCGGCACAATCACCACCTGAACCATCCTCAGAGACACAGGCATCAGTACCGGCCTTCTGGGTCAGGACGCCGGTGGTGGTGTTCCGGTCGAAGACCGCGACCGCGCCGATGGTGAGCGACGCGACGTATGCACTCTTGCCATCTGGGGAAATGGTGACCTCACCGGCACCGTTCAGGCCAGCACCCACGGTGCACTCGCCCCCGGAACCATCCTCGGAGATACAGGCATCGGTGCCGGATTTCTGGACAAGGGATCCATTGCTTTCCGCCGCTGATGCGAAGGCGGGCACACCGGCCAGGATCAGGATGGTCAGGGCCAGGCCAAAACTGGTCCGGTTTTTCTTGACGTTCATGCTGGAGGATCCCCTCGTCGAATAAGTGAGTTCGGCTCACCATATCGAGGCATAATTCTTAAAGAAGGACGAGCATCAGAGCACCAATTCAACGCGCTGTCGGCACAGGTGCGCGGCGCGTAAACATGCGGCAAAGGTCTCGAAATGAGTCGACGATCTCACTATGCTGTCGCTGGCAGAAGTCGCAATCCAGAGATAGTCAGGGACAACAATTGAGTTTTCGTACGTCATGGGTGAGGTCATTTCCGGTCTGTGCATTCGCTGTAACGGTGGCCCTGGTCTTGTTGTGTTTCGTACCCGGCCAGTCCGACGCCCGGCCCGACTCAAAAGCAGAACTTTCACCGGTTGCGTTCAACCTGCTTGACAAACCAACCCCGGTGCGAGGCGCCGACGGAAAGATGCACCTCGCATACGAGCTCGAAGTCAACAACCTCGCCCCTTTCGACGTGACGATCACCAAAGTTGGTGCGCGCGCAAACAAGAACTCGCTCGGCAAAACGCTGACCGGCTCCGCACTCGCCGAACGCACCCGGCTCAACAACGGCGACTCGGGCACGACGCTAAGTGGCGGCACAGGAGGTCTGATCTTCATGGACGTGATCTACGGCATGGGCCGCAAAGTACCTCAGCGAATCAGCCATGCCATCGGTCTCAGCTGGACCGATCCGGCCACGCTCACGCAGAGGACGGCGACTATGTACGGGGTCAATTCCAAAGTGCGCCAACAACCAGCGATCAAGGTCGCTTCACCGCTTCGTGGCGGCAAGTGGGTCGCCGCCAGCGGTTGCTGCACCCTCAACCCGCATCGCGGGGCAACACTCTCGATCGATGGCAACCTTCGGGCACCCGAGCGCTTCGCGATCGATTTCATCCAGATGAATGACGACAACCGTCTGTTCAGCGGGGCAATCGACGATCTCAAGAGCTACGAGTACTTTGGCACGAAAATCCACGCCGCCCGTAGTGGCCGTGTAGTCAAGGTGCGCGACGGCTTGCCCGAGCAGGTACCAGGAACCGCGCCGGTGAACCCGACGATTCAATCGGCCGGCGGCAACCACGTTGTGGTCAAGATGGCCCCGGGCCGTTTCGCTTTTTACGCGCACATGAAAACCGGCAGCGTCCGGGTTAAACGCGGGCAGAAGGTCAAAGCGGGCAAGGTCCTCGGACTGCTTGGCAACACCGGCAACTCCGATTCACCACACCTCCACTTTCATGTCATGAACGGGCCGTCACCGCTTCAATCCAACGGCGTTCCGTACACCTTCAGGAAGTTCAGAGGGCAGGGATTCGTTGACGACATCGACAAACTGGTTGCCGGGGAAGATCCCGGAATCACGCGACGGCTGATCGGCCCACACCGAAATCAACTCACCCTTGACAACCAGATCGTCAACTTCGGCGGTTAGCCGGCGTTGAGTTAGCTTCGGCCCAATAGGGGCAGGTCCGGTCCAGCCACGTGACCGTTAAAGAGTTACTTCCTGACCTTGATCTTCTTCAAGGTTTTACCGCCGCCGTGAAAGCGGACTACTTCCTGACGGTGATCTTCTTCTTGACGGTCCTGTTGCCGGCGTTGGCAGTAACAACCTTGAAGGTGAGCTTCGCCTTGCCGGGTTTCTTGAACTTGAGCTTGACTTTGACGGTCCTCGACTTGCCGGCTGCGATCGTTCCGACCGACTTCTTGGCCTTGACGCCTTTGCTTTTCACCTTCAGCCTCACCCCGGTGGCCTTGGCGTCGCCGGAGTTCTTGAGCTTGACCTTGTAGGTGGCTTTCCTGTTTCGCTTAACGCTCGCCGGGCCCTTGACCTTGACTTTGCCGATCCTGGCCTTGAAGACAGTGGCGTCTACCGTGAAGGATCTGGTGGCCGGGGACTGGTCCTGGTTTCCCGCTGCGTCTTCGGCGCGAAACTCGGCCGTGTGGGGGCCGTCGGCAAGGCCGGTGAAGACCTTCGGGGAACTGCAGTCAACAAAGGGCTCGGAGTCGATCCGGCACTGGATCTTCGCGGTGTCTGAGGCAGGCTCTCCGGAGAAGGTGAAGCTGGCCTGGTCGGTTGTGATCGTACCGGTGGGACCGGAGCTGATTATGGTGTCGGGCGGGGTCGTGTCGGGCGTTCTGTCAAAGACTGCGACGGCGTCGCTGCTGGCAGCGGCGACGTAGGCGCTCCTGCCGTCCGGGGAGACGGTGACCGAGGTGGCGAATTCGAGGCCGACTCCGTCGGTGCAGGCGCCAGATGAACCGGTCTCCGAGATGCAGGCCTCGGTACCGGCCTTCTGGATAAGTGCCCCGGTCGTGGTGTTCCGGTCAAAGACTGCGAC
>JBAWHK010000058.1:0-3541 GCA_049593795.1 Solirubrobacterales bacterium
ATTATCAGCGGCCCCTTGTCGAGCAGCGGCGCGTTGGCTTCAGGCTTCTCATCGACCGCACCGGACTTCGGTGCCCGACGCTGGTGGCCATTGATGAGGAAAGCCGCGAAAGCGATCAGCATCGCGAAACAGATGATGTCGTTTCGACCTTCGCCCGGCTGGGTTTCGATCATCACCCCTGAGCTGAGCAGGATAGCCCCGCCCACCAGGGTCGCCGGACCAACGCCATACGGACGGCCAACGCACCAACTGGCGAGCACCGCAACCCCGATGAAGAACATGTTGAAGAGCGGCGAAAGCCAGTCGCTCTGGAAAAGCCCCATGAGCGCGCCGTGCATCAGCTCCGAACTCTGCGGGTAGAACCAGACGGCCAGCCTCAGCGCGTCAGTGAAATGAAGGGGATTGGTTGATCCCTCCTGGATGAACCGGGCTGAAGCCGGCATGTGGTACCAGGTGGTGTCGCCACCGAACATGCCCTGGTTGAGGCTTAGCTGAGACGGAAAACTCCATTCGGCGACCACCCAGGAAGCAACCCCAAGGGCCACGAACAGCGCCCAGAGCGGCACCCTCGGGGCAGCGATCTGCTCCACCCCGCGCGGCGCGAAGCGGTAACCGAGGCCGGCGGCGGCCAGCGGCAATGCGATACATCCGAAAATGATCCAGCCCTGGGTGAGGATCGAGGCGGTTCCCAGTATCTGGAGCGCGATGATCAGCAGCGCAACCCCGATGGTCAGTTCGGCGAGACGGGAGAGCGCACCCGAGAATTCCGGCACGATCCAACGGCGCAGCCAGTATCCACCCAGCCACAGGGAACCGAAGATCGCCAGAAGTGAGACGACTCCAACAGCGTAGGAGGAGAGGGTCGGGATCACGCCCGGCCTTTTTGAACAGCTAGCACCGGGAGCATCCTAAATGAGAAAGCAGGCCCGAAGTCCGGCGGCAGCCTCATGCCCCTCCTCAACCCTCGCTTTGTTAAGCGACGATGCGGCAATACACTTCCCTCATGGGCATTCAGGTAGACGAAACGGAAATCGGAATTACCTGGGTTCTCGATGAACCCATGGCCCGGGCATCGCACGCCCTGGTCAGTGACGGGCGGGTCTGGCTGATCGACCCGGTCGACGAGCCGGAAGCGATGGAAAAGGTCGCGGCGCTCGGCACACCGAAGGCAGTTCTCCAGCTGCTCGACCGTCACAACCGTGATTCGCAGGCAATCGCCGACCGTCTTGAAATCCCGCTGGTTGTCCTGCCGGATGAACTCAACGGAACCCCCTTCCAGTCAATTGACGTTGTGAATAACCGGTTGTGGAAAGAAAAGGCCCTCTGGTGGCAGGCGACCCAGACACTGGTGGTGGCCGAAGCGATCGGGACCAACGAGATGGCCTGCCCCACCGACCGTGGAGCAGGGGTCCACATCATGATGCGGATGACCCCGCCGAAGAAATCACTCGGAACCTATCTTCCGGAACATCTGCTCCTCGGCCACGGCCCCGCGATCCACGGACCGGGCGCCACCGAAGCCCTTCAGGATGCGGTTGATCGTTCCCGTCTGGACCTGCCCAAGGCGATGATCAAGATGCCCGGGGCGATGCGTAGCTGACATCCGAGTTGGCCGCGACCGCGCGCTCAACCGCATCGACGTCCCTGACCGCGCCCGTGTCTGCTGAGGTCGCCATCGCCGCGTAGGCCCGCAATGCCGGTGAAACGACCCGATCGCGATCAACCGGCCGGTAGCCGCCGTTGGCTTCGAGTGTCTGCCGCCGTTCAGCGATTTCCTCGAAGCTCACGTCGAGTTCGATCGTACGGTTCGGAATGTCAATGTTGATCATGTCGCCGGATTCGACCAGGGCGATCGCGCCGCCGGAAGCAGCTTCGGGTGAGACATGCCCGATCGAAAGTCCCGAGGTGCCGCCCGAGAAACGACCGTCGGTCAGCAGCGCACATTCCTTGCCCAGCCCGAGGCCTTTCAGGTAGGAGGTCGGGTAGAGCATCTCCTGCATCCCCGGGCCACCCCGCGGTCCTTCGTAACGGATCACGACCACATCACCGGACTTGACCTTGCCGCTGAGGATGGAGTCAACCGCGTCATCCTGCGATTCAACGACGAAAGCGGGACCGCTGAACTTCAGGATCGACTCGTCAACACCAGCTGTCTTCACCACGCAGCCACGCTCGGCGATGTTGCCGTAAAGGATCGCCAGGCCACCATCGGTCGAGTAGGCATGTTCGATGTCATGGATGCAGCCGTCGGCCGCGTCCACATCGAGTGATTCCCAGCGTTCCGACTGGGAGAACGCCTTGGCAGAACGAACGCATCCCGGCGCAGCGTGGAAGAGGTCAAGCGCGATCTCGGATGGTTTCGGACCGCGTATGTCCCAGGCACCGAGCCATTCATCCATGGTCCGCGCGTGGATTGTCGAAACGTCTTCGTTGAGCAGCCCACCACGTCGGAGTTCCCCGAGGATTGCGGGGATGCCACCCGCCCGGTGGATGTCTTCCATCAGGTATGTGCCGTTCGGGGCGACTTTGCACAGGCAGGGAACCCGGCGGGAAAGCTCATCGATGTCGCCCATCTTGAAATCGAGTTCCGCTTCCTGGGCAGCGGCAAGCAGGTGAAGAACGGTGTTGGTCGAGCCGCCCATGGCGATGTCAAGGGTCATCGCATTGTCGAAGGCATCGCGGGTCGCGATCGAACGGGGCAGCACCGACTCGTCGTCCTCGTCGTAATAACGAAGGGCGATCTCGACCACGGTGCGACCGGCCGCTTCGTAAAGGTCCTTGCGGGCCGTGTGGGTTGCGAGGGTCGAGCCGTTTCCGGGCAAGGCCAGGCCCAGGGCTTCAGTGAGGCAATTCATCGAGTTTGCGGTGAACATGCCGGAGCAGGAACCGCAGGTCGGGCAGGCGCTTTCTTCGATGATCGCGATGTCCTCATCGCTCACTTCGTCAGCGACGGCGTCGGCGATCGCACTGATCAGGTTTACCCGTTTGCGGACCGTGCCGTCAACCAGGGTCGCGGTGCCGCCCTCCATTGGTCCACCGGAGACGAAAACTGTGGGGACATTCAGACGCAATGCCGCGTTCAGCATTCCGGGGGTGATCTTGTCGCAGTTCGAGATGCAGATCAGGGCGTCGGCGCAATGTGCGTTCACCATGTATTCCACGCTGTCGCTGATCAGGTCCCGGGACGGAAGCGAATAGAGCATGCCGGCGTGCCCCATCGCGATGCCGTCGTCAACGGCGATCGTGTTGAACTCGAGGGGAACGCCACCGGCCGCGTGGACTGCCGCGGAAACAACTTCGCCAACCGGTTTCAGGTGGGTGTGGCCCGGCACGAACTGGGTGTAGGAGTTGGCGACGGCGACGATCGGTTTGCCGAAATCTTCACGGGCTACCCCGGATGCCCTGAGCAGGGCACGGGCTCCGGCCATGTTGCGGCCATGGGTGACGGTGGCGGACCTGAGTTTCGGCATCTCGGCAATCTCTCCTGTGATCGATTCGGTTTCCTGAAATGAACGGGCGGAATGGCCGTTCCGGTACTTCA
>JBAWHK010000059.1:0-4625 GCA_049593795.1 Solirubrobacterales bacterium
CGGGCGGTGAGCATGATGATCGCTGCTTTCAGCGACACGTCCTCACGCAGGATCCGCATCACCTCCATGCCATCGATTTCGGGGAGCATCAGGTCCAGCACGATCAGGTCGGGACGGTGATCGATCGCTTTGGCGATCGCGCTCGGACCATCGGCGGCGGTTTCGACCTCAAAGCCGGCCCGTTCCATGTACCGGGCAACCACCTCGACGATTGTCGGTTCGTCATCGACGACAAGGATTTTCCCGCGGGAAGCAGATTCCATCGCAGCCAGTGTTGCATCAACTCCGGGCGTGGCCGACATCAGCCGAAAGTGAATGCGTAGGCCTGTATTCCCTTTTCGGGCGACAGGGTGAGGGTGTGGCTGCCAACTTCAGGCAGGTCAACCAGATCGTAGAGGCGTTCCTTGCCGATTTTGACCCGGCCGTTCCGGACGTCTTTGCCAGCATCGGATGCGGCGATCGGCTCGCCGTCCAGAGCCACGCTCATCGTCCTGGGCCGACCGGGGGACCCAAGCACCAGGAACACCCGTTTAGCCCTGAACCTGAGCTCGAGCTGGCCGCCATCGGCGGTCGCGAAGTCCGGTGAGATTCTCCATTCCCCTCCGTACGAGAGTTCATCCTGAGCGGGTTCTTTCAGTTCACCGAAATCATGGACACCGCTGAGGATGATCCCGTTGCGGAAACGGTCGGCCCTGGTCGCACCGAGGTAGCTCTCGTGAGTCGTGACCCCGTTCGCGATCGTCTGCCCGGTCGCGCCGGACTCGCCTTTGCCCGGTGGTTTACCGGCTTCGGCCAGCAGATCGCGGATCACCTGCTCCTTTTGCTCATATTCGCCTTCGCCAAAGTGGGCGTAACGGACATTGCCGTCAGCGTCGACGAAGTACTCGGCTGGCCAGTACTGGTTGGCGTACGCGTCCCAGGTAGCGAAGTCATTGTCCTGAACCACCGGGTATTCGATCCCGGCCGAATCTATGGCGTCCTTGACGTTGCCGGCATCCTTCTCGAACGGGAACTCCGGGGTATGAACTCCCACGATGGTCAGACCGTCCTCGCGGTAACGCTCATCCCAAGCTTTCAGGTACGGCTGGGTGCGGATGCAGTTGATGCATGAGTAGGTCCAGAAGTCGATCAGGACAACTCTGCCTTTCAATGATTCCATCGATATCGGCTCGCCGTTTGTGGTGTTGAACCACTGCTGGGTACCGATGAAGTCGGGGGCTTTGGCGATCACCGGAAGGTCCGCAACGGGGGCTTCCGGTTTTTCCCTTGAGGCTTCCACGCCATCAGCGATCTTCTGGGCCGATTTGCTGTTTTCGACTCCTCGCACATCAACCAGCGTTTTGCGGATCGTGTCGTTTTCTTCAAGGCTCTTCGACGGGTTGACCAGGATGGCCGGCAGGTCGCTGGCGATCGCGTTCTGGAACTTCAGGTCGAACTGGCCGAACATCGCGATTGCGAACACGATCATCACTCCGCCCATCGCCGCCTGGAGCTGGGGGATGTGCCGGCTCAGCGGTTTCGTGAGCCGGCGTCCGCCAAGCATCAGCAGGTAGAGCACGACCGCGGAGCCGAGTCCGTATGCGAACGCGACAGCGAGGCGTCCGGCAGTGAACGGCTGGGATGCCGACACAGTGATCACCCCGGCCAGGATCGGCCCGGCGCAGGGCGCATAGACCAGGCCGAGGCTGGCTCCGACCAGCACGCCTGACCAGAACCCGTCACCTCCCCCCGTCCGTGGCTGGACGCGGGATGTCAGGCGGCTGAGGAAACCTTCGAAGCGGGTCGAAAGGGCCGGCAGCAGCAGGGTGATTCCAAAACCAAAAAGAACCGCAATCGCGAAATTACGGACCAGATCGTTCGGAAGGCCGAAAGCATCGATCAGGTAGACCAGAGCAACGGTCGCAAAGGTGAACGACGCAGTGAGTCCGGCGACGATCCCGACCGGCCTCCGGCGACCACCGGTAGCACCGGCCGACAGGGCAACCGGCAGTACCGGCAGCACGCAGGGGGACACCGCGGTGGCGGCCCCCGCGATGAACCCGAAAAGAATCAGCAGGATCATCGTTCAGGCTTGCCACCCGGATGCAGAACCTTCCAGAGCCCCCCATACGAAAAGACGTTGTGGCAAAAGACCGCACGCGGAGGTTCGTGCGCGTAGTAATAAAGCGGGTGTCCGGCATAGGTGACCTGCTTGCCGCCGCCGCGCCGTTTGGTTGTCCCGATCAATTTGCCGCGCACACCTTTGCCGGCGAACGGTTTGCCTTTCGCCATCACCGGTGGCCAGGCTTCAGCACAGGGCCCGTAACATTTCGGCTTACGGCTCGTTTCGCTGTCGAAGAGGTAGATCGCCTGCCGTTTTCCATCGAAGATGATCTTGCCGAACTGCGAATTGGCACGGATTATCTTGGTTCCTTTCCGTTTCTTCGCCTGGGCGCTGTCGAGGCCCGGGGAAACGGTGGAATTGAAAACACCGACGCACATCGCGCCGATGGCGACGAGTGCGGTCAGGAAACCGATCCTTTTCAACATGGTTGCTCCTTTTCGACATGCCCGAAGGCCGGTCAATCAGAGTGCCATGAAGTTCTTACAGGCTGATGAACGGCCTTGGCGGCGGCGCGGAGTGTCCCCCGCGCCGCCTTTCAGGACCCGGGTTTCACAACCCGGACCGCACCCCGCATCAGCGGGTGGATCCGGCAGAAGAAGGTGTGGGTTCCGACCGGAAGGTCGGCCGGAGTGGACCATGTGTCCCGGTTCACGGTCGGTTCGCCGCCAAGACCCATCTGCCCGGAGTCAAACTGGAACTCACCGTCCGGGATCGGGTAGGCGATACCGGTTGACTTGTTACAGGGAGACTTGCAGGAAGTCAGCGAATGCCAGGTTTCTGAAGCCTGGTCGGCGGCTGACATCTTGAAGGTGAAGGACTGCCCCTTCTCAACGACGGGGGGACGCCCAAGCGCTCCCGGCAGACGGAAATCGCCACCGGTTCCGTAGGAATATCCACCGATCTCGAAGACACCTCCGGACGCCAGACCGTTCGGCAGCTTGGCCGGGTCGGGGCCGACCAGCGGAGTGGTTCCGCCGTGGTCGTCGTTCTCGGCGTAGTGCCCGTGGTTGGTAACGCCTTCCTGATCAACCTTGGTTTCGTAAGGGTTGTTGCCACCGGCTTCTTCGGCCCAGTAGACAACGTTGATACCCATCGATTCGTACCAGGAAGCAATCTCGGTTTCGTAGTCCGTCTGGAGTTCGAGCGTGTCGCCGGCTTTCACCGCGACCCGCCAGTGTTCGTCGGTGCTGCGCATCGCGACGTCCCAGGAAACAGGTCCCGCGGGCTCGAAGTAATCGGCAACTGATTCGAACAGGTGGACCCGGTTGCCGGTGACCGAAGGCTGGGTGTCAGCGCAGGCCTGGTAGACCTTTTTCGCGGCCCTGTCTTTGGCCTTGAGCTTCTTCTGCCCGGTGAGCTTCCGGCCCTTCTGCTTCTTCAGCTTCTTCAGCTTCTTCTTTTTTGCCTTCTTCAGTTTCTTGTACTTGCCTGAAGATTTCGATTTCAGTCGTTTCATCTTCTTCGACTTGATCGATTTCTTCTGCTTCTTGATGCTCCGGTTCAGTTTCTTGAGTGACTTGGAGTACTTCGCCAGGCCCTTTTCGAAACTCGGCGCGGCTTCACAGAGCGGGCCCGCGTATTCGGCCCCGTCCCGCTTGAGGTAAAGGTCGGTCGTCAAGCCACCCGTGTGAACGTGACCAGTGGTGCTGATCAGCACACCGTCCTTCTGGATTGTCTTCTCGTTCTTCTGGACCCCTGGCGGATAGGGGTTTTCGGCATCCTGCGGATAGGTGAAGACACCATCCTTGCCACCACTGCCACGGTGAACGTCAAAAACCGGGTAGATCCCGTTTTCCACATCCATCCAGATCGGCCGGGCTTCGGTGATCGTGGTTGCCTGGGGCGCCGTGTCGGGAATGAAATCGACCGTGTACGTGACGTACAGGCTCATTGGTTCCGGCGTGAGGTTGTGAAGCATGTGGTTGAGCAGCCAGCTGTCGTTCTTCTTGTAGCGGTAGCCGTAACCCTCGGGCAGGTCCATGATTGTCTTCTCTTCGCCGGTTGCGTAGAAAAGACGGTCGGCCGGGGGAGCCGAGTTGTTGATCCAGACTCCATGGTGGAACATCACCCGGCTGGAAAGGGGGATCGAACCGTCCGCTTCGACGAGGTCCGGTCGGATCCGGGTTATGTAGCCGTTCTCCGGGGGACGTTCGGATCCGGTGAGCGGCTTGTAAGCGATCCGGTTCTGGCCCGGGGTCACGTTGATCGGACCCACCGAGTAGGTGGTCCTGACCGAACCGTCGTTCATCGCACGCGAAGACACAACCGACGCATCAGCCGCGGGCGGCTGGAGCATCAACAGAATGGCCAGGCCCATGACAAGCACGCTCGCGACCAGAATGGAACGCGAGATCGCGCTGCTTGAAAGGTACTTCGCCCTCTGAATCAATGTCCCCCCCGGGATTTCGGGTCCGGCCCAGAGCCAAACCTGCCACTCGTAACTTACATCACGACGGGAGCGGCGTCGGGGTTGCCCGACGCCGCCCGTGATTCAGGACTTGGGTTTCACCCTTAGCGAGCC
>JBAWHK010000060.1:0-29156 GCA_049593795.1 Solirubrobacterales bacterium
CAGGAAACGTGAGGCGGCCAAGTTGCCATCGAGAGGATTTATCTCGGTGTAAAACTCTGCGGGGGTCTCCGCAACCGCTACCTTGCCGTTCGGCCACGCCGCGAAGTCAGCGGCGATACCCACCGACGCTTTGGACGACGACGTGCCATCTGCAGCGATCGAAAGCAGCCACGAACCCGGGTTAGAGGAAGATCCGAGCATGTAGTTGCCGTCACCGAAAGCCTGAATCGACCCATCGTCCAGCTGATGGATTCCTACGATGTCCCAGATCCAGTCCGCGCCAGCCGATGGAACCGTGCCCGGAATCAGCACCGAACCATCGCCGCCGCCGAAGCTCATGTCCGCCGCACCTTGCGGGGTCACCTTGAAAACACCGACGCTGTGGTTGTAGGGATACGGCTTGGTGTAATAGATGCCGATTACCCCGCCGTCAGCGGCGAAGGTGACAGACCGCGGCTGCACTTCCCTCAAGTTCGGCTGATCAGGAAGCTCGACATTCGGCAGCAGAGGCGTGCCGCCGTTGAATGACTGATCCGGCGAACCGTCCGGATTCAGGATCCGGATTCCGCCACCAGCCGCATTGTCGGTCACGGCGATACGTCCTTCGGGAGAGACGGCCAAAGTTCCGGTGATGATCGGCACCTGACCCTGAACGCCAAAGTCCGACGCCGGGTGACCTTCCGAATTGAATTTGAGGATCCCGATCTCAGTCGCGAGGAGCATCCCGTCACCGGGGGTCCGGGCGATCTTCCAGATGTCTGACGCATCTACCGCCATCACGCCGTCCTGGCCGAAGGAGGGGTCGACTTCGCCGTTCGTGGTCAGGCGAAAGGCGATGTTCTTTGCCGTGTCGTAATTGGCGGAGCACTCCCGGGTATTTGCGAAAACAACGGTCCGGTCGCCGCTCTGAACGAGCACGTCAATGACTTCGCTGCATTTGCCAAGACCTGGCGGCGCTTCGGCGGCCGAAGCAACGGCCGGGACTGCTGCCGAAACGAAAGCAATTGACAAAAAGAGAAGCACCCTCCGCAGATTCCCCATGGTCCAGGAACGCCCCGGCTACTTCCGGATCCCGAGCCGGTCAAAGCCGACAGTTCGAGAAGTACCATCGGCTGTATAGGTCGCCTTGAACCGAACGGAACGCCCCCGCAGGGCTTTGCGCCCGCCCCTGATCGATCTCCACGGAATCTTGACCTTGAAGTTCTGCCAGGACCTCACCGCAGGGTTGACGAACTTGATTAGGCGCGACACCTTTTTGTAGGTGATGAGTTTCGACCGGATCCGGTCCGGTTTGCCCACGAAGATGTCTACGCTTCCAAGCTTTCCGGATTTCAGGTGCAAGGCTTTCGGCAGCTTCACGGCGGCTTTCTCCCAGGGCCTTGACCTATCGCGATTCGAGGTCGATGGATTCACCCTGATCTTCAGCCCGGCCCGACGACCGTCCTTTGAGTTGACTTGCGGTTTCGGCAGCGGGTTGTCCGTACAGAAGAACTCCGCCGGATCCGACGTCCTGTCCCACTTTTCTTCAGGGATCGAGACGACCCCGCACTCCCCGAATGAGGTGTCCAGATGACCGCTCGAGTCGAAACGTGCGATCAGGATGGTCTGCCCACAGGTATCACCATGTGTGGGAATGCCGGCACAGGATGACCTTTTGGTGGTTCCTGCAAGGGAAACTCCGCCGCCCGGGACCAGAGCAACTGCCGCCGACTGAGCGGCTGTACGCAGTTTCAATGAGCTGTAGCCGTCGGTTCCGAAGGTCATGTCGGGCACTCCGCTTCGCAGAAAACGGCCCGCCGCGAATTCACCCTCCAGAGAATTAGTCTCGAATCGGAACATACTCGGAACCTCGGCGATGGTCGCCGTTCCACTCCCGTCGATCGCAAAATCCCCCGCGGTCATGTAGCCGGTCCTGGTCAATGTTTCGATGGATGATTGCGAGCCGTCTTCATCCATTGCGGCCAGGAACGGAAACGGGCGGGAGTACAAAGTGCCGACCTGCGGCTGGTGTTCGCCGTTGATCTGAATCGAACCGTCATCCAGTTGATCGATGCCCATCATCCACCAGCCGGTGTTTCCAACTGCACCGAGGCTGCCAGCGACCGGGGCGATTCCGTCACCGCCACCGAAGGAAGGGTCGGCCTGACCGTTCTGGCCAATTTTGTAAACCCCGATCCCTCCACCGAAACGGTCGTCTTCCGAGAAGTAGTAGGACCCGAAAATTCCGCCTTCGGATGAAAAGACGATCGGTCCGGACCATCTGGTGAGGTAGCCCGGCTGGCCCGGAAATTCCCCTTCGAGACGCACGCTTCCGCCGCCGAAAGACAGGTCCTTGGAGCCATCCGGCTTGAGAACCTGGAGGAAAACGGGATCCGGTACGTGAACGGTCGACCCTGCCGAAATGACGGCGATCCGGCCGTCTGGCGCAACAGCCATTCGCGAAACTCCCATCGGGACCCAGCCCTGATCTCCGAAGTCGGTTGCAGGGTGGCCGTCCTCATCGAACTTATGGAGTCCGTGCCCCGAAGCGAACAGCAACCCACCATCACCTGCCTCGGCGACGGCCAGGGATCCGTCAGAAAGTGGCGTAAGCAACCCGTTATTCCCATAGGTGCGGTCGATATCACCGCTGGATGTGAGGCGGAAAATGACGTAAGCGACGTCATCGCCCAGCGAATTGCTCTGGCAGGGTCCGGTGGCCACGATCACGACCGTTCGGCCATTGCCCTGGTCGAGGACCTCCGCCACCCGGTTGCACGGCGCGATCCCATCCGGCGCTTCCGCAGCCCAGGCAACGGCCGGGACAGCGACCGAAACGAAAGCGATGGACAAGAAGAGAAGCACCCTCCGAAGATTCCCCATATACCGGGAACCGTACACGGGGCCCATAGTTGCGAAAGCATCATCAGTAACTCTGCTTCTGCGCCTCGCATTCACGACATAGCGAGAAAAAGTGACACAGAACGCGCGAAGGTGCTGCCGGGGCGCTTGCCGGCCCTGCAAGAGCAAAGGCCGCCCAAAAGGGCGGCCTTTGCGAAAGCACCGGCCGAAGCCGGAAAATCAGCGTCTACTTGAGGCGCTCGACCAGCATTGCTTCACCCTGTCCGCCAGCAACACACATGGTCTCGATGCCGAACTGGTGGTCATCGGTTTCCATGACGTTGAGGAGGGTTCCCATGATGCGGGCTCCGGTCATGCCGAAGGGGTGTCCGAGAGCGATCGCTCCACCGTGGGTGTTGAGCTTGTCCATCGGGATTCCGACTTCTTCCGAGATCGGGATCACCTGGGCGGCGAACGCTTCGTTCAGCTCAACCGTGTCGATGTCGTTGACGGTCATGCCAGCGCGATCAAGCAGCTTCTTGAGAGCGTTGATCGGGGCGACACCCATCAGTTCCGGCTCGTTGCCAGCGGTGGCCGAAGTGACGATGCGGGCACGCGGGGTCAGGCCGAGTTCCTTGGCCTTGGTGTCACTCATGATCAGAACGGCGGCAGCACCGTCGTTCAGCGGGCAGGAGTTACCGGCAGTCACACCGCCTTCACCGAAAGCGTCCGGGAGCGAACCGAGCTTCTCGCGCATGTCGCCCTTGTCGGCACGGGGTCCGTCGTCCTTGGAGACAATGGTGCCGTCGGCCAGGGTGACTGGCACGATCTCACGATCGAAGAATCCGGATTCCTGCGAGGCCACGGCGAGGTGCTGTGAACGCAGGGCGTAATCATCCATCGCGTCGCGGCTAACGCCGTACTTCTTGGCGACGTTCACGGCGGTAATGCCCATGTCGATGTAAGCGTTGGGCGTACCGTCGTTGCCGATCAGGTACTCGCTCTGATCTTCCTGGCCTGCGGCCCGGGATCCGGCGATTTCGCTGCGCTCGTTGAACGAGCTGACGAATTCAACTCCGGCGGCGATGTAAATGTCACCTTCGCCGTTCTTGACGGCGTTCGAGGCGTGACGGATTGCGTCGAGGCTCGAGGCGCAGTAACGCGACACGGTGACACCAGTGGTTGCCTGGGTCAGCTTGTCGGAAAGCAGAACGAGGATGCGGGCCAGGTTGTAGGCCTGCTTGCCCTGGGGCATGCCGACTCCACAGAAAACCTCTTCCACGGTGGCGGGATCGACGCCGGGGTTGCGCTCGAGGAGCTGGTCGATAACGAAAGCACCGGTGTCATCCGGACGAAGCGAGGCGAGCGAGCCCTTGAAGGCGCGGCCAATCGGGGTGCGGACTGTGTCCACGATCACTGCTTCAGGCATGCGAGTGAATCTCCTTAGGTCATTTTCGGCCGGGGAAAGTGTCTCGGGCGGAGACGCGGGCCGATTCGTGTAAGTGGAAAGGTATTGAACTTCGATGCTCCGGGGCGAGTAGATTGCCGTGGATGAGCAATCCGCCGAGACCCGGAACGGTCCCCCCACGCCCTCCGCAGGCCGGCTCGGGCATGCAGCGAACCCCGACGCCACGTCCCCAGCAGCCGGTTCCGCCCCGGCCGCCAGCCGATCTTGCGACGCGTCTGGATGGCCAGCGTGGCTGGCTCAACGAACTTGACCGGTCACTGAAGAAACGTTCGATTATCGCTCTGGTACTCACTTGCCTGGCGGTAGGCGTTGGTGCTGCCGCGATGTACATCGCGATCACGAAGAACAGCGACGGAGATCGAATCACCGCACTTCAGACCCGGGTCGAAGCCCTTGAGGCCGCGTCCGGCGTAACTACGGCCGACCCGGCAACACTGATTCCGGAAACCGGCACCACGCTGCCGGAGCCCCTCCCGCCTTCCGGTACTACCGAAACGACGATTCCGACCGAGTGAACGGGAACTCACTTCCCGAAACGATCCTCTGGGAAGACCTCGGCCCGGATGGCGTGAAGCTCCTGACCATCAACCGGCCGGAGCGGATGAATGCGATCGGCCCGGTTGAATCACGGGGCCTGTTCGAAGCGATCGGACGATTTCGTGATGACGATGACGCGACTGTCCTGGTGATTACCGGGGCCGGATCCGAGGCTTTCTGTGCTGGTGCGGATCTTCATTCCGTTGCCGCGATGTATCAGGACGAACCTGCTGTCGAGCCACTCTTTGATCTGGCTGGCGGTGGCGATCCGCGTATCCCGGCGGAGGGCAATATCGGTCCGACCCGGTGGTCTGACATCCACAAGCCGGTGATCGCGGCGGTCAACGGTGCCGCCTACGCGGGCGGTCTCGAATGGGCATGTTTCGCTCACATGAGGGTCGCTGACCAGCACGCCTCTTTCGGGGTGACCTGCCGGCGCTGGAACGTCGGCCTCGGCGATGGCGGCACACAGCGCCTGCCCCGGCTGGTCGGGATGGCTGCTGCCCTGGATCTGATCATCACCGGACGGGTTATCGGCACCGAAGAAGCTGCCCGAATCGGCCTGCTGAACCGGATCGCGCCGAGTGGCCAATGTGTTGAGGAAGCCGTGCAGCTTGCCCATCAGATCGCGGCGTTGCCGCAGCCGGCGCTGCGTACCGACCTTGAGGCGACGATTCGCGGTTTCGGTGAGCCGCTGGATCGGGGACTCGAAATCGAAGCTGAGCGTTTCAACACCCTCATGGGGGACCCGCAGCTTCGACAGGGTGCCGAGCGTTTCGTGAACCGCGATCATCCCGATCGCAAAGCCGGTGCCGAACCGCTTCATCGTCCGGCGGCCGCCTACGAATTCGCGAGGGTCGCCCATCGGGATACCCCTGGCAAGTTTGGCTCGGCCGCACCGTTTATCAACCATCCGGCCAATGTCGCCCGCTTGGTCGCGGGTTACGGAGGCGATGATGTGGCCGTCTGCGCCGCTTACCTCCATGACACTTTGGAGAAGTCCCCGACCGGGGCCGACGACATCGAGCGCAATTTCGGTCCGGCGATCCGGAACCTGGTGGATGTCCTGAGCAATGACCCTGCGATCAAGGATCCCCAGGAACAGCGTCTCGACCGGCGCCAGCGGGCATTGGCGGACGGGACCCGCGCCCGTCTGATCCTCGCTGCCGACCGGCTCGATGGTTTCAGGCAGATGATCACCCTGCTGGAGTCAGGGAGTGATCCGGGCGACCTCAACCTCGATCAACGCATCCCTGACTGGCAGGACGACCTGAGGGTTCTGGCCGGATATGACCTCCCTCAGGGCCTCAAAACGGATCTGGACCAGTCGATGTTTACCCTGACCGGCCTGATTTCCTGAGCGCCGCTTCACGACCGGACCCGTTTTCTGGTGCCGCCCGGGGTCCTGTCTTCACATTTCGGTCACCGCAGCTTCACCGAAATTCAACTTCCTTCCTGACCGCGGCTTTTACCTTGTGGCCATGGAAACGACGAACAAGACCCCGATGGCGAAGGTCGCCATTTCCCCGCGGACCCCGAAGGTCGTCGCCGCTGCTGCCCTCTGCGGTTCGCTGCTGTTCGGTGCTGACAATGTCCTCTCCCTGACCCTTACCGCCGCGACTCTTGCGGCAGCCGAAGTGACACGCGTCCGGTTCGGCGTGAGAAGCTTGCGAACTGGTGTCCCCCGTTCCGCAAACTCACAACTCGAATCCGTCGCCGGCCACGCTCCCTGAGGGGAGTTTCGGCAAGAGATTCACCGATGTAGTCACTTTCGACCGGATGGAGGCCGTGAGCCTCACCCATTCGGTCATCTACATCGGGCTTTTGGTCTGTGCCTTCATCCTGGACGGGCCGCAGCCGATCACCTTCATTCTCGGACTCTCTCACGGGGTGTTGTGGATCGGCATGTCCCTGGCCAGTGTTGTGGCTGTCCATCTGCGGGTAATCAACCTCCGGCTCGCAGTTGCGATCGCCCTGCTGGGCTGCGTGGCCCCTTTCTTCGGCAGCCTTGAGTTTCTCCGGCAGAAACGTCAGAAACGCCGGCAGGTGGCTGCGCAATGACTTCGGTTGGTGGCGATCTCTGTGTGGTCAACGCATCGATTGCTGGCCTAAAGGGCGGGCTGAGGGCCGAGGCTGGTGTGATCACCGAAATCGGACCCGAGGTGGAAGCCGGGGACGGGGAGTCAGTTTTCGACGCGGATGGTTCGATTCTCGTTCCCCCGCTGATCAATGGTCATACCCATGCGGCGATGACCCTCTTTCGCGGCCATGGCGACGACCTGCCGCTGATGCGCTGGCTGCAGGAAGCGATCTGGCCGGTTGAAGCGAACCTTGATCCCGATGACGCTTATTGGGGTACGCGTCTCGCCTGTCTCGAAATGATCCGGACTGGAACTTCGATGTTCTGGGACATGTACTGGCAGCCGGAAGCTGTTGCCCGGGCCGTGGTCGATTCCGGACTGCGGGCTGTGCTCGGCCCGCCGATGATCGACCCGCAGGGAGATGCCGGGCTGGAGGGCCGCAACGAAACTGTCCTCTCCCAGCTCGATGCTCTCACCGGGTTCGGGCCGAGGGTCGGAGCTGCTGTCGCACCACATTCGATTTACACGGTGGCGACTGAGAGCCTCGAGTTCGCCGTTGCCACGGCCCGGGAACGCAACCTGCCGATCCACATCCATCTTTCGGAAACCGGTGACGAGGTTGAGGAATGTGTGCGGAAGTTCGGCATGCGGCCCGCTTTTTATCTCGATTCGATCGGCATGCTGACCCCCGCCACCACGTTGGCTCACGGCGTTTTCCTTGATCGGGAGGAACTGGAACTGGTCGCTGATCGCGATGCCACGGTGACCACGAACCCGGTGGCCAACATGAAACTCGCGGTCGGGGGAGCTTTCCCTTACCCCGCGGCTTCTGCGGCGGGCGTGAACCTTGCCCTGGGAACCGACGGGGCCGGCTCGAACAATTCCCTGGATCTGCTGGCCGATCTGAAGACTTTCGCTTTGCTCCAGCGCCATACGGACGTCAACGCTGAAGCCATCCCGATGGAGGAAGCCTGGGCGATCGCCACTGGCCAGCGGTCCCCGCTGATCGGGGATCCAGCCCCGTTGACGGTCGGTAAACGGGCCGATTTCCTCCTGCTCGACAGGGACGCCCACGAACTGGCGCTGGGCAACCTGACCTCCGCCCTGGTTTACACCGCCACCGGTTCGGTCGTCAGATCAACCGTGGTCGACGGCAATGTGCTGATGAAGGACAGGGTGGTTGAGGGGTCAAGCGAAGTGATCACAAAGGCAAGAGAGAGAGCCAGTCGCCTCGGACTGGGCTAAGCAAAGAAGCCACCCCAAGGTTTCTGCGCCTCGCATTCACGAAATAGCGACCAAAAGTGACACAGAAGCGGACGGACGGGGGCGCCCTTCATTGCGTTCCCGAACCCGCGAGCGACCGACGAAGGCAACTGCCCCCAGGTAGTTCCCGGGCGCTACCCGCCAACCAGCCCCCCAAAGCGAAGGCCGCCCAAAAGGACGGCCTTTGCGAAGCTCACAGCGTCAGCGACGCGGCAACATCAATCCCTACAGATAGCCGAGCGGATCTACCGCCGCCCCGTTGATGCGAACTTCGAAGTGAAGGTGGGGCCCGGTTGAGGCTCCGGTGTTGCCGGAGTATCCGATTACCTGTCCCTGGTTGACGCTTTGTCCGGTTGTGACCCCGAACTGGGACTGGTGGGCGTAACAGGTTGAGAGGCCGCTGCCGTGGTCGATGCAGGTGTAGTTACCGTATCCACCGTTGTAGGAAGCGAGGATCACGGTGCCGGATGCGGAGGCACGGATCGGGGTTCCTTCGCCGACCGCGAGGTCGATTCCTTCGTGGTTGGTGCTGCCGACTCCTCCGGGTGATGAGCGGCCACCGAAGCCGGAGCTCACGGTGCCGCTTACTGGCCAGATCAGTCCGGCGGCGCTTGGTGACGAGAGTGGTCCGGCGGGGATCGTGGGAAGCCCGGATGCGGCGGCGATCTGTTCCTGGATCTTGGCCTGGAGGTCAGATTCGATTTCTTCGAGGTGTCCGACGTGGCTGTCGATGCCGGCGACTACGGCCCGGCGTTTGCCGCGGGCGGATACGAGTTCGTTCTGTTGTGATTCGACTGCGGCTCGGGCGGTCGCAAGGTTCGCTTCTTCGGCGGCGATCTGGTTGCGGCTGCTCTCGATCGTGTCTTTGGCGTTCTTCAGGCGAAGGACGATTGACTGCTGCTCGTCTCGCAGTCCGCGAACCCGGTTGACGATCACGTCGTCGTGGGCCTGGATCTGTTCGAGGTATTCGGAGCGCTGGATCAGGTCGCCGTAGTCGTTTGAGCTGAGGATGAGTTCAGTCATGTCGGTGCTGCCCGACTGATAGATCGCGACGAGTCGCTGTTTGAGGACTTTCAGGGAGCGCTGCAGCCGGGCGGCAAGGATTTTCAGTTCCCCGTACGCCTTTTTGACTTCGGCTTCTGCCGAGTCGAGTTCTTCCTGTTTCTGTTCGAGCCTGATTTCAGCGTCGCGTTCTTCGGCCCGAAGTGCGGCCACCTGGGTTTCGTAGGCACTGATCTGGGTGCTGAGTCCGGCGATCTGTTCGGATAGCACGCCTTTTTTGCTGTTCGCTTTGTCGATTTTCGACTGGGTCTGGTCGAGCCTGTCTTCAACGGATGCGGATGCGGGCCGCTGGGCCCATGCGAAAGCAACCGTCAGGGCGACGGCGAACATGACAAGGATTCGCGACCGGGCGGGCCCGGCGATGAGGGGATTCAAGGAATGCACTCCCTAGAAGTGTAAGCACATGCACATAAAAGGTCATCGTGGCCGCTTTTCTGCACGCAACCTTGCTGCGCCTTCTTTTGCCCGCCGGACCGACCGCATATGGTTATGGAAGTGTCCGACGTCTCCCGAGTTGCGGAGAGCTCAAGCCCTAATGGTGCCACAGCGTCCACGGTCCGCTACTCAGGCGTGTCCAAACGGTACCCCGGTGCCGATTCCGACGCTGTTCACGACCTGAATCTCGAGGTCCCGGCAGGTGAAATCTGCGTGCTGGTTGGCCCTTCCGGCTGCGGCAAGACCACCGCGATGCGGATGGTAAATCGCACGGTCGAGATGACCGAAGGTGACATCCTGATCGGCGATCGTTCGGTCAAGGACGGTGATGCCGCGAAGCTGAGGCGGGAGATCGGTTACGTGATCCAGCAGATCGGACTGTTCCCCCACCGCACTATCGGCCAGAACATCGCCACCGTGCCGAACCTGCTCGATTGGGACAAAGGACGGACCGCTGATCGGGTCGCCACCTTGATGGAACTGATCGGCCTTGATCCGGAACTAACGGATCGTTACCCGGGGCAACTTTCCGGCGGGCAGCAGCAGCGGGTCGGGGTCGCCCGGGCGCTGGCGGTTGATCCACCGGTAATGCTGATGGACGAACCGTTCGGAGCTATTGACCCGATCAACCGTGCCCGCCTTCAGAACGAGTTCCTGCGACTCCAGGCGGACCTGAGAAAAACGATCCTTTTCGTGACTCATGATGTCGACGAAGCGATCAAGATGGGCGATCGGATCGCGATCCTTCGCAAGGGCGGAGAGGTCGCCCAGTTCGCCACTCCGACTGAACTCCTGATGGAACCGGCCGATGAATTCGTTGAAGATTTCGTTGGTTCGGACCGCGCCCTGAAGCGTCTCGCGCTGATGCGGGTCAAGGACGTTGACCTTTGGAAAGCACCGGTTACCCAGGCTGGCGGGCCGACCGGGCCGTTGAAGGCCGAACTGGCGGACGCCGAGGTCCCCCATCCGCTTCTGGTCGATGGTGAGAATCGGCCGATCGGCTGGCTGTCGGATCGTGACCTCCGGGCCGACCGGGTTCCCGAGGTCCCTGATTCGATCGCGGATCTCCAGATAGATGCCGACCAGACTCTGCGCGACGGCCTCGCGGCTTTGCTTCAGAGCGGTTCCCTTTATGCGCCGGTAGTTGACGGTCGTGGCCGCCTGACCGGTGTGCTTTCGGTCGAGATAGTTTCCGACTTCCTCTCGTCGAAAGACGCTGTCCAATCCGATATCCCGGCGGTGGACAGGCCTCATGAATGATTCGCTGCTGCTTGCCGCTGTCGAGATCAGGGACCGTTCCGATGGCGGCTGCATCCAGGAGAACAACCTGTTTTGCCCGGGCTGGGTGGCGGAGAACTACAACCGCTACGTCGACCCGACGCTCGAGCACATCGTGCTCGTCCTGAGTTCGGTCGTCGGCGGTTTCCTGATCGCTTTCCTGCTGGCAATACTCGCCCACCGGCACCGCTGGCTTTCTTCGCCGTTCCTCGCCGGAACGGGGATCCTTTACACGATCCCTTCGATCTCATTCTTCTTTCTGCTGCTGCCGATCACCGGCCGTGGGGCCCTCACCGCGATCATCGCCCTGACGGCCTTCACGCTGCAGATCATTTTCCGCAATGTCACTACCGGCCTGCGTAACGTGCCTCCGAATGTCACTGAGGCCGCTCGCGGGGTTGGACTCACCCCGAAACAGGTTCTCTGGCAGGTCGAGTTGCCGCTGGCCATGCCGGAAATCATCGCCGGCCTGCGGATCGCAACTGTCAGCACGGTCGCCCTGGCGACTCTCGCTGTTTTCGCCAATGGTGGCGGACTGGGCGGTGAGATCATCACCGGCTCGAACATCACCTTCAAGACCGGAATCATCGTTGCTGGCGGGATCGCCGTGATCATGGCGATTGCCTTCGATGCGGTGATCCTTCTGACCGGCAAGCTGCTGACCCCATGGACGAGGGCGGCGATTTGACCGTGCCTCCTTTCGCTTTTTCGCTCGACCTGTTCGGGGATGCCTTCAATTTCGTGCTTCACCCGCAGGAAGCGCAGGGTGGCGGCGTGATGGTTGGGGGACCCAGTCAGGTGCTTGAACTCGCAACCAAACAGCTTGAGGTGACGGTTCTTGCGCTGGGCGTGGCGGTCCTGCTGGCGTTGCCGGTCGGGTTGCTGCTCGGCCATTACGGGCGGGGCGAGTTCATCGCGGTATCGGCCGGGAATGCCGGGCGTGCCGTGCCGGAACTTGCCCTGATCGCCCTGATGGCAGCCGCGGTCGGTGTTGGCCTTTTCAACCTGGTTGTTGCCCTCGCCATTCTCGGCATCCCGCCGATCCTGACCAACACTTTCGTCGGGATCCGGCAGGTTGACCGTTCCTCGGTCGAGTCGGCCAAGGGCATGGGAATGACCAACCGCGAGATCATGACCAAAGTTGAGTTGCCGCTGGCCATCCCGACGATCATGGGTGGGGTCCGGACGGCTTCGATCAACATCATCGCCACCGCAACGATCGCCCCGCTGGCAGGCATCCTGACCCTTGGCGATTTCATTATTGCGCGCAACGTGTACGGCGATGCCGGGGTCCTTGCCGGGGCGGTCCTGGTCGCTTTGATGGCGATCTCGATCGAAGGTTTACTCGCCGGAGTTCAATGGGCACTTACCCCGAAGGGACTCAAGCTCCAACGGGCGTAAGCCCGGCTTCCTGAAAGTTATTCCAGTCCAATCAACACATGAGGAGAAAACGATGACATTGAAAAAACTCAGATACCTGCTGGTACTCAGCATCTGCGGCCTGGCTGCGTTCGGCCTGGCTGCCTGCGGCAGCGACGACAGCGATGACAGTTCGAGTGGTAGCGACACCAGTGCGAGCGGTGATCTGATCCAGTCGAATCCCGACAATGCTTCGACGACCCTCACCATCGGCTCGAAGAACTTCACCGAGCAGATCGTCCTCGGCGAGATTTACGCCCAGGGACTCGAGGCAGCCGGTTACAAAGTGAAGACCGACCTCAACCTCGGATCCGAAACTCTCGCTTTGGCGTCGCTCAAGCAGGGTGAGATTTCCGGGTACCCCGAGTACGCCAGCACCGCCCTCACTTCGTTCTACAACACGGCACCGGAAGACGTGCCGAACGATCCTCAGGGTGCCGCTGACGCGGTCGCATCTGAAGCGGACAAGGACGGCATCGAAGTGTTTGCGCCGACCCCGTTCGCCAGCGCCAACGCGGTCGGACTCACGACCGAAAAGGCTGAGGAACTCGGGGTCACCACGATCTCCGATCTCGAAGGCAAGAGCCAGGACCTCAACCTGTATGGATCACCCGAGTGCCGCCAGCGCATCGATTGCCTCGTTGGCCTGAATGAGAACTACGGCCTCGAGTTCAATTCGTTCACGCCGGTCGATATCGGCCTGCGCTACGAAGTGCTCGACAAGGGACAGGCCGACCTCTCGATCGTGTTCACGACCGATGCCCAGCTAGGTGCGTCAGACGAGTACACGATCCTCGAGGATGACAAGGGCGTGCTGCCCGCCGGCAACGTGGTTTTCCTGACCGAAAAGAAGACTGTTGAAGCCGCCGGACCTGACTACAAGTCGACGATCGAAGCGGTCCAGAGCGGACTCACCGAAGAGGTGATGCAGGAACTGGATGCCCGTGTGGACCTCGACAAGCAGACCCCGGCAGCGGTTGCCAGTGACTACCTGCAGGAGGCGGGTTTCACCGAGTAATACCGAATTGCCTGACGGGGCATTTCGCCCCGGAACGAAAAACGGCCACCCGATCCGGGTGGCCGTTTTTTTGTGAATTGGGCGCGGTTCATTCGATCCGGTAGGCGACCTTTTCCGGTTCGATCTTCACGATCAGGCGTTCTTCTCCTGGCTGCCGGAATGGGTAGACGTCTTCATCGATGTAGCGCTTGGCGAGGGCGTTGATGTCGTCATCCGCGCCTTCTTCGGTCATCTCAACGACTTTGCCCTGGACGATCAGCGGCAGGTAGGGGACCTCGGCGTCGACGATCGAAAGGGCGATTCGAGGGTCGCGCCTGAGGTTTTTTTCCTTGAGGCGCCCTTTGGCCGTATTGAAAGTGATCAGATCACCTTCATGTCCGATCCAGACAGGAGTCACCTGTGGTGCGCCGTCGGCTTTCAGCGTCGCGACGTGGGCCAGGTGTTTTCCTTCGAGGAGATGGATTGCTTCGTCCGGTATCGATACTGCCATTGGTGCCTCCGTGTTTCGGGTTTGAGCGGACCTTACTTACCCGGCTATCTGCCGATGTGAAACCCGATCAGCCCCGGGATTGCCGCGACTGCGGAACTGACCGGATCGGGGGTTCGACCGGCTGATTCAGCTTCTTCCTTGCGGCCGATCGCTTCCCGGATCAGGGTGCCGCCGATCCAGCGGAGGGGTTCGGGCGGGACCGCGGTGAGAGCTTTGGCGGGCTCGACCATCGCCAGTGATGCGTATGAGTCCTGGAGGCCCAGAGTTCTTGAGGCGAGGATACGGCCGACCATTTGCGAAGGACCGACCCCGTTCCCGGTGTAACCGAATGCCGCGTAGGCCCGGCCCGATGGCAACTCGACCACATGCGGGAGATGGGAGGCGGACGCGTCGATCGGGCCGCCCCAGGCGTATTCGAGTTGACGGCCGACGAGCTGGGGAAAGTAGTTCCGCAGCCCTTCGGCAACCTGGCTGATGATTTCGGCGTCGACTTCTGCCCGCCCGTGCCGGCGGCCGCCAGCGACGATTCGTCCGCCACCCCAGCCGAAAGCGATCCGGCCATCCGGGGTGGTGCGGAAGTAGTTGAGCAGGGATCGGCAATCGCTTATTGCTTCTCCCCCGGTCCAGCCGATCTCTTCGATCACGTCGGGGACCGGCTCGGTGATGACCATGTGGCTTGACGCGACAGTGACGTTTTGACGGACCGGCGAACCGCGTCCAGCGAGTGTTGGTCCGGAGGCAAGGACAATCCGGTCTGTGGTGACACTGCCCCCGGGGGTTCGTGCCACGATCGGGCCGGGGCCATCTTTGACGTTTGTCACCGGGCTGTTTTCGTAAACCTGGACGCCCGCGTCGATCAGGCTCTGGCGGATTCCGAAACCAAGGCGGGCGGGCTGGACGGTGGCTGCGGAGCGATACATGACACCACCCCGGAACTTTGGTGACCGGCAGATGCCGGCCAGGGCGTCTGAGTCGAGGATCGTGAAGTCATCGTCGATGCCTGCTTTGGCGAGCGCGCGGGTGTTCCGTTCCCAGGAGCCATCCTGAGCCTCACTGGTCGAGACGTTCAGATATCCGGATTTCCGGAACCAGGCGTCGATTCCCTGCGTTTCGCAGAAGTCCCCGATCTGATCAACCGATTTTTCGGATGCGTGGGCGATATCCAGTGCGGCGGCTTCGCCGTACCGTTGGCAGAGGCTGGAGAAGCTGACCCACATCGAATCGACGAAGCCGCCGTTTCGGCCGCTGGGTCCGTGCCCGACCAGGTCAGATTCAAGAAGGACTATCCGCAGATCGGGCTCGGCCTGCCGGAGATGCCACGCGGTCCACATGCCCGTGAACCCGCCGCCGACCACAAGGACATCGGCCTTGATGTCGCGGTCAAGCGACGGCACCGGATCCGGTGCCCCGGCTTCTTCGATCCAATATCCGTGAGCGGTGTGAAGCACTCTGCGCGCAGGCTAGACCATGGAAGCCGTTGTCGCTCGAAATCTTTCAGGCAGGTCTGACGCCTGCGACTGTGGTTCGGGCACGGATCCAGAAGGCGCAGGGGGCTGCCAGCAGACCCGAGAAGGCCGCCATCGCCAGTGCGTATCGCGGGTCGTAGGCTTCGGAGATCCAGCCGACCAGGGGGCCTCCGATCGGTGTGGAGCCGAGGAATACGACTGTGTAGAGGGCCATTACCCGGCCGCGCATTTCGGGTGAAACCACAAGCTGGAGGGTGGAGTTGATCGCTGCGGCGAAGGTCACAGCGGCCGCTCCGAGCAGGGCCAGCACCGGGAGTTCAGTCGCGAGGCTGGGCATGAAGGCGGCAGCCATGGCCATGCCGCCGAATGCGAGCGACGAGAAGGCGATCACCCCGATGCCGGTGTATCCGCGGGCGCCGGTGACGAGCGCACCGATCACCGATCCCACGCCCATCGCTGAGACGAGGACGGCGTACGAGGTGGGCCCGCCTTCGAAGGTGATGCTCGCCAGCAGTGGCAGTACGACATGGAAGTTCAGGCCGAGGGTTCCGACGACCGCCATCAGCAGGAGCGGCACCCGGAGTTCGGGGGTTGCGCGTACATAGCGGACGGCTTCCATCACTCCTCGCTGATCCCGGCCGGACCGCGGTGGGGCGGTCAGCCTTCTGCCGTCCATGCTCCAGAGCGCCCAGATCATCACGAGGAAGGTCAGGGCGTTCAGGCCGAAGCAGGCGGCGACACCCACGGTGGCGATCAGGATGCCGGCAATCGCGGGTCCGGCAACGCGTGAGGAGTGAACGATGACGCTGTTGAGACTGACTGCGTTGACGATGCGGTCCGGGCCGACCATTTCCATCACGAAGGCCTGGCGGGCGGGATTGTCAATGGCGATCAGTGATCCGCGGACGAATACCAGGGCGAACACCATCCAGGGCTGAACGGTTCCGGAGAGGGTGACGGTGAAGAGGATGAGCGGCGGCAACATCATCGCTGCCTGGGTCAGGATGAGCAGGGTGCGTTTGTTGAAGCGGTCCGCGAGGGCTCCGCCCCAGGCTCCGGCGAGCAGGATCGGCAGGAACTGGAGGGCGGTGGTCACCCCGACGGCGAAGCCGCTTCCGGTGAGGCTGAGGATCAGCCAGACTTCGGCGACTGTCTGCATCCAGTTGCCGGAGATTGAAACCACCTGACCCAGGAAGAAGCGTCGGTAGTTCGGTACCTGAAGTGAATCGAATGATCGGCGGAGAGCTGCGTTCAAGCGGTTGCTCCTTTCTCCGACGGCCGGTCGAGCAGCGCGTGGTTGAGGATCTCGGCGGCCCGGTCCAGCGTTTTGACGTCGTCGGCAGGCAAAGAGTCGAGGAGTCGGGCCAGATAGGCGCTTTTGCGGGAACGGTGCTCTTCGAGGTAGCCGATCCCCTGTTTGGTCAGCTCCAGCCGGCAGCTTCTGCCGTCTTCCGGGTCGGGGTGACGTTCGATCATGCCGGCTTCGGCCAGGTGGTTGATGACTCTGGTGGCGGTGGGGCGTTTCACTCCTTCAAGTTCGGCGAGACCGGTCGGGGTTACCGGGCCGTGGCGTTCGACTGAGGCCAGGGCGGTCAGAGCGGTTGGCGAAAGGTCGCTTCCGGCCTCCTGTCGGAGCCGTCTGGCCGTCCTGGTGACGGCCATGCGCAACGCTTGCGCTGATTCCTGATTTTCCCCTTGAACAAGGTCTTTACGTAATGTCTGACGTTGTGTCTGACGCTCAGCCGGACGGTTTGTTTCAGCAGCTGAGGCCGCCGTGTCCGCATCGGTGCCGGAGACTGACTGTTCCGACCCTGCATTTCTATTCCAGGATATCTTTCGCATTGCTAATTAGTTTAGCGAATTACTTTTAGTTAGTCAACCGGGAAGCGAAAGCACCGGTTGGTGGATCGATTGCGCCAACAGGCACCATGGAGAGAACGTCGAAAGTCCGTCTAATGGCTTCTCAGCAAAAGGACAGCTTCAGACATCGGCTCGGATCCGAGCTCAGCGGCAAAAACGACCCCGGAAACGGTGTAACCGGTGCCCGCGCCCTCAAAGCCAAGGCAATGATGGAAACACCAGTAATGATCGCTGCGGCCCTCACCCTCCCCAGCGTCGCGCTCACCGAGGCCAACGTCGGTGGCAACCTGGAAACCGTGGCTGAAATCCTGAACTGGGGAACCTGGCTCGCCTTCGCGCTCGAGCTGGTGGTAATGCTGATCGTCGTTCCCGACCGCAAGCTCTACCTGAAACACCATCCGGTCGAGTTGATCGTTGTTTTCCTCACACCACCAGTGCTGCCAGCCAGCCTCCAGAGCCTGCGGGCATTCCGGCTGCTGCGGCTGTTGCGGCTGCTCAAGCTCGCCCAGGTGGCCAGTCGGCTCTTTTCCGACCGTGGGCTCAGATACGCCGCGCTGATGACCACGATGATCGCGATCGTCGGCGGGTCTGTATTCAGGACCTTCGAACGGCACAATCAGGACCTCACTGAATGGGACGGCGTCTACTGGGCGGTCACCACCATGACCACCCTCGGATCGGAATTCGAACCGACCACCCTCGGCTCACAGATAACTTCGGTTGCAATCCTGCTGGTCGGAGTGTCATTCATGGCTCTGCTCACCGGTGCGATCGCCCATCGGTTCTTCTCACCGCAGGAGATCGAAGACAACACCGGGTAGGATCCACCACGTCCGAAAGAACGAATCAGGGGATGGTTTTGAAGACTTCAGGTGTACGACTGGTACTCGCAGGCATGACCGTGGTCCTTGGTCTGGTCCTGCCGGCGACCGCAGCAACTGCCGCCGCCCAGCCAAAGATCTACGGTCAGGCCCGTGCCCTGCCCACCAGGAGCGGACAACACGCCAAAATCGTTCTCTACACCAAGCGGGTCACCTCGCTGAAGGTGAGCATTGACGGCGAGCCCCGGCGCAAAGCGAAACGATTCGCGGTCGGCTGCGGAAAGCTACGGTGCGAGAAGTGGCGGATTTACGCAGCGCGAGGCGAAAATGAGTGCTACGACCTGACGATCACAGGTCGCCGGGGCAAGAAGGCGGTCACGAAAGATCACACTGTCTGCGAACCCTTCCGCAACGGCGAGATCTGATTACAGGCCTGAGGGGTGACGCGGGATGAACGCCGAAGCATCCTGAAAGGACGTCGTATCGGTCGACCATCTGGGACCGGATCCGCCCGTTCCCGAGGTATCCCAGCGCAGACCGGCGATTACTGCGTACACGTGCCCTGAGTTTCCGTAAACCGTAATCCAGTTACCTGCGCCCGGTTCGCCCCAGGTCGTCAGACCCGTTGAATCGAGTGGGCTGGATATCAGGCCGCCGCCATGTAGCGCATAACTGACCGCCCCGGAACAGTCATATCCTGAAGATTCGAATGAACCGTGACCGCCGCCCCACACGTACGGCATGGAAGAGATCGCGTTGGCAGCAGCGATTACGTCCTTTACCGCCTGCGGAGCACTGGCCGGAGCTGAAGCCAGACCATCCGAACCAAGTACCGCTGTGGCACCAGCAACCGGCGCCGGTTGCTGGCCAGCTGAACTGCTGGCCGGGTCGGCGCTGAGATCAGGAAGCTGGCCCTCGATGTTTCCGGCCTGCTGCTGAAGGGCGGAAATCCGCTGCTCACGCATGTCCCGGGTTGCCAGGAACTCGGCCCGTCTCGATTCGACGGCGTCACGAGCTTCGACCGCAGCGGCAGTTTCATCAGCAATTTCATCGCGCGCAGACTGGAGTGCCTTTTCCTGCTTCTCCATCGTCGAGACTGAAAGCTCGACCTCTCCGCGAAGATCCTTGACCCGGTCAACCACCGATTCGTTGCGCTCCTGGATGCTCTCGGCATAATCGGTGCTCGAAACCAGTTCCGCCCAGCTACTCGAAGTCAGGACGATCTCAGCGACATCCGGTGATCCAGACATGTATTCCGCAACCATCTGGTCACTCAACACTTTGATTGCGCGGTGAAGCCGTTTCTTGACTTCCTTGAGGTGCTGGCGTTCGGCCTCCAGATCGGCTTCGATCGCGTCAAGCTTCGCCTGCTTTTGGTCGAGTTCAGCCTGGAGCGTGGAAGCTGTCGCCCGCAGCCCGGCCAGTTCACCGAGCAGGGCATCGACCCGGCGGTTGTCTTCGGCGACCTGGGCCTTGAGACCGTCTACGTTGCTGGCAATGTCGGCCAGCTTGCTTTGCGCCCGGTCGTATTTCTGCTGGGCAGTAACCGCTCCGGCAGGGCCGTTCTGGGCAACCGCGAAGCAGAGGGCCATCGTCGCCATGAGGGCGATCGCGAATGAAAGCAGGCGACCGCGGCCGCTGGTGATCTTGAGAAGTTGAATCCGCATTTGAGGGTCGCCGACCCAGGGAGGGCGAAAGGACACCGTAGCGAGCCTGCGTCTCCGGCTTGTAAGGCAGTCCGGTTCTGGGAAACACCGTGCAGACGGAGGAAACCGGCGCTTCAGCCAGACGGATCGAGATCGAAAGCCTGAGCCACCAGCTCGAAGGAACGCAGCCTGTCCTCCGTGTCATGGACCATTGTCGAGATCATGAGCTCGTCGGCACCGGTCGAATCAGCCAGTTCGTTCAGTCGCAGCTTGACTGTTTCCGGACTGCCAAAGATATGGCCTTTTGCGATCGACGATACGACCGATTCTTCATCCGGGGTGAAATCGTGCGCGGCGGCCTCTTCCGGTGAAGGGAACCTCCCGGGGCGTCCGCTTCTGAGGCGGGCGAAAGCGAGGCGGGAAGGTCCGGCCAGCCAACGGGCCCTTTCGTCGGTTTCGGCGCAGATAACCCCGACCGCGACCATCACTTTGGGCTCGTCGAGGTATTCAGACGGGGTGAATTTTGACCTGTAGAGCTCAACCGCAGGCAGGGTGTTCCGGGCACTGAAGTGGTGGGCGAATGAGTACGGCATTCCCATCAACCCCGCCACCTGGGCGGTGTAACCGCTCGATCCAAGCAGCCAGATATCGGGCTGGTTGCCCTGCCCTGGCACCGAAGTGATGTTGGAATACGGATGGCCGTCAGCCCATTTGCCGCTGAAGAACCCGAGCAGCTCCCCAAGCTGTTTAGGCAGGTCCTCATCGGAAAGCGGGTCCATGCCCCGGCGCAGAGCCGCTGCTGTCATCTGGTCAGTTCCGGGTGCCCGGCCGATCCCGAGGTCGATCCGGCCTGGGTGGAGCGCTTCCAGGGTGCCGAACTGCTCGGAAACCACCAGCGGCTGGTGGTTAGGCAGCATCACGCCACCCGATCCCACCCTGATCGTTTTTGAGCTGGCAGCCAGGTGCGCGATAAGAACTGCCGGTGCGGAGCTGGCAATGCCTGTCATGTTGTGGTGCTCGGCCACCCAGTGTCGGGTGTAGCCAAGCTTCTCAGCGTGCTTTACGAGCCTGGTCGAGTCGGCGAGGGCAACCGCAGGGGTTGATCCTTCGACCACCGGGGCGAGATCAAGGACGGATAGCTTCAAAGATGTTTCAGCGGCCACTGAAAGAGCATCGCACACCGGCGTGGCCGGTCATGCCCCTGGCTCAGCCTGGCTAGCCGGGCTGGTTTTCGGCCAGCACGTCTTCGGCCTCTTTGCCCTCCGGCGGATAGTCGATCGCCAGGTTTTCCCTGTTGCTGGGATCGGCCCGCCAGGCCCACCAGTTCATACCCCTCAGCCATTCGACGTCAGCGAATGCTTTGAAGGCAGCCCGATAGGCAGTGGCCTGGGCGGCCTGGTCTTCCGGTTCCCCCTCCCGTACTTCGAAAGGGTGGGCGGCAGCATCAGCCTGGGTCGGATATCCGATTTCAGTCAGGAGGACCGGTTTACCCCACCGGTCGGATGTGGCTTCGAGGTTGCCCACCGGGGTCGCCCAGGCGGCGACCAGATCTTCTTCGGTTGGTGTCTGCCCCTCACTGGCCAACGGGTAGTAGGCGTCGACTCCGATCAGGTCAAGGGCGTCCCAGAACTGGACCTGATCGACTTCGTCCCAGTTGGCGGCGTAAGTCAGTGGCCCGCTGTACTTCCCGCGGACCGCAGCGATGATCTGACGCCACGGGTCGGTATCGCCGGACAGGGATTTCAGTTCCGTGCCCACCGCAAACAGGTCAGCGTCAACCTTGGTCGCAAAATCGGCATAGAAACCAATGAAAGACTCGTAGGACGAAAACCATTTCGTGCGATCTGCCGGCTGGATATCGCCACGGAAAGTGTCGTCGATCACATCGATGTGAGGCTTGAGTATTACCTTCAGCCCGATGTCCTTCGCGTATCCGATCGCCGATTCCAGGCTGGTGTCGCTCGGGGACTTGTTCGCATTGGGCCTGACCGAATTAGCGGAAGCGTCTTTCATGTACCAGGTGGGCACGATCGTGACGGCATTGCTGCCGATCCCCTTGATCCGGTCCAGATCATCATGGACCTTCGCATCGGAATATCCCTCCGCCGTGTAGGCGGTCAGGTTGAGTCCGTCGAGGCGGAGTTTGCCGGACACCAGGTCTGCGATTCCGGTTGATGCCGTTTCGCCGGTCACTGAGGTGTCCCCGGTTGTGCCGGTAACTGGAACGGGTGTCGCCTGCGGCTCATCGGTTTCATCATCGCCGAGCATGAATCCGATTACACCGGCTATGAGCAGAAGGGCAACGGCGAATATGGCAATGAGGGCTTTGTTCACGAGGGCAGCAGTCTAGGGATTTGCCGACGCGGGAAATGTGACTTAACGCAAACCGGCCGCGCATTTGCGCGGCCGGTTGAAAAGAAACGCAGAAAGACTCAGCCGACGATCTTGGCTTTCATCTTGCTGTATTCCTCGTCGGTGAGACCACCGCTCTGCTTCAGCTGATCGAGCTTGTGCAGCTCGTCAACCGGGGAAGCGGCAGCGGTTTCACGCACATATTCATCGAAATGCTTTTTCGCATCCACCTGTTCCTTGATGGCTCGATCCCGCATTCCGGAACCACGGGCGATCAGGTAGATCAATGCCGTGAGGAACGGGATGAAGATCAGGAACAGAACCCAGACAGCTTTGGCCCATCCGCTTACCTCGTGGTCGCGGAACAGGTCCATGAGGATCGTGATGACGATCCAGATCCAGATGACGAAAAAGAAAATCGCCAGAGTGGTGAGGAGTGCCTCACCCAATCCGTAGTCAGCTAACAGCAAATCGACTTCCTTTCAAAACATTGACGGACGATGATGTGAGCTTAGCTCTTGAAGCTGTGCTTCTGGAGCTTCCATGCCGACGGCATCAAAACTGCACCGAAGGCTGCTTTGACCAGCCCACCGATGATGAAGACAGTGAACCCGCCGTGGATGGTGTCGGCCCAGCTGAGACCGGTAACGGCGTGAAGAACGATCAGACCCGGGATGAAAATCATCAACTGACCGAATACGAATGAAATGAAAGCGGTCAGGACCTTGCGGTCAGAACCGTGCTCGGCCATCCAGCCAACGAAGTACGCAGCCAGGATGAAGCCGATCAGGTAACCACCGGAGGCACCCCAGAGCGTGGCAATTCCGGATCCGCCATCAGCGTAAACCGGCAGCATGAATCCCATGAGCACGTAAAGGGCCAGGGACGCGGCGCCGCGCCTGGCACCGAGGGCCGAGCCGACCAGCAGGACGGCAAGGGTCTGTCCGGTCATTGGCACCGGGGTCATCGGGATGACGATCTGTGCCATCAGGGCAGTGAAGAGGGCGCCACCGAGGACCATGAGGGCCGTGCGCACACGGCTGTTGGCGAGGGCATCGGCAAGTACGGGAACACGGGGGGCTGCCGCTGCGTTGGAAAGCGTGGACATCAAGACCCTTCCTTAGAAGATTCGGGGGACAAAACTGAGGACGTAAAGACCGCAGAAGCCTATCTGTCTGCCAAGCTTCAAGGATGCGCGAGGTGAATGCAACCCGTTACGTGACTGCCCTCCGGGAGGGTGGTTCCCTGCCGGGACTGGTCGAAGCCGATGATGACGGGCTTTATGTGGTCAAGTTTCGAGGGGCCGGGCAGGGCCCTGGTGCGCTGGTTGCCGAAGTGATCAGTGGCCAGATCGGCCGCGCGATCGGATTGCCGGTACCTGAGCTGGTGCTGATCTCGATCCCTCCCGAGCTCGGCCATGCCGAACCGGACCCTGAAATCCAGGAGTTGATCGAAGCCAGCCCCGGCATCAACCTCGGGATGGACTTCCTGCCCGGATCTTTGCCGTTCACGCTGCCCCCCGAAGGGTTCGACCCTGACTTCGCGGCCGATGTGGTCTGGTTCGACGCCCTGATCACCAACATTGACCGCACGCCGCGCAATCCGAATCTCCTGAACTGGCACCGGAAAACCTGGTTGATTGACCACGGCGCCGCTTTCTTTCGCCAGCACGGCAACACCCCACTTGCCGAAACCGCCCCCAACGCGACCCCGATGCTGCGCGATCACGTGCTGCTGCCAGCCGCGGGATCCCTGGACGAAGCCGGCGAACGCCTGACCGACAAGGTCCGGGTCGCAATCGAACCAGCCGTAAACGATGTGCCTGCGGGCTGGCTCGGCGAGCAACCCAACCTGCGCCGCGCTGATTTCATCGGTTTTCTCAACCGCCGCCTCGACTGCCAGAAGAGTTTTATCCGGGAGCTGAGTGAAGATGCCTGAAGCTCTGCCCTTCGCTTACGCCGTCCTGCGAGTGGTGCCCTGCCTCGAGCGCGGTGAGCGCCTGAATGTCGGCGTCGCCCTCTTCTGCCGGCAATACGATTTCCTCGAGATGAAAGTCGAGATGGATGCCGGGAAGCTACGGTCCCTTGCCCCCGACGCCGATGCCGAATCGATCAGGCAGCGCCTCGATTCACTATGTCAGGTGGTCAGCGGCAACCTGGCCGGCGGAAGTCTCGCGAGCATGGATCCTTCGGACAGGTTCGGCTGGCTGGTTGCTCCCTCATCAACGATCATCCAGGCTTCACGGGTACATACCGGCCTGACCGGGGATCCGGCCGCCGAACTGGACCGGCTGTTCCGGACGCTCGTTCTCTGAGGGTTCAGCTCAGAAGTTCGGGCAGGTCGACCAGCGAATCAATCACCCGGGTCGGTTCGATTTCTGACTCTTCGAACTTATCTTCGGTGAATTTTCCGGTCCGGACCAGGACCGATGCGATGCCATCCCCCAGTCCGCCACCGACGTCACCCTCGATGTCATCGCCGACCATCACCGTTCGCGATGCCGACGCCCCGGCGTCGGCCAGCGCCATGTCGAAGAAGTCCTTCGACGGCTTGCCGACGACAATGGCTTCCACCCCGCTGGCATATTCGAGTGCCGCTGCATAAGCGCCGACGTCAAGGGCGAGGTCGTCGCCTTTCCGCCAGTAACGGTTGTGCTGGAGGGCGATCAGGTCGGCACCGTTCATCAGCTGGGTGAAAGCGAAATTGAGGGTCTGGGCGTTGAACATCGATCCCAGGTCCCCGAGCACGATCGCGTCTGCCTGCTCGTCGGTACCGACCACATCTATCTCTTCCAGATCTTCACGCAGTGATTTCGCCACCATCAGGTTGACCTTGCCGTAGCCCCGGGAGCGGCAATAACGAACTGCCATCGCGGCCGGCGTCAGGACCTCATCCGGTTCGATGTCGAAACCGAGCTTGCGAACGCGGTCGATCACTGTCTGGCGGGACACCGAACTCGTGTTGGTCACCAGCCGGATCGCGCCAGCGATGCCGCGTAGTTCCGACAGGGCCTCAACCGCACCGGGAATCGCTTCACCGCCGGCGTAAAGGACACCGTCGATGTCCAGCAGCAGCGCCTCCGGCTTTTTCGGCAGATCATTCATGGGGTAATCCTAAAGTCCCGGATTCCCTGTTTCCATATCCCGCTGGCTAAATCAGGGTCAGCGAACCTGATCGACGTACAGGGACTGTGACGCGGCCCCGAAACGGCCCGAACGGTCATGGAGTTCGGTGGTGGTGAGGCCCGAACCGACCGGATCAACATCGGTCCGGGAAACCAGTCCGATCCAGTCCCCGACCGGATCGCGGAATGTGGAGAAGCTCAGGTCGCAGTTGACGAACAGGTATTCGCCGAAAGGAACCGGATGGGCCAGGCCGTTACCGAAATCGGCCGCGGCTGCGGCCCGTTGCAAGGGTGAGAGGTCCTCGCCGGGAACCAGTGGATATTCCAGCCGGAACCAGGCGGTGCCGGTGTGACCGACTTCATCCGGGCCGCCATCCAGTTTCAGCACCGTGTTCGTCGTGCGGTGGAAAGCGATTTCGTTCCCCGCTGCCCAAAGCGAGTTATCAACGCCTTCGCCTTCTTCCGGAGGGCTGAGCGGCGGCCCGGTCCGGTTGATTCCGTCGGGTAGTGGCACCTCGGCCTGCCTCAGCAGGATTCCGGTCGCTTCGATCGCCACTCTGTCCCCGGAGCGCAGGATCACCCGGACGACTTTCTGCCGACGCCCGGGCTTCACAACTTCGGCCTCGATTTCGATTTTGCCGAGAGCCACGGGACCATAGAAAGTCGAAGAAAGCGAAGCGAGACGCAACCCGTCTTCGGCACCGAACTTTTCTGCCTCCCGGGTGATCAGCGCGACCGGGGCGCCGCCATGGGCAGCGTCAGGGGCCCACGGCCCCCGGGCGAGGCCGGTCAATTCGTAGCTGTGGCCATCCGGTTCTGCGGGAAGGGCGATGGCTGCCGGGATTTCGCTTTCCATTTCAGTCGCCGGAATGGTCGATTGCCAGCAGGATCATTCCGGCGATCGCCGCCGAGCCGGCCAGGGCCGTGGTGGTGAGTACGCCGGCTCGCGGAAGGTCCTTTCTCGCGATCAGGGTGGCAGCGACATCCCCGATGTCAGCCATGGTCGACACCGCGATCCAGATCGTTGCGTCATCGCGGAAGGCAGCTTCGACCGTTCCTGCGCCGAGCGCCAGGTCCCGAACGGCCAGCGCCCTGAGGATCACCCCGGTTTCCGGTTTGGCGGCAGCTTCACCGATCCAGGTGCGGCCGACTTTTTCCGGGTAGGCCCCGGCGACGATTCCCAGCCCCACACGGGCGGCCCCGAATCCGGCATTCAGAAGCTTTTGGATGCTCATGTCAGAAAGTTACCGGGGGACCACTGCGGGGTAAGCTCACGGCATGCCCATCGACGAAGTGATCACCCTCCATGTCCTGCCCCCGTCCCATCCGTGCATGACTGTCCGGGCGGCACTCGATCACAAGGGCCTCGAGTACGAAGAGGTGACCCTGGACATGGGCAAACATGGTGATCAGGTCGAGGAACTCTATGGCGAGGGCAATCGAACCGTACCGGGCGTGATGATCGGCAGCGAACCGGTTCATGGTTCGACCGCGATCCTCGAGCGCCTCGATGAACTTGTGTCCGAGAATCCGCTTTACCCTGCGGGAATCGCCAGCGAAGTACGCGAAGCTGAACTCTGGGCTGATGGAGACCTCCAGGACCTCGGACGTCGTCTGCCATGGGGAGCGCTTCATTTCCGTCCGGAAGCGATGGGCACTTTCGGCGGTGGCGAACCCCTGGATCCCGCCGGCACCGACTTCGCCATGAAATTCGTCCATTCGACCTGGAAGTACCACGGCATCACCGCCGAGAAGCTGGCTGGTGACCTGGGCCGGCTGCCAGCGATCATCGAAACGATCGAAGGGTTCGCCAGCCAGGGGCTGATCGACGGTGAGCAGCCAACGGCAGCCGACCTTCAGATTGCCTCGACCGTGAGGGTTCTGCTTACAGTGGCTGACCTGCACCCGGCGTTCGAGGATTCAGCCGGGGAGCGCATCGCCCGCCGTTACTTCCCTGATTACAACGGCCTGGTTCCTGCCGGAGCCTTCCCGGCCGGCTGGATCTAGAACTTCGGTTCTTCGCCGGTTTAGCGGCGGCCGCGAGGTCTGAGGTTCACCACGTCGGAACGGGCATGGCTCTTTGATGCTTTGGCCCGGAACTTGACCTTTACCGCTTTCTTGCCGGCCGCGGTGCCACGCAGCCGGACCGCGAAAGTCCGTCCGGACCGGCGCGACGGCTTCAGTTTCCCGATCGTCTTGCAGCGGCTTGTCTTTACCAGCCTGTTCTTGGCCCGCGGGCAGATCTTGATTTTCCTGGCGGTCTTGTCGCCGATGTTCCTGACCTTCACCCGGATCTTCATTCGTTTGCCGATCCTGGCTTTGACGTTGGCGGGACCGGCCGAAACTTTCAGTCCGACCCAGTTCTGACGGCCCGGCTTGCCGGGCTGGCCCACAGGCAGGGCAGGATCGACGTTCGCACCGACTGAAACGGTCAGCGGAGAATCAACCTGTCGGGAGCGCAGGGCACCAGTTTCGGCAGTGGCCCCGGGGCCGCTGTAAAAAGTGGTCCGGTGTCCGGTGAAGTTGTTGACGACCGTTGACGGCGGGGTCGGGTCCAAGGTCGGATCCGTGTTGGATCCCCGACCTTGCATCGTCACCCGGGGTCCGCTGGCGCCAATCGCATGGGAATCCCCGGAACAGATGATCGCGTCATTGTTCGAAGGCGGCTCCAGATTGTCCTGGTAGTAGGAGCCGAAGGTCAGGTCCGGAATGTCAGAGTCGATCCGGGTGACGTTGGTAAGCGATCCCTGGGCGCCAGTCGCCTGATCCCAGTCCATCCTGCCAGTCAGGGTCAGTCCGTCGGTTCCTTCGTCCGGCGATCCGGCAGTGCCGCCGCCCTGGCCGTCGATCGTCACACCCGCTGGATTGGTGGAACTCCGGTAGGTCATGCCGTAGGCAGCTTCCGAGTAGTCCATCGCCATGATGAAATCGGTGATTCCCTCGTGGACCCGCAGGTAGGTGATGGTGTCAGCCCGACCTTCGTAGTAAATCTGGTCGCGCTGAGTAAAAGTTCCGCTGTTCGCGCCGACGTAGGAACGGATCGCCCGGACCGGCCCGTCGATGTTCGCGATCGCGCCTCCCCCACCCCGACTGAATGTAAGTTCGTTGCGGCCGCATGAACCGACGCCCACGGTTGACTTGTCGCCATCGAGAATGTCGACCCCGGTTGACCCATCAACCTTGATCTTCAGTCCGTCGATCATCCAGCGGCCGGGAAATGCCTGCTCGTAAACCCCGGTCGTGACGACTGAAGCTTCGGGATTCACCGGGGGTCCGTCGACGTTGTCCCCGATGCTGTCGAAATTGTAACCGCCGAAATATCCACCGGCGAGCGCTGGCGAAAATATCCAGTTGTACGAAACGAGGTCCTGTCCGGCTGAAGGATCAAGCCCGGACGACTGCTGAAACAGGTAAAGGAAACGGTTCGTGTCCGGATTGAGCGGGTCATTGATACGAACCGGAGTCCGGGAAGATCCAACAACTCCACTGGGATCCGTTTCGTCGGCGGCCGAATCGCCGGCATCGCGGGACATCATCGCGATCTCGTCGTTTTCATCGAACCTGGAATCCCCGGTGCTGCCGGGAACAACCTGACCGGCATCGGTGCCAGCCGAATAGACCTGCGCCTCACCGTCAGCACCTGCCCAGGTGCCGGCATCGGCATACACCTCAGCCATGAAACGCCGGTTACTGGGTGTCCTCTGACGCACAACCTGGAGCTCGACCACCTTGCGTTCGTCGACCTGAACCGGAACCTGTTTCCACGAACCGTCCCAGCTGAAAGCGACGATCCGGCCTGGTTCCACACCGAGCAGGCCGGGAACCTGATCTCCGGTCAGCACCACCGGATCGGCTTCGCGGTCCGGCACCCCGGTCGCTGCGTTCGCAACCTGTCCGGCTGCCAGCAACATCGCACCAGCAGCGATCATTGACGCCACCATTCGGCCACAGATATTTCTCAAAGTAATTCCCCGCACATCCCTGATAACCATTCTTCGCCGGATAAGTTCCGCTCG